>JBDHTT010000007.1:0-32548 GCA_039808785.1 Alphaproteobacteria bacterium
CCGACGCGCAGCACACATAAAAATTAAAAGGTCCCAAGATTTTTTTCATGCCCTAATCATTATAACTGGTGCATCAATCGTCAAGATTAGAAAGATCAACCAACGATTTTATCCACATTTAATAGGTGCGTGCAAAGATAAACTTTTGTTTAAGGCGATGTTTTTTGGAAAAAATAATCCACTGAACGCATAATATTGGCGGCAATTAATTGCCGATGGCGCGGTGATGACAATTTTTGCACTTCGTTCATGTTGGTCAAATAGCCCATTTCGATGAGGACAGACGGGATATCCATGGCCTTCAGCACCGCAAATCCGGCTGATTTTTGCGATTTATCAATGACTTTGACTCCATTGGCATCAAATGTATTGAGCACCGTGCGCGCCAAAAACCGCGATTGATTCATCGTATCGCGCGCCGCCAAGTCAATGAGGATGCCGGCCACATCTTCTTCCTGATTGCTTAAATCCACCCCGGCGATCAGATCGGATTTGTTTTCCCGTTCCGCAAGTTTGGCGGTTTCCTTGTCCGATGCGGTATCAGAGAGCGTATAAACCGAAGCCCCGGTGACGTTGGCATTGCGAATCGAGTCGGCGTGGAGCGAGATAAACAAATCTCCCTTTTGTCGCCGCGCATATTTAACCCGCCCGCCCAGGGGGATAAACACATCGCTATCCCTGGTCATTTTCACGCGATAACGACCGGAAGCCTCCAGCTGGCGTTTGAGCTCCAACCCCACCGCCAAAACGATGGTTTTTTCATACATGCCATTGGCGCCAATGGCTCCCGGGTCCTGGCCGCCATGGCCAGGATCGATGATAATGAGGGGTTTTTCAAGCCTGATTTTGGCTTCTTGTTTAGGGCTTTCCTTCAAATTTTGACTGGCATTCTGGCGGGGATTGTCGGTAAAACTTAGCGCGGGACTTTGGGTAGAGCCTTGGGTCGAGCTTTGGGCGGGATTTGGTCTGTTCCCCGGAACGGGCAGATCAGGAAAGCTGGGTTTACGCCCGGGGATCGTGATGGTCCCTAGTGTCTGTGGCGGACTTCCCAAAGTTTGGGGGGGGAGAGCAGCAGATATTTTTACAGTGTTCTGATGCTCCGCACCACTCACCACACGAAAATCAGCCACTATTTTAAACGGATCGGCCCCCTTGGCAGGAATGGAGAAACTGGAGAGAATGGCCACGTCCTGTGCCGTTTCAATCACAATGCGGCTTTTGTCTTTCGCAATTTCCCCAAGCCGTACATCGCGGATGAGCGCGGTTTTATCCTTACCTATTGCGATATGCCCCCATGAAAATTTGGATATATCAATCACAATCCGTGACGGTGAGCTCATGACAAAGCTTTGGAACGCAGCGGGGTCTGAGAGTTCGATCACCGCCCTGCGTTTATCCTCATGCACACCAAAACGTATGGCCAGGACCTCAAGCGATTTGACACTCTTATGGACACTTTTGGCCACGTTGGCTTTGGCAGCCACAGCTGCTTGGGGCAAACTCAGTCCGACCCACCATAACAGGGTAAAAACCATGAAAAGACTGTATTTTTTGAGCATGGAAAAAAGTGATGACGAAATGAATGATTAAAGTAACGAGAATTTTTGAATCCAGAGGAAAATTTTGTGTCATGAGCCTCAGCCCCCCCACAAAGTCTATCACGACTTCGCTCCCCAACAAACGGAAAGTTGCATGTTTTTCTCACCCTGCGTCAAATTTTACAACTTCGCAACTGTACTTGGACTACTGAATTGCCGGCCAGCGCATTTTGCGATTAAGCGGAAGCCGGTTAATCGCAATTCAAAGTTCAGTAGTCCAAGCATGAGATGCTGCAAATAAGTTCTTACTGCACATCAGGATAGAGTGCCGGAAACAGACGCTCCACGACCTCAAAGGGGAATGCCAAGCGCACAGAGCCTTTCGGTGTGTCCGATACGAGCAATCCTTTCTTGAGCAGCTCAGACAAAACGCTACGCGCCATGCGGTCTTTATATCCCGTGAGCTCAGGTGCTCTGCCGCGCTCGAACTCACCGAACAAGAGAGCTTCGCGCAGCAAAACAAAACTGCCTTGGGGCAAGCGTCCCGCAGACATTTCATCATCAACATAGAGTTTGATACGACGTGTCAGCTCGGTCGGCTGAATAAGACCGGCCATATAGTCCACTTGGTCAATACAGGCCTTGAGGAAGAACTCACAAAACTCGGTCAGTGCTTGTTCAGAAAGTGTCCCTCTGCCGTCCAAATCACCACGACGTGGTTCGTCCGCTGCTTGGAGCAAACTCTTGTATGTTTGAACATTTCTGGCAAGACCGCGCGCAACAGACCATAGACTTGATCCAACCCCAAACCGAAGCAGCATGGAATGGGACATGAGCCGCGTCACACGACCATTCCCATCCAAAAACGGATGTATCCACAAAAGCCGGTGATGGGCGGCGGCGGCCGAGATGATCTGCTGTGATTTACTCAATCGTCGCGCGTCATAGGCTTCATCAAACCGTTTCATAAAAAATGGCAAGCTATCCGGCCGCGGCGGAATATGACGACCGACCGCAACATCATGCTCTCGCAGTTCACCGGGAATAACCTTGACCACTTCTTTTGTGTCTGGGTTTTCATTCTGGAGCAGTTCATCCGGAAGTCGCGAACAAAATTCTTTATGGAGCCACAAAATAAATTCAGAGGACGCAGGATAACAGTCGGGAATGTTTCCGTTATCAATCATCGCTTGAACTTCGATATGGGCAACGGCTTCTTTTTGAAGATTTCTTTTTCTGGGTTCTTGCGAATAATCATGTGCGAGGGCACGATCAATATCGCGCGGATGGGTGTTATGCCCTTCGATTAAATTAGAGTAATAGCAATTCATTGAGCGCACCAGATGCCCAATGCTATCTCTGACAATCGGATGCATTTGTCCGGCCAGCGCATTTGATTTTGCAACAAGATCCACGACAAGATCATTGAGGATACGCGAGCTTCCTTCTGCTGGAAGCATCGGTTCCATCAGACCAATTGGTTCGAGTACTTTTTGCCGATCTTTTTGCCGCATAATATTCATTATATATCAAATAGATAATAACATGCAATACAATCTATTTCGCCGATCTTTTTGCCGATCTTTCCGCCCCATAGCACGGATCAAATAAAATGATCATTCTATTCCGTCTTCGCTATAGGGCACTTCTAAAAACCCCCGATTGCGGATGAGATACCAGGAGCGAGAAACGCAGGACCGTAAGCGTACATTGACGTACGTGCAGATCCGAGTATCACAGCAACGCCGTAGATCGCCGCAAGATGGTGTTTTTAGATGTGCCCTATATTTTGTGAAACCGAGAGCAGCACATCCCGCACCAATAACTTCGTCACCTCGCCCCGTTGCTTGGCCGTGGCATAGAGGCGGATGGCATCCATGAGTTGATTGAGTGCCTCCCAAGACCGTTCCATCCGCATTAAAATATAGTCAATCGTCGCATCATCAATTTTTAAATTTTGATCGCTTAATCGTTTGGCAATCACTTGGGCGAGTAATTCATCATCGGGCGGCTTAATTTCTGCCGACCTCACCGATCGTAAACGACTTTGCAGGTCGCACAGCTCAAACTCCAACTGCATGGGCGAACAATGAGAGAGTGCCAGAATAAAAAACGGCTGCGTCAAATAAAAATTATAAAGATGAAATATTTTTTCCTCGCACTCTTTATCGCCGATCAGCAACTCTAATTGATCAATAATCACATTTTGCTTTAGGTCCAATAAGTGTTCCGGCGACAGGCGGGCGAAGTCTACAGCCGTGATCAGGCGCGCCTGCGCAGGTATTTGCCACATATGCGCCAAATGCGATTTCCCGCATCCGTGCGGGCCGTAAATAATGGCACACGGATAGGGATCCCACCCGTTGGGCCAGGATTCAAGCACATGAACAGCTGCCTGATTACACGCACCCACCATGAAATCAGCCCGTCCCAAGGCAGGCAAAAATTCCAGATCCAGTGGTAATTGCGAAAGTGGCTTAAGGCTCATGGGATAAAATTCAAAGCGTCAGACGATTAATCATGATCATGATGCGGGGGCATGATGATGAGGGAGGGTTGAGATTCTTCCTCTTCCAATTCCGGTTTGTAATACGGGCTTTTTTTGTATTGTTCGATTAAAAATCCGAGCAAGACACCAATCGCAGCCGCGACGGGAATAGAGAGCATCATGCCCAATATCCCCAGCAATGAACCGCCCGCCATCAGGGCAAATAATATCCACAATGGATGAAGTCCAACACTATTTCCCATTAATCGCGGCGTGATGAAATTGCCTTCTAAAAATTGTCCCGTGGCAAAGATCACCGCGATGATGCCAACATATCCCCAATCACCATCAGATTGTAAAAACGCAACGCCCAAGCTTGTGATTAAACCAATCGTTGATCCAACATAGGGTATAATGGATAAAACCCCCGTGCCAAGCCCAATTAAAAAGCCGTAATTCAAATCGGCGATTGAGAGCGCGATTGCATACATCATCCCCAAAATGGCACAAACCGTGATTTGACCGCGAATAAAACCGGCGATTTTTTGGTCAATTTGATTGGTCAGAGTTTTGATGGTGGATTTGTAATGAACGGGCAAAAGGCTCGTGATCTGCCCGATAAAACGCGGCCAATCTTTGAGCAGGAAATAAGCCACGATTGGTGTTACCAAAATCGTGACAATGGCATCAATAATGGCAATTCCTCCGGATGTCAGGCTGGACACAAGCCCTTTACTAACCTGTAGGGCCTTGCCGACATTTTCTTTTACGGCATCTTGCACTTCGTCCACTGAAATTTCATACCCGAATTTCGATTGAATCCAGTGTATATGAGGTTTAGCCGTTGCCCATAATTTTTGAAAAATTTGGGGCGCATGCTCGACAAAATTCATCATCTCTTTAAAGAGTATGGGGGAGATGATCGCAATCACCAGCGTAAAAATTACAATGAAGCTGCATAATATTCCCAACACAACGCGACGGCGTTTCATACCGTGGCTGGTTAGTTTATTCACCATCGGGTTGAGCATATAGGCAATGAATGCGCCGAGCACAAAGGGGAGTAAGATTGATTTAAACAATACGATAATCCCCGCCAGCACCACCGCAGCCAATGCCCAGAATAGAATTTGTTGCCAGGTGGTCATGATTATCCTCAATTCAAATTAAATCTTGTGTGCATCATTCATACGATTCAATAAATTTCATATCCGGCCCCGGAACTGCCCCCAAAATCTCCTGTGGTCAATGCCCGAATATGATAGCCGCGCTGGCTGCATTCGCGCATAAAATCTTGCCAATTGCGATAGGAGATATCAACACTCGCGCCGTTGGTTTTAAGGCTTTTAATCGAATAAGACGCGACCGCAGGACTCGATTTCAAAAATTGTTGCAACCTTGTCCATTCTGCAAAGCTGCGATAATTGTAAGTAAAGCGCGCAGTGCCCGCCGCCGCCCCTCCTCCAGTTATCCCTCCTGCTGATAATCCCGCTCCAACAGGTGATGGTTGAGTAGCAGATCTGGGAGGAATAATCTTCTGACCATCCCGCGCACCCATATCCGCATTGATATTGGCATTTTCGGTTTGAGCAGCTCCCTCCTCTACAGTCCCCGACTGTAGAGAACTTGCTTGCCAATCTTGCTTAGCGAGGGCAATGATTTGCTCGGCTGCTTTTTGATAGCCGCTTTGGTCACGGTCCAAAACCGACACGCGGATGGACACTTGCCCCATCAATTCCACCCGGCCATTGGCAGTGCGGTAAAGATCAACAACCAACCCGTTATTGGCCGCACGCGCCGCCGCAATCATAACCTCATCCACGCCATATCGCGCCTGAATGCGCTTGATGGAAGCCGAGGTTAAAACTGTGGGGGATTTTTCCCAAATATCGGTAGAATCTGAGATGGTCCCTTGCGGCAGGATAAAGGGTTCATCCCCTGACTCCCTTGCCAATCGATCTTTTAACTGCATCCAAAATTGATTATTTTTTGTATCCCACAATGCCCAGTCTTTTCCGATTTGCGTATAGGGGATCAAGAGTATTTTATGCTCTTCAATCCGCACTCCGTCATAAGAACCGGGTGATCGGTCAGAGCCGCGCGCAGGTCCGCCATATATTTGGCCATTTGTTTGGCCATTTGTTTGATTGGTTTGATCGGGCGGATATGCCCCATCCACGTTAGAATAGGCCCCATTTAAACTCGCCCCAAAATATCCAATGACAGATGATGGTCGAAAACGAAACGTATAAACCCCGCGATAGCGTTTACGGGAATTTTGCTCACTTTCAATCTCAAAATTTTCAATCATGGTTGATAGTGTTTGGGGCGATGGCGGCCTTAAAGAGTCTCCCCTCCCATAACGTTGTGCCAAAACCTGAAAGGCCTTTTCCTGCGCCTTGGCAAAGGCAATATCGCGCGCCTTGACCGAACTTTGGTCAACCACATCCACCGCCACGTGGCGGATTATATAGTCTTCATCCTCCGCCAAAGCAGCTTTTGAGAAACTATGATTGCAGCAAAAAATCAAAACAAATAAAAAAATATACAGGAGGCGCTTCATTCATCACTCGAAAAACGGTCAAAAAATTGCTAAAACTCTAAAAATTCCTGAAGGTGATATCCTTATAGACTAAAACGACAGGAAATTATATGATTTTTACTTACCTCTCTTCAAATTTCGTAACCCCGCACGTGATGAGGGGTGATGGGATTATTTTTGATCAAAATTTTTATTTTTTCTTCTCCAAAGGGCATCTGTGAAAGGGCGTCTGCGAACATGTCAAACCCAGATCATTCTATGAAAAACAATGCAAAAAAACTCAATGTGGCGGTTTTTATTTCGGGGCGCGGAAGTAACCTGCAATCGCTTATTGATGCCTGTGAATCCCCTGACTTTCCTGCAGAAATTGCCGTGGTTGTGTCCAACAAAGCTGATGCCTATGGACTGGTTCGGGCGCAAAACGCTGGAATTCCCGCTCTTGCCATTCCCCACAAAGATTATGCGACACGCGAAGCGTTTGAACAGGCAATATTGGATGGGTTAAAAGATTATGACATTGACCTGATCTGCCATGCCGGATTTATGCGCATTTTAACACCGTATTTTTTAAATCACTTTCATGGTCCCATCATCAACATCCATCCTGCGCTATTGCCGAAATTTAAGGGGCTTCATACACATGAACGCGCCTTAGAGGCGGGAGAGAGCATCTCAGGCTGCACCGTCCATTATGTCAGCGAAGGCGTGGACGAAGGTGAAATTATCCTGCAAAAAACCGTGCCGATTTTGCCCGGCGACACGGCCGAAACTCTTGCCGCCCGCGTGCTGGAACAAGAACACATCGCCTACCCCGAAGCCGTGCGTCTGCTGGCGGAAAATTGGCGCGGTGAGATCATCAACAAGCGTTAAGCCGCGATATATTGCCCGCCATTCACGGTCATCGTGGCACCGGTGACAAAGGACGCGCGATTAGACGCCAAAAACACCACCATATCGGCAATTTCTTCAGGTTTTCCCATGCGTGCTGCGGGGATTTGGCGAATGATGGACTCAAGCACTTCTTGCGGCATAGAGGCTGTCATATCGGTGGCGATATAGCCCGGGCAAATCGCATTCACAGTAATCCCCTTGGCTGCGCTTTCCTGGGCTAAAGCACGGGTAAAGCCCAGCATCCCTGCTTTGGCCGCAGAATAGTTACATTGGCCCAATTGCCCTTTTTGTCCGTTGATAGAGCTGATATTGATGATGCGCCCGAATTTACGATCACGCATTCCCATGATAACAGCGCGGCACATGTTAAAACAGGAAGTCATATTGGTTTCAATGACATCGGACCAGTTTTCTGGGCTCATTTTATGCAGCATGCCATCCTTGGTGATACCTGCATTATTGACCAAAACGCTGACAGGGCCAAGCTCGGCTTCAACTTGCTCCACGGCTTTCTGACACTCTGCAAAGTCTGCGACATTGACCTTATAAATTTTGGCACCAGTCTCAGCAGCGCATTTTTGCGCGGCCTCTTCGTTGCCGAAATAAAAGGCCGCAACCTGATAATTCTCCGCGCGCAAAGCCCGCGTAATCGCCAAACCAATTCCGCGCGTGCCGCCGGTGACAATTGCTACGTTCGTCATGTCGTGTCTTTCTGATAAATTTTAAAATTTGAATGGGTATACCAAGATTTAATAAAGAACCATAGCGTTAAGTTCAATAAGAAATGCTGCGGTAAAATTGATAAATTTCATTTTTCTATGCTGCAATGTGGCAAATTTTTGCGTCCTAAAAAACTCTGTGATCTCATCATTTAAAACTATAATTTTGTTGCAAAATGTTATATATCGGCAGGTGAAGATTGAGAAAAATCAAGACTGTAATAAAGTTTAAATACGGAGCAAAATATGACGGATTGGGTTTATCGTTTTGGAATGAGCCAAACTCTGGGCAATTCTTCCATGAAGAACCTTTTGGGCGGCAAGGGTGCCAACTTGGCCGAAATGGCCGCCTTGGGCCTTCCTGTGCCACCGGGATTTACCATCACCACAGAATTATGCACCTATTTTTACGATCATCAAAAATCCTATCCGGCTGAGTTAAAATCACAAGTCTCCAGAGCCTTGATTGAGATTGAATCCTCTGTCGGCGCAAAATTTGGCGATGTGGAGAATCCGCTCTTGGTTTCAGTTCGTTCCGGCGCACGCGTATCGATGCCGGGCATGATGGACACGGTTTTGAACTTGGGATTGAATGATGAAACCGTGCAGGGATTGGCCAAAAAATCAGGTGATGCGCGTTTTGCCTGGGATAGCTACCGCCGCTTTATTCAAATGTATAGCGATGTGGTTTTGGGCGTCTCACATGATGAGTTTGAAAAGATTATTGATACCCATAAGCATGAGAATAAATTAACTCAGGACACCGACATCACCGCGCATGGATGGCAAGATATTGTGGCACAATATCTTGAGTTGGTGAAGGCAGAGTTAGGCCGCCCCTTCCCCCAAAATGTTGAAGAGCAATTATGGGGCGCAATTGGCGCAGTGTTTGACTCATGGATGACTCCGCGTGCGGTGACCTATCGCAAAATCCACTCCATTCCCGAAAATTGGGGAACGGCGGTGAATGTTCAGGCAATGGTATTCGGCAATATGGGGACGGATTGCGCCACCGGCGTGGCCTTTACCCGTGATCCCTCCACGGGCGAAAATTATTTCTATGGTGAATATTTGGTCAATGCCCAGGGCGAAGATGTGGTGGCGGGGATTCGTACGCCGCAACCTCTTTCCATCGCCGCAAAAGCCAAGGATGGCGGGAATCTGCCCTCAATGGAAGAGGTGATGCCCGATGTGTATCGGCAACTTTGCACTGTGCGTGCCCAGTTGGAAAAACACTATAAAGATATGCAGGATATTGAGTTTACGGTGCAGCAAGGGAAATTATATATGCTGCAAACCCGCTCCGGCAAACGCACATCGGCGGCTGCGCTCAAGATTGCGGTGGATATGGTGGCCGAAAATTTGATCACGCGGGAAGATGCCTTGCTGCGGATTGATGCCGGCTCACTTGATCAATTACTCCACCCGACCATTGACCCCAAAGCCAAGCGTGATGTGTTCGGACGCGGCTTGCCTGCCTCCCCGGGTGCTGCGAGCGGTGCCGCTATTTTCTCGGCTGATGAAGCCGAACAACGCGCCTTGAAAGGCCAGTCAGTGATTTTGGTGCGCATTGAAACGTCACCCGAAGATATTCACGGCATGCATGCAGCCAAGGGGATTTTGACCACGCGCGGCGGCATGACCTCGCACGCGGCGGTCGTGGCCCGCGGTATGGGCCGCCCATGCGTGGCCGGGGCCGGATCCATCCAAATCGACATGGCGAAGAAAATCATGTATGCGAATGGGCGCGAGATTAAAGAGGGCGACATCCTGACCATTGATGGCGGCAAGGGTGAAGTTATGATCGGTGAATTACCGACCATGAAGGCACAATTATCGGGCGATTTTGCTACCGTCATGGGATGGGCGGATGACGTGCGGCGCATGAAGGTGCGGGCGAACGCCGAAACACCGCTTGATGCTAAAACCGCGCGCGAATTCGGGGCCGAAGGCATCGGGTTGTGCCGGACTGAACATATGTTTTTTGACCCTGAGCGCATCCAAAATGTGCGGGAAATGATCTTTGCCCCCAACGAAGATTTGCGCCGCGCCGCGCTCACCAAAATCCTGCCCGCACAACGCGCGGATTTTGTGGAACTATTCACGATCATGAAAGGTCTGCCGGTGACCATTCGCTTGCTTGATCCGCCGCTGCATGAGTTTTTACCGCATGAAGACTCTGACATTCGCATTTTTGCCGATCTGGCAAAAATTCCGCTTGATATTGTGAAACGCCGTTTAAATGAGCTGAAAGAATCTAACCCGATGCTGGGCCATCGTGGTTGCCGTTTGGGCATCACCTATCCTGAGATTTATGAGATTCAGGCAGTGGCGATTTTCGAAGCCGCGTTGGAGGTCGATGTGAACCCCGAAATCATGATCCCCCTGATTGCGACGCGGGCAGAATTGAGCAAGCTTAAAAAATTGGTTGATGACGTGGCGGCACGTATTTATGTGCGGGATGGTAAGGTTTTACCCTATAGCGTAGGCACGATGATTGAGCTGCCGCGCGCAGCCCTCATGGCACGCGAAATTGCTGAGGATGCCGAGTTTTTCAGCTTTGGCACCAACGATCTCACACAAACCACATTGGGCATGAGCCGCGATGACGCCGGCAGCTTCCTGCCGCACTATGTTGAAAAATCAATCTTTGCCAAAGACCCGTTTGCATCACTGGATCAGGACGGCGTGGGACAATTGATCAGCATGGCGGTAACGCGCGGGCGCGAAACTCGCCCTGACCTGAAACTCGGCATTTGCGGGGAGCATGGCGGCGATCCAGACTCGATTGATTTTTGTGAACGTGTCGGGCTGGATTATGTGTCCTGTTCGGCCTACCGCGTGCCCATCGCGCGCTTCGCCGCCGCCCAAGCAGTGATCCGAAAACAACGGAAAACTTGAAGGCTGTTTACAACACCTTAGGACCTGTTCGGAATCTCACTACGGCTAAGGATTTTTGCGGTTTTTCGAGAGCCGCACCGGAGCGTACTTTTGGGTACGTGAGGAGCGGAAGCGTAGAAATACCGTGAAAAGCCAACGCCGTAGTGAGATTCTGAATAGGTTTTTAGAGCTTAATCTCCCCTACCCCATACAACCCCGTATCCTTGCTTTCGAACAACAGCACGGCACCCAAAGCATTGGGGGTTGGAGTCCAGATAAAATTATATTTTCCGGCCTGCCCAAACCAATCGGGCAACGGAATAATGCGCGACACAGCATGGAGGATTTCAATCTCCGCCCCTGCATTGGGGCCTTCGGTAATTTTGTGATGAACGGGCTTTTGATATTCCACCAATGATACTTTCAACCGATCATCAAAATCCGTAGTTTCGCCAAACTGCATCTCGGGAAGTGCCACATAATATTCATCTTTTTTGCCCGTGGGTTTAATCTCCAGCCCCTGCGGAGTCAGTAATTTCATCAGCTTGATGGTCTTAATCACCTGATCATATAAATATGCATTCACCAAACTATGTCCATTGATCGCGAGTTGCGGAGTCATGCGCGACCGGTTATTTTTATACGCATAAAATCCGTGGCGGTCACTGCATTGCGGGACAATCATTGGATCACCCGATGCCATGCGCAGCAAATCGCTCTGACACGTAAAGGCAATCACACTGGTTTTTCGGATGAGGTCATTCATCAAATGATGCCCCAATGGGGAATATATACAACCCGGATCGGTATATAACTCAACCAGCATCGGCCCTCCCTGAGTTCCTTGAGTTCCCTGAATTCCCTGAGTTCCCTGAGTTCCCTGAGTTCCTTGAGTTCCCTGAGTTCCTTGAGTTCCTTGAGTTCCTTGGGCCCCACCCCCCACCAATTCCTGCATATCCATATCGCCATAGGGCCACGCATAGCCGAAATAATACGGCCCCGCAGCGGGAGTATCATTGGTTGGAGTGTTACTGAAAAGATTTTGCTGTGTTGTGGGTGGTGTGGGGATAGGTGTTTGTTGCGCCGGGGATGATGTTTGGGAAACGCTACCACTCCCCGTCGCCATAGCGGAGGGAAGGTTCAGGAAACAAAAAAAAACTACGATCAGTGCCAAGCATTTATACATAGAAAATTATAACATTCTTGGCCCATGACCGCGAGAGGAAAGTCAAGAAGCTTATAGTCTATAAAATAGCCGGAGGGGCCGTCAAGCCCCTCCATCTTAGAATTTATGTCACGACAAAATTACGTATATGAAATTTGCACCAGAGCCGCACCAGCGGTGATATTCGTGGTGGCGGTATCTGTGGTGTTCGGCCCATCAGTCAGGGCGAACCCAATTCCGCTTGATAACCTGATGCCCACCGTCCCTAAACCATAGGAATTCGTACTTTTCGGCGGCATATAGATCGTGCGCACCGGCACATCGGTGCCCACTGTCGGTGTGCTTGATTTATTATACAGTTTAAAATACATATCATTGCTTGTTGTGTTGCATAGTACAATGTCATTAATATTACCGGCGGTGCTTTTTACGTTTTGCGCATTGCTTCCGGTTGTACTGACTTGGTTTTTCAGGCTGGATGCCCCGACGCTTGCACTGGATGTCAACACCACCTGTGCTCCGTTTTGAATAGCCGGAACAGGCTCAGTGGCAAAAGGCGCAGGGGACAGTATCCAAGTCGCAGTGCCCGCCGTATGCGCCGTGGCACGCACACGGAACCACTTATACCCATTCACCGAAATTTCCCAGGAATAGCTGGGTGTTGACGATATCGCCGTTGTAACACCGGTTTCAATGGTGTTGGCGTTGGATCTCACCCCCTGAACTGAAAACCAATTACCGTTTACGCCATCGGTGCTGTTGATTGACGCTTCAAAAATGGCCGTGTGTCCGCTCAATCCGCTGGCCACCACATGGGCCACAACATTACTCACACGCTCCACATTCATAACTACGGTTTGGCCGTTGGCGGTGACGTCGCCGGTGACGGCGTCTTGAATCGCCGGCTCGACATATAATCTTGGTGTATGGATATTATTGAGATTAACGGTACGCAGAGTTATATAATTGCCGCCCGCGTCACGGATTTCGATGTTATCAGTCATGATTTCTCCTTTTGACTTAATGTTAAAAATAAAATAATAAAGATAACTATTTGTTTTAAAATAATTGTCTATTAAAGTTATAGATTAAAGTTATGGATTGATTGGCGAACAGAACGCATCATGACGCACATTATTTTCGCGTCATATTTGATGCGTGATCGGCACATAAGAAGTGCGCACTTGATGCATGGGTGGTGCATGGGTGGTGCATGATGCCCCATGATGACTCCCCCATTTTCAGGGGAAGCCCAAAAAGCATCTCAAGCCCCCATGCCAGGCACAGGATACAAAAACACAAACGGAATTGATGGATTATGATGTTTTAACACTAAATGCATAACGCTCGAGTATCATAGTCCGCCGCAGAGAATGAAGCTCAAATAAGAATTATGGTCAGCGCAGAGTAGGAGCTCTACTCACAACAGCGCCTCCCTCAGGGGCAGGGGCAGCGGAAGCTCGGGGCGAGTTATCATGACGATGTTGATCACCACAACCGTTTACTACCGCCGCTGTAAAAAGACCAATAACCACGGGTATAAATGCCACCCCTAAAGGTCTAGCACCACGAGGACTTCCTCTAAAACTCATTTTCTACTCTTTCTACTCAAATTTGTTGATACAGCATTGTAATAACCTCATGACTATAAATTTAGATAATCGAATTTGTCAAGATTTATTTTCATTTTTTGTTGAAAAATTTTACTGCGCAACAAACCGACCGCCGCAAGCATGAATCACCCCCTCTCAAAAATCCCATTTCGTATTCCTTCGGATACGGACAGGCTCAGTTGACAACGCCCCGGCGACAGCATCAAGACAATCATCATGCGATGCGCCTTGATTAGGTTGCCAATCTTCCATCTCCATCAACAACGGAGTCTTGAGCACTGAATGATGCACATGCAGCGCACGCGCCGCCATGACGGCGTCAAATGACTCTAAAATGCGGCGATCCTTGGGTATATTGGATGCCACTTCATTCACCGCACATAACAATCCCGCACGCGTCAACTCACGCCGCAAAATACCGGGCAAAAACCTGCCGATACCATTGATTTCAAGTGTCACAATAGGTAACATGAATTGCCGCACACAATCCACCACGGCACGGCATTGCTGGGCTGCCTCATCAATCTCATTGCCCTGGTCCACTGTTATTTGCGCCAGATGATGCAGCAAAAATGCGTTACCACCATCACGATACACCACCGCGAGAATACTGCGATCGCCACGGTCAATCCCAAATGACGGGTCCCACCATGCCGATACTGACACGATTTTGCGTTCACCAATAGTCACAAGCGGCTTGCCATTTGACCCAATCACATGAAGGTCATCATGATAAATTTGCAACCGTTCAGGGCGCAGATATCCACCACCGATTTGCACCGGCTCGCACATCATTTGACTTTTGAATTTGATAGGTCCGGCAGATTTTTTGATCTCGGCGATGCGGTTTGTACTAAAACGTTCCGGCCAAACGCTCATCCCCGCTTCATCCATAATCGGTACTTTCATGCGTGCAAATTGATCGAGAAACGGAACTTCCTCGCCCAACTCGCTGCGCGGTTCATCGGCATAAATCGTGTGATGACAATGCGGCGTCCCGATATAAATTTGTGCACCGTCGGGATTGAGGATATAGTTCAATTCCGCCAATTTCTCACGCAAATCATGTCGTTTATGCGCATTGCCGCTGGTGCGCGGCACTTCAACGTCATCACAAATAATGACATCGGCGCGCGCCCCCGTCAGGTTCGATGTGATCCCACGCGCGAGCATCGACGGATCGCGCAATTCCTGTTCACGCACCACCGTAAAACGGTCACAAGCCCATTCGGAATCGGTTGCGTCATGCGGCGTCAAATGCCGCGTCATCGGATGTTTTTCGATGATGCGTTTGACGTTACGCACCATCTTGCGCGCCAATGCATGATCAGCCGAGATCACCAGAATCCTTAGGTTCGGATTCCCCATCAAAATCCACGCGCAAAAAAGCCCCATCAAGGTAGATTTGCCGCACGCCCGAAACGCCATCAACAAAATGCGCGGCGCATCACGCCGCCATTGCGACTCTAAAAACCGCGCAATTTTGAAATGCACCTTAGGCGTTGAGAGCCCCTCCCGCCTGTTCCACATGGCCAAAAACACACCGAAATGCACCCGTTTTTTTGTGCAAAGTGATGCACTCCCCTGATGGCTTTTATCGCAATGATCAATATGATTTATCACGTTCCCCCCGAATCCTGATTGATAAAGAAATTTGATTGATAAATGTGCCCATAAAAAAATCATTTTTTACTCATTAAAACGCCCTGATGATACGGCGATGGGCGCGGCGGCAGATTTTGATTGCGCTGTATTTGCCGCGCCATTTGCAGCGTCATAATTTAATGATGCATCGGAGTTGCGCTGCTTTTCTTCGCTGCGTTTATAGATGTAAATACCGAGCACCGAGAGCCCAACACCCCAGATCGTGCCAAGCTGTGCCATCGCGTCAATTACCATACCGGCCTGCGCCGTATCGAATATGATAATATAGGCCAAGGCCAACATTTGCGCGCCCCATGTCGCCGCAATGATATAACCAAAAGTGGGACGCATGCGCCGCACATAAGGGTCAGTTGACGCGGATTCAGCACGCAAGCTTTCATTTACTTGCGTGACCATGCTCGCGTCACGCGCTGCGTCAAGCTCACTCATTTTCTCCAGATGGCGGTTGAGTTCGGCCACATCTGCGCCGCTCATTTGCGGCGTACCGAATGATGCACTCAATTGGTCCAATGCGGCGGATGCACCCTGTGCGACAGGGGTTTTGACGTTGGATAATCCTTCAGCTAATCCCTTAATCAGGGCGGGCAATCCGACCTGTGCAATAATGGGTAATGTCATGTTCAATCTCCTCAATAAAATTATGAAATTTTGTAAAATATATGCTGGCCGATCATGGCGGTGGGGGTAACGCCACGCGCCCAGGTTGGCGTGATGTTGCGCGCATGATAATGCGTTGCGCCGCGTGTACAATCATCCAAAACCCCCAAAATGGCACGAGTTGCGATGCGCTTTGCTGCGGCAAAAACTGCGTCATGCTCATTCACCACGATGATTTTGCGCCGGTTCGGATCATCCCGATTCCAGCATGAAAATTGGTATGGCTTGAGGCAAACCGCAGCAACATCATCGCCCCACCACATCGCCCCCAACCCGCGCACAGCACGGTCATTTGACGCGCGCACGCGGTTCATGATGACGCACGCCACGGCGATCATACCTTGCTCTCCTTCGCCACGCGCCTCGCCATATAAAGTGCGCGCCAAGATATCCGTTGCACGCGCCACGTCAAATGCACGACGCTGCGCGCCCGATGCCGCACCCGGCACAGGCGTTAAAAATTTTGTCATATCAACTCCTTATATTGTAACTGAATATTGCAACTGAACTCCGGCTACCGGATCACTCCCCACGCCGGCCTGATATTTTCTCGGTTTTGAGGGCGGTGGCGTCGAGTTTGGATTCAATCCTGAGCAAATGCGCCGTCAATCGATTCTCTAACGTATGCAGATCGCGTGAGGGCGCATAATGCCGCGCAATTTCAATTTGATGCGCTGAAATTTGATCTTTGAGCGCATCAATGGCATCATCGCTTTCGCGCCGTCCATGCCAAATCATCCAGAACAACGCCGAAAGTGCCGGTAGCTCAATCGCCGTGATCCAATTATCAATTTGTGAAAATAATGTTTCATTCATGTTTTGGGTCCTTTAATAACAATAATAGTTTGACAAAATATTTTTTTATGATAAGTTATACTTATAAAAAACAAAACTTATGAGGGTTAATGTGTTAAGAGACTTGTTTTCACGGCTTTTCGCGAATCATGATCATGCCCAGCTGAATCCGGCTGAAATCGTCGTTCTTTATACTTTGGCCAATTCCTCAAAAGAAATTAGCCATGGCGATATTCATAATGGCGAAATATACCCTACTCTTCAAGAAGCCGAAGATCTCCCATCTTTCCAAGTACATGGCTTCCAGATCACCCGAGAAGATTGCCATAATGCGCTTAAACATTTAAAAGAAATGCAATTGATTACAGACGGTTGGAATCCACATCATTCGAGGATAACTAACAAAGGATTACGCAAATTAGGCTTGGAAAGTGCCGATCAATTAAAAGACTTGGAATATTATTTAGAAGGCCTGACCTGCTCCCCGTAAATTAGTCCAGGTTGAGTTGGGGTCTGTAATTTTCTATAATTTAAGAAAGGAACAGACAATTATGAAGAAAAGATTTAGCGAAGAACAAATCATCGGGATATTGAAAGAACAGGAGGGCGGTCTGAAGACAGGCGATGTCTGCCGCCGCCACGGGATATCCGAGGCCACCTTTTACAATTGGAAAGCCAAGTTTGGCGGGATGGATGTGTCCGAGGCGCGGAGGCTGAAAGCCCTTGAGGTCGAGAATGCGCGGTTAAAGCGGATGGTGGCCGACCTTCATCTGGATATCGAGATCCTGAAAGATGTGAACTCAAAAAAGTGGTAACGCCACAGAAGCAGCGTGAAACTGTGGCGTATGTATTAAACACGCATGGCGTCAGTGAACGGCGTGCGTGTCGTGTGCTGGGTATCCATCGTGCCTTGGTGCGCTATGTTCTCACGCGCCCTCTGGATCGTGACCTGCGGGAGCGGCTTAAAGCGATTGCCAAAGAGCGCAGGCGGTTTGGGTATCGGCGGCTGCACGCCTTGCTCAAGCGCGATGGGATCGCAGTTAATCTGAAGAAAGTCTATCGGCTCTATACCGAGGAAGGTTTGACGGTCAGAAAGCGCAAAGGCCGCAAACGAGCCATTGGCACGCGCGCGACGTTACCGAAGGCTGATAGCCTCAACCAGATATGGAGCCTTGATTTTGTCAGTGATGCATTATCCGATGGACGGCGGTTCCGTATTCTGAGTGTTGTTGATCAATGCTCGCGGGAATGTCTGGCGTTGGTGGTCGACACATCTTTGTCTGGTGTGCGCGTTGCGCGGGAGCTGGACAAGGTCATTGATGTGCGTGGCGCACCAAAGCTGATTGTTTCTGACAATGGAACAGAACTCACCAGCAAAGCGATCCTGAGCTGGGCGAATGACCGGCAGATTGACTGGCATTACATCACACCAGGACGCCCGATGGAGAACGGTTACACCGAGAGTTTCAACGGATCATTCCGCGATGAATGTTTGAATGAACACTGGTTCAGGAATCTCGGTCATGCCAAAAATCTGATCGCGGACTGGCAGGATGATTACAATCTGGCAAGGCCGCATTCCAGCCTGAATTATTTAACCCCAAACGAATTTGCACAAAGAATAGGAGGCCAGAAAATACACATCGAACAAAACATCCCACCCCCGCAAGACGCTGTCTGCGCACGACTCTTGACGGTCGCGCAGCCATCTTCTTGCTTAACCCAAACTTTAACCCTATAACGAATGAAAGACTCTATTCACTTCTGGATTAAATTTGGGTGGCAGGTCAGGCCTCACTGACCGTTCTCCTAGAAAATTTGTTGGAGTCACTACAAGTTTAACTCCTTAATTTGTGCATTTTTTCTTAGAACCTGTTTCAAGAGTAGGACGAAAGTCATAGAACCTCAACCTGTGTAAAAATGTTACAGAGCTGTGGAAAATATTTTTTTCGCTCTTGAAGTATTTTTTCAAAATAATCATCATGCCCAATAATATAATAACAAAATCAAAGGTCATGATGACTATAATAGTTCCAGGCACGCCGCCATCATTAGAATGCCCCGAACCCCTATCGGCATTGCCAGGCACATCGCCAGGCACTGAGATTGATTACGCTGCGATCATTTCTAAGCTTTGTGACTTATGCATGGTTGTGGAGATAGGCAGCGATCAAAGGCAAGGTCCCTCAAGCGTAGCAATCCAGGCACTCTCACTCCTCGCCCATACGTTTAAACAAGCCGCCGAAAAAATGGCCCTGTCCCCAACTCCAGCGATTGATGCTTGGTATAAGATCACGCATCAAGCACTGGTGAATGTTGCCAAGTCAGAGCTTCCTATCTCTATGATCGCCCGCTGCCTGTTAATGCAGTTTGACATATCGTCAACGAGCCGCCCTAGAGGGGCTATGAAATCGCCACTTGCCCCATTTGCCCCTATTGCCGTCTCTCCTGCCCCGCCCGCACCGCAAGCCGCATAATTCCACGCGGCGGAGACGAATTTTATTATTATTAAATATTTTCATATTTTTTTATTGACACAATTTGTCGTGCGGAGTAAAAGCAACATAGCACCTGACACCACCCCTGAAATTTTTTGATCATGTTATGCGTCCGAAGCATGGAAGACCCTTTATCACCACCCTCCATTGATTTGAATACTTCGACATTCACAAACATGATGTGGAAGATGATTTTATGTTTTGAACTAGGCAACGAAATGTCTGCTAGTGCCGATAAGAACGAGTCCGAAATGGCTCTCCTTATTGCCGATGACGCGCTGACGGCCCTTATACTCTTAGCCCAGGATGGTGATGCTGACGCCGAACAATATCTTCTTCAATGTTTTCGTAAAAAACATGATCATCAAGGACACCCATTAAGTGCGCACCAAATGGCCCGCCTTTATGATTTTATTGACTGGAAGTATGCCCGCTCAGTGGCACCAGATACCTATTACAAATGGAACAGCTACACGTTGTAATGTCATTTAGGAAGTCACAATCCACCCACAGCCCAACCATAAATATGCATCACTAAAGACAATTCAGAAATTTATATGAGAGAGTTTTAAATTTAATGGCTATAATTTTTCATAATTTTATATCACGCTGGCACCACTGGTGGCAGGAGCGGCTAACCTTGAAAAGATTGAAACTCATCCTCTTGAGATTTAATAGTTATGAAAGGATTCTTCGTGAATATGGGTCTCGTAGGTATGGTGAGACAGTTCCACCTCCGCCATCACCTGTGTCTGTTGCCCAAAACGCCCAAGAACCAGCAGAAACCCAAGAACCAGCAGAAACCCAAGGACCAGCAACAATATCAACACTGTTTAACCAGGCATATAAACCTCAACTCAATCTTCCACCTCAAGAACTATTTGAGATCGTGATGAACTCGAAGGCACACTACCAACGCCGACTTAGAGCCTTTAAAGAAATATTATATTTATTTGAAAGGAGAAACAGCGATCCTTCAATCACGGCAGACGACCGTGAAATCAGTGCCGACGCCTTAGACTATATTCGAGAGATCGCACAAGCCCCACAGCAAACGCCCTTTGCCTGGCAAGCATTGCTTTACATAGACTTTTGTTATCACACAAAATCCAACGGAGCGGGCCATCCACTAGATCATACAACCCGCCGTGAACTCGAGTTATTGTTAGATAGTATAGGAATGTGTCTGGCCCCTTTTATTGGTCCAAAGCCACCTTAGCCATCTACCTCCACATCCTCTTCCTGATCATCGCCGGAGTCAAGATTATACTGTTCCACATCCCGTTGCGCGAGCTCTAACAAAGCCGCCAATTGCCCCTGATCATAGCCTTCGGCATCATTTTTTCCATCAGACAGATCGGCCCATTTCGCCAGTTTAATCAGCAATTCGACATGGGAAATCGCAACCTTGGCCGCCTTATGAAATTCGGCGAATTCTTTAATATTGGGGGAGGTAGGGGACTTATTCTCGCCCTCGCCTTTTTTCTCATCGGGCTTCTGTCTCAAAATATTGCAACTCATAAACTCATGATACGATTGCAAGGATTTTTGAATGGCTTTGGGTAAAAATTCGGCCACCTGCGCGCGCGTGACAGCCTCCATCGTTTTGGATAACTCGGTCATATCGACTCCTTATAAAGATATAAAATTATTTTAAAATCTACCCTTAACCCAGCGAAGGGCGGGCAAAGAGTGGGGAAGGCTATGGCATACAAGGCCCTGCTGGCAAAATCCCATCACGACACCCTCCTCCTTGATTAGGCGACGGAACAGGCTCAGTATCCTTATTAAGTGCTGAATTAAGCATAGTGCCGACCACCAGCGCACCAGCTGCGCGCTCGAACCGTGCGCACAAGCCACCTTTGACAAGGCGCTTCAGCACACCACGATGCAGATCATCTATTGCAACCGCTATGAGGAGAGAAGATACCCCAAGCGTCAGTGGCAATGAAAGCAAAGCACTTACACCACCACTGACCACACTCACTAACCCACAGAGTACCACAGAAGTAAAAGCCTTAAGCCCACTTTCAGACTCTTGGATGTATGTGGACCAGCGATCAACATCCTTCAAAGCAATTGTATATGATTGCCCTTCTTCTTCCAGGACCGTCCGACACTGGCCTGCAACTTCTTGAAATTGCCTCAGAAATCCTGCCACATCCTGTCTGTTTATCGTATTATCACTCCGAACAAGTCCTGCTGCCGTACCCATTCCTTTGAACAGGGCACGCAACTGGGCCAAATCGCGCCAATCACCTGGATTTAATGCTTGGTCAGAGCAAAGCCTCTCTGCACCTCTAATGGCGCGCTCAATTCTCAGCAATGCCCCGTTATCCAGTCGGTGAAGATGAGCCCAAAACTCTTGGGGAATCCTAAGGTTTTCATAGGTACGATCCCTTGAGTATTCTTGAAATTTTTCTTCTGGTAATGGTAGTTCACCAGAAAAACCTTCATGGTCGCCTTCTATCTCTAGCATTTGGCCTCACGAAAAACCGGTTACGTCAACACCAGCTTATACCACATCCTGACGTGAGTCGCCACCCTAAGACCAACATTAAATGTGACACAGTGCAATATCAGAAACAGAATCTCATACAAAACACAACCAAGACGAAATTAAGATAAACATTTAATACCGCCCCACCACATACCATTGCCCACCGTTGGACAGGACAGTAATGCATTGATTTTGCGCGGTGAGGGTTTGGTTGGACCCATCCGGGCCAGAGCCACCATTGACCGTGACGGTGATGACGTTGCTTGAGACATCGGTTTTTTTGATGGTGACGCGCCGCCCCACGGCCTCGGGGGCGTTGGCGGGTGGAAGCCGCGCGGTCATCGCCCCGCCAAAGCTCGAGAGCAAATAAACATCCACCGCCATGTCAATCGGATACAACCCTGATCCGTCAAAATACCGCGTGTTGCCCGCGCCGCGATTGGTGGCAATAACGAACCATTCCGCGCCGTTTGAAACCGCACACACATAATCATTTTCACCGCCCAGGTAATAATTGCGCCCGTCCGGCCCCGCGCCGCTATTCTCACTCACCGTGATCACATTGGATGATGCATCAATCTTTTTGACCACCATCCACACGCCCGCCGCGTCACTTGCCTTGGGTAATTTCACGGTCAATGCACCGCCAAATGATGACACCAAATGCACCGAATGCGACAGGTCAAGCGTCACTGTGCCGGATGTGTCAATATACTCCGTGTCATAACGATGCAATGTAGAGGTCATGTCGCCGCAAATGCTTTTTGCCAACCGGTTTTTATATGGATATCCGGCGTTCACCGCACTATATTGCCCTCCTGAAAAATCCCAGATTGCCGCGCCATCACTGGCCGACATCAAATTATAAATTGCGGTTTCGATCGACCCCGCATCGAGGCGCACATTCGGCACGCCATTAAAACTTTCGGTATAAAGATTGACAAAGAGCGTTTTATTCGACCCGCCGCCACAGCGCACGCACGCCTGCGCCGTGCCGTTGACGTTGGATTCAAAGTCAACAAAACTGTTATTAAACGATCCATGCTCAACATAGAGACCATGTCCGGATGTAGTAGCACCCAGCGAATAAACGCGACATTGCATAAATCGGTTGGCATTGGGCGTGTCACCGGGCGCCGATTGCCGCATCAAATGAATGCCATTGACAAAGGGCTGCGCTACCAACACACGTGCAAAATTATTCCAATAGACCGGCTTTGACGCATTATTGCCGCCATCTAACAGAATGCCGGTTTGTGCCTGCCAGACAGTCACATCACTCACTGCATTTTGCACGCATGGGCCGTCCACGCCCGATAAACGCACGCCCACATTGCCGCCGAAAATCTTGAGGTTTTTGAGTACCGCATAGCTCCCAGCCAGATGCACAAGATCAATCGCCGCAGCGGTTTTGATCTCGCTCCCCTGCCCCGCACCGCACAGCATCTGCGCGTCATTGATGCGCAGTGTACTACTGATTTGATACACACCAACCGGCACAAACACGCATGCATGCGCCGCGAGTGCGCGTTGAAACGCCAGCGTGTCATCGGTCAATCCATCCCCCACCGCGCCAAAATCCTTGACCGACACCATATCGGCCATTTTGATGTTCATGGCGCGCGGCACGGCACCAATACCAGATGCGATAAAGTCAGGCGCAACCGGCACACCAGTACCATCCCCCACCGCCACCGGCACCGGATCACCATTGCCATCAAACCCCAATAATTTCCCGGCGCGGGCCGCACGCAGCGGCAGCGTGGTCATCGCCGTTTCCTCTCCGTCCGCATAATGCAGCATGGTGGTCTGGTCATACGCCAATTGTTGCATGCATGCGGTGATGACATCGAGCTCAGTATTAATCGCCGCGGCGGCAAAATCCCCGCCTTCGGTAAAGTCACTGACGCGTTCAATCACCATGCGCCGCATAAGCGTTACAATGGTGTTTTGCGGCGGCGGCGCATCGAATGTGACGCGCCCGCCATTGCTTTGCCCCGCACCGACCACGTCAAATCCGGCATATTGCCGCACGCCGCCAAACTGCACATGCATCTCATCATCATGGAAAATGGGAAAATTAAAGTCAAACATGGTTTGAACCCCGCTTGCCAAATATCTGACAATCGGCGCAACATCTTGGATAGTCATATGATCGGTCATAACAACTCCTGTAATAAGTAAAATGCAAAATTAAAACATAAAAAAACCCGCCGTTAGGCGGGTTTGGGCAGAATAACAAAAATGTGCAATGAGCAATTTAAATCACTAATACGTCAAATCTTTTGGGAACGATATACGAACAGTCATTGTCATGCAACCTTCATTAATATTAACCTCCCGTACATAAGCGTCAGCCCCTGAAAGCAGCCCATACAGTTCGACTAACCCGCTTCCGCCTGGCTTTTTTAAAGCATCCAAATCCTCTTGCGTTCTAGGGTTATCCTCAAAGTTTGCACCATGTTCCTCAGTAAATATATGTAATAAGTATCTATTTCTATAATCTTTTCCGCTTGGTATAACTACCGTCATAGAAATTTCTTTATTAGCTTTATTAGTAAGCAACTGGAGGGTCTGCCGAAGACAGGAAGCAACCTCCTGGAATGCTGATGAAAGAAAATCATCTCCTCCAACCAAACCACTAGGAGGAGTACCCTCTCCCTCTTCCTCTGCCAGACCTAGTGGACTCGTATCTTGTGAATCTCGCGGAGACATATTTTCTTTTCTTCTTCTCCCAATTCTCATTTCAAACTCCTTGTAAAAAGATTAATTCCCAACTCCATATACTTACGGCATGAAAATTACAATAATTTTTTTGATAATTTTTATAAATTACGCCGCGTCTGCGGCAGGGGCAGGGGCAGGCTCATACGTAAAATTCAACTTTTTCTTTCCGAAGCCACAGTCTGGCTGGGTTATAAAGGGGGCATATCTGATGAGAGGAATGGATCAATTGCCAATCTCTGTCCTGGCTTAATGATCATATACACGAAGTATGAATCATTATGACTATCTTTACAAAACCTAATTAATACGTCAAATGATTTCAAATTGCTCAATTTTTCCGAAACGGCATCCAAGTCAGCAGCAAGTGCCTCCGTCTTGAGATCGTCAGATAATCTTCCCATGACACAAAACCACTTAACAAGCAAATCTTGAAGGTTTATGTCACCGTTTGCGATCAATGATTCTATGTAGGGATGCGCGGATTCAGGATTAGATGCAGAGGTAAAGTGAAATTTAAGCACCACGTCAACTGGCAAGTCTGGATTTTCCTCCATCAGTCTCAAAATACTCAAAGCGTCTTCATTTCCCTCAATATACTCAATCACCGCTATAACAAGATCGCGCACCCCCTCCGCCCCCTGAAGGTTCCACTGGCCAAGCTCATGGGCTACCGGAAAATCCAAATCATGGATTCTCGTATCCCCTCCTCTGCTCTCTCGGTCCCCTCTCTTTTCCAATACATCTCCATTACAATTTATCGTTGAAAGCAGACACTCACTACATATTTCAAAAATAATAGTAAATAAACTATTACTTTTTTCTGACGAAACAAGCTTTCTTCGGCCTCCGTTCAAAACGCTTGGTTATCAAGGATTTCCAGTACCTCGCCTTACACAAGATTGTCGCAGCCGAAATTGCGAGCGGGCTTTGCCGTCGTTTATAGTATAGCGAGAAACATGATGATCATTTGACTTGATCCACGCGATAACTTCGCATGAAAAGAATTGGGCATTCCCGAATTCTCGCTGGCCATTATGATTGCGACAATTTGAACCTGTAAAAACTTTAATTTTTCACTTGCATACTATATGTTTTTTTGCTATATGCCCGCAGGATTTAACCTAACGACAGGAAAAGGGGTTTTTATTATGTCACCACAAAAAAAGATTTTTGGGGCCGCCGCAAAAAATACTGACGGTGCAGTAGCAACTGGGCCCGATGCAGCAGAGTCCGAAAAGAAGCTGACGCCCTCTCAAAGAAGGCGAGCAGCAGTAGCAACTGCTGACGATGCAGCAGAAGCAATACGTGCCGAACAGGCAGCACTACAGCCCGGGCTACCCTTTTAAAACTCGGAAAAATATTCAACCGCAGGCCTGGCTCAGTCCAGCGAGGCAAATGCCATAAAAATTACGGCCCAAATAGTTAAAATCTTAAGCGGAAAAATCTGGAGCGGGTGAAGGGAATCGAACCCTCATAGCCAGCTTGGAAGGCTGGAGCTTTACCACTAAGCTACACCCGCGGCAACGACTGAAACAATCGTATTTGACGTTACCCGGTTTCTTATCCGAAATTCACCGACAAATCAAGGGGGAATTTTAATTTGGAATGATAATTTTGGGCCATATGATCTCACTGGACTATTTTTAGTGATTTCAAATAAAAACAGGACTCTGCTTTTGTTTGAAATTCCCCCAAAGACCTGACAAGGCAGCAGCAGCATAAGCTACACTCATATTTAATTACATCAATATTATGTCATATATCATTACAATCACCAAAGTTTAAACGATTATGTTAATAATTTATTATGCATTTCATAGTACAATAAAATCATGTAAAAAATATTACATGATTTTATAAACAATCTAAATTTACAAGGTGATTTATGGGAAAAAAAGAGGAAATAATAGCCCTTTTTGGAGAGGCTGCTTGGGAAGCGTCTGCTGGAGGTCCGGAAGCAGTAGACGGAGTTGTGAAAGATGCTGTCAATAAACTCAAGGAAATAGAAGAAAGTCACACAAGAGTAGTGAGACCAGATGCAAAAAACGCCCCAACTCCGTGAGTTTATTTACCTTTATCATCTCCCCCCTAACGCCGTCAAAATAGTTTTTTGGGTACGGGATTGGCGGTCGAGAAGGTTCAGTTTCTGCGCCTCAGAGAGTTTTAAGTCGAGCGCCGCATTAGCGGCGTTCAAATTTGCCTCGGCCCCTTTGCGTTCCAGATCGGCCGCATCGGTCATCGCGCCGAGTACAGCTTCGCCCGATCCGTCATTGGCATCCAGTCCGGCCCCACCGAAGCGCGCCCGTTGCGTGGCGAGTGCCGCGCGCAATTTGGCGCGGCGTGCGGACTCTGTTGTTTGATAATCCAGCAAATTTTGTGCTTTTTTGGCATTAACTTTCGTCTCTAATCCCTTAAGTTCAGCCGCATCACGTCGATTTTGCGCAGTATCGTTGACAAAGGGTTGCACAAAACTCGCGACCGACCCCACACCCGATGCAATACTTGACCCGATGTCCCATATCGGCGCAATGGCCGAAGTTAAACTTCCCATGATAAGCTCCTGTAATTTAATGATTTAAACTAATTTAATTCCCCGCCACCGTCATCTGCACGCTGAGCAAGGTAAAGGGCAGCGGAAGGGATTGTTCGATTGTCCACAGCGGTGCATCGGTGCCAACACGCCACCCATAAGCAGCAAGGCGAATATCCCCTGTTTGCGGCGCAATTGGTGCATCGAGCAATGCATCACCAAATTGCCGTAGCGTCACATCACGCAATCCACGGCCCGTGTCAATTTGCAACGCGGCGGTATTAGAAATGCGAAAGGTTGCCTCAATCAACCGCAGCGCATGCACATTGCCTGCACTCCCGACATTGGCAACCGGAAGCGGTTCAATGATATGCGTGAACCCCAATCCGGCCTCAATTTTATAACACGGATCGGTTAAATTCAGCGTGCTGCTGCTCACCATTTGCGGCGCGCGCACAGCACCATCGGCGATGATTTGCACCTCTTGCCCGTTTAGATGATCGAGGCCTGACCAACTCAACAGCGGCGCGGGCGGCATCACCGTGCTTTCGCCGGTTAACGCAGAGTCCGTGCACAATGTGTCATCTAATTGCTCTAACATCACCGCACCAAATCGCCGCACCATCATATAAACATCATCGCCCGCAACGCACACCGAGAGCACGTCACCCGCCGTGTCATGCAGCGTCCATGCCGCGACCTGTTCGGCGCGATATACCGTGAGTGTCGCAAATTTGCCGTCGCCGCGCACCAAAAACAACAACCGCCGCCGCGCGTCAAAATCCTGATCCCTAGGGTCAAAAATCATATGATGCGAGAGCAATGACAGGTCAGTGGATTGATACGCCGCCTCCACATCCGTATAGACAAACTCGCGCAGCTCTGCCCCGTTGCGCGCCACAAACAGCGTGGCACCGTCAACATCGAGCGGCGCAAGATACCGCCGCGTCATCGACCCCACGCGCGTTTGACGCTTGATTTGCACCAGTGCAGGCGTGAGCGGATCACCGGTGACCATCCATTCCGCGCCGCTGGTAAACACCTGTAAATGCCGCCCCGAAAACACCGCGCGAATGGCATTGACTTGGTCGGAAAATATGCCAAATTCAATTGCTTCGGAATCCAATCCGGTGCCGAGGTCAAAATTAAACAAATCCCCCGATTGCGACATCCATAAACGGTTGGGCAAATCACGTGACCCGCCGATTACCAGGCGATCTTGGTGAAACGCCACACTCACGGGGTATCCGCGCACGTTTGAAAAGGCTTGTTCCTCCCAATCCAATGTCGCGTTGGTATTGCTGAGCGTTTCCTTCACCTGTGCGGTGACCACGGTGGGTGAATTCACGGCCACGACCAAAACTTCCTTATTCGCCACCCGCATGCGCGTGCCCGCATGACCATCCACAAACACCGGCGATGACGCGGTGAGTGTGATCGTGCCGCTCACGCCGCTCGGTTGCACCGTAACGTTCGATGCGGCAAATTTATACATGGGTTGCAAAATGCGCGCGTCGCTTGCGGCATAGAAACTCCAATCACCAAGCGACCAAACACCACCGGTGCTGCGCGTCAATCTCTGCGGCGTACTTGATGCATGCGTTAACAACAGCGTGTCTGCGCTTTGACTCCAGACAACTTGGGCGATGTCATCCACCGCCCATGGCGCGGCCAATGACGTCACAAACGCACCATCACGGTAAATATCAAGCCGCAAATGCGTGAGCACGATCAGGTAAGTTTGCTCGGTATTAAATTCAAACGCAATCAAACGTCCCTCTCCAGGCAAGGTATCCAGATACCTCATCCCCGCGCGGCGCGTGACACCGCCCGTGGGTTTGATAAAAACATTCCGCAGCCGTGCCGCACCGTTATCATAGGCGCGCAAATCGCCGCGCCCAAGCAAATCCGGCGCCACTTCACCCGCAGTGAATGACGTTTTTAAAATAGTGGTTTTCATGATTCATCCTGTTGGTTATGGAATAAGTTATAGTGATTTTAAATAAAAATAAGGCACTGTATTTTTATTTGAAATTGTACCGAAGCCCGGCGAGGCGGGCTTGGCCCGTAAGCTTGCCCGGCGCTTGAGGGCTTCATTAAAAATGTCCTATTTTTAACGAAATGTAGTATAAAAGAAATAAGTGCGGCCACAGACGCGAACAAAAATCCGCGTAGGAAAGGGTTGCAATTCCGCCTCGCAACCTCAATCACGAAGGGGTAAAAGGCGCAGCATGACCGCCAAAAATAAAATGACTATTTTATGCCGTCTTGACTACAGGTTTTAAATCGGTAAATTCATGCCGGGATTGACCCGCACGGTTGCGGCATTTTCGGGCAGGTAATCACCGGACATTTCACGCTCTCGCTCGGCATTCTCGGCAATCATGGCGTTCAGTTGCACGAGAATATCCTTCATATCTACGCCAATATTGACCAGTTCTTGCCATTGCTTGGCGAATAACTCGGGGTTGGCGCGCACTTCCATCAAGCTTTTGACTTCGGGTGATTGCTTTGCCGGGTCTCCGGGATCTTTACCAACCAAGCCTTTTAATTTATCTTGATATTGATTTATTAGATCGGGATCGGTACTGGCGGCATACTCCATGACGGCCTGATAACGCGCCCCTCCTTCAGCCTTGATTTCATCCCAAACT
This sequence comes from Alphaproteobacteria bacterium, assembly GCA_039808785.1. Taxonomy (GTDB): domain Bacteria; phylum Pseudomonadota; class Alphaproteobacteria; order Micavibrionales; family Micavibrionaceae; genus UBA1573. The sequence continues at coordinate 29,863 of JBDHTT010000007.1, forward strand.
TTTTCAAACTGACCGGGGGCCTTGGCGACTTCATATAACTCAACCAAAGCCTGATTTTTCAATCCATACCCATCATCATTTGAAAGCTTCATCATCCGTTCGCGCAACCCTTCACGAGTTTGATGATTGTCATAGGCATCATAGGCTTTACCGGCGGCATAGGCCAAGGCCACACCACCCACTACGGCACCTCCGGTTGCCAAGGTCGTTGCGCCTAATACACCCATACCTGCGGCATTGGCGGCAAATAATCCCGCAGCCCCACCCGCAACGTTACCTGCATATCCGGCTACATCCGTGGCTGCACCCCTTGCAACCTCGGCCGCCCCCTTGCCTTCGATGACAGCCATCCCGGTATCACCTATCACAGCGGCCCCCGCCGCCGCGGATGCATCGCTAATCCCGCCGCCGGTAGCCAAAACCGCAGCAGCAGCGATGGCAGGACCTATCACGATTCCCGCCGCCCTCCCAAACCGTGCAGCCCCTCCCCCTCCGCGCACCTCTGCAGCGCCGATAGAGTGAGTTCCTGCAATGCCGCTGGAACCGGGCGGCACATAATGCCCCTCAAGCAAACTCGCAAACGGATTATTGGCATCTGCCGATGCTGCGCTTACCCCTGCGCCCACTCTTGTAGCCGCCGCATGCTCGACATGCCCCTGGGCTAACCTAGCCTGTACCGCAGCCAAAGCTGGCGCCCCGCCTTGTTCAATCTCTCTGGCCATTTTTTGCAGGCCATAGGATATTTTGTCAATATCTGCGGCCCGCCGTGCCATAGCATTATCGGCTGAGGCATTAAGGTTATCAAAATCAATACCATAGGACTTTAATTCACCTAATCTCCCTTCCCGCTGAAGCCGATCGTACCACTCTCCGAGCTTTTCCCTGTCGGCCGCCATCTCTTGAAGATTCTGCGCTGCAGCTTTGACCCGTTCAGGACCGAGAACTTCACCCCAAATATTTTGCAGGGCGCGATCCCCAACCTTCCCTGCCTCGGCCTTGGCCGCGAGTTTTTGCTCAACTGCATCGCTTGCTCTGATACCCTGCCCATAACCTAACTCACTCACAAATTTTAATCCCATTTGCTTGAGATCAGCGTGAGTAGATTTAGTTGCGTAGGAATCATCAAGTCTAGGGGTTCCTACGTTCCCGTTTTTACCTACGGTAACAACTCCCTTTTTATTCCCCGATGCATCCATTGAAGCAATGGTGATTTCACCATCCTGAGATATTTTAAGACCGTAATATTCCTTGCCTACTTTTATTATATAATCTTGCTTTTCAAAAGAAGATAAACCGGCGTTATGATTATCAAGATAGCCCTGACCCATCACAGTACATCCAGAGCCGAATGACCCTTTGATAATATCAAAAATTTTTTCTTGTAAGGTTGGTGCTTCAGGCATACATACATAGTATTATGTATATATTTAACAAGCGGTTAATTTGCTTGCTAAGTTAATAATTTTTATAATTTTACCTTGCAAAGGCTATAGATAACAAACCGGGTGTGCCTACCGTCTCCACATATAGGCCCGAAGTCGGAATCAAGGATGAAGTGCACCGGCACGGTTAAGTTGCGGTTATGAGGGGCTATACGACCTATACGGCGGCGTCCCCCCACCTCAACCCGGCTTAAAAAATGCCGCAGAGTCACCTCACTCTCATCCGCCATATACATAAATTCCATATCAATTTTCTTGCATTTTACAATTATTTGATATAGGATTGCGTATATTAATATAATTTTACAGAATATAGAGGTGTGAAAATGGTTGCTACTCCTGGACGCCCTGCAAGTCTCGCCCCAGCCGCCACCGCGGCTCCTTCGTCCCCTCCTAGTGCTCCAAAGAATAATCCGGATCCCATTGTCGAGGCATTGGTGAATGCCAAGGACGCAAAAGGCATTGAAGCCTTGCAAAGAAAACTGGTTGCAACCGGCCATTATCCCGAATTGGCAGAGGCTTTGGCAAAAGGTGACGGCGGTCGCTTTGGTAAACTCACCAAGTTAGCCCTTCAGCAGCATTTTCAAGGTAATCCCCCAAATGACGCAACCAAAGCAGTCATTGCCGAGGGCGCACAGAGGGCATTAAAAGAATTAAATGTCGGTTGCCCGCCTCAGGATCGCAATCCAAGGGTATTTTTGATTCAGGCCGCGAATGATTTGGTGATCAATCCTAGAAGCCCCATTGGTATGGATGGTATTTATGGCCCCAAGACCAAAAAGCTGGTTGAAAATGGTGAATTTCGGGGCCGCGTACTCCACGAACTTATGCAAATGAGCGGGACATCCGCCACCGCGGCCACACCAGTCGAAATCGTCACAACAAGGCAACCCCCTGATGCTATGGCTTTGGAAACTGCCAGGCGGTATTCACGATTTGGACAGTGAGTTAAGCTGTTCATTATGACCATAAAAATCCCATAGCTGGGACATTTATAGCTGGACCTGTTGCATTTTGTTACGATGAGCCGCTTTCCGCTTGGTCACAAAATGCAATCAATCAAAGAATTGTCAAACACCCCCTACCCCCTCGCATCAATCAGGCTAAATCGTTTGATGGCGGCGGGGGTGTCTTGTTGGGCGTCGATCTGGCGCGCGCGGGCAAATTCTTGGTCGGCTTGTTTTGATAAAATCTCGGCCCGCGCACTATTTTCCGTGATCGGCAGGCAAAACTCCGCCGATAAC
>JBDHTT010000008.1:0-29540 GCA_039808785.1 Alphaproteobacteria bacterium
CAATATCCGCCAATCGCAGCAACGAAATTTTCTTGAAATAGGCAAACAGGATAAGCGCCAAAATCACGCCCAACGCCCCGCCGTGAAACGACATGCCGCCATGCCAAATCTTCAGGGCCTCCAGCGGTTCATCCCAATATTGTGAAAAATTATAAAATAGCACATAGCCGATGCGCCCACCGAGCAAAACCCCCAAAATCGCCCAGGTTAAAAAATCATCAATATCCGCGCCTTGGGGCCGCGTGCCGGCGGGGTATAGTTTGGTCAGCCGCACCGCCAAAGCCCACGCGCCGATAAACCCCGCGAGATACGCGAGCGCATACCAATGAATCTGAAAATGAAATTGCGCCACGTCAAAACTCACGGCGATTGGGTCAATATTGGGGAATATTAGGGGCATAAGCGTTCAAAATCCATTCAAATAAGGCCCAAGGTACGCTCTCACTCAGGACAATCATTGAGTACAGTCATAGAGCACAGTTTTAGGCACAGTCATTAATAATTTATTTCCCTGCAACTTATAAACTGAAAACGATAAAATCACAGAAGACGCCATAAAAAAAGGCAAAAATTAGGATTTTCAACATGAAAAAATTGGCTGATGGTCCCATCCATGAATTCATCGACAACCCGGCAGTAAAAGGCCGCGAAGATAAATTTATCCCGGCCATAGCCAATGTTGCGGCGGTTTTGGCGAGCTGGAAACTCTCGCTTTTTGCGTATGAATGGCTGACGAAGGACGGGGAAATCAAATCCACGCTGCAAATGTCTGAAAACATACGTGCCAAACGTGAATCAGCCGAGGAAACTCTGCGCAGCTCCGTTTCATTAGCACGACCGATATTGGGGCTGGGACTCCTTGATAATGTTGAATTCGGCGCGGGCAAGGAGATATTTTTATGCCTCGCCGCCAATGGCACCACCGCAATCCCGGTCCACATCCCCAAGAGCCAAGAGGCGGAATTTCAGAGATTTTTAACAACCCACTCATTGATCTTTTGTTAGTTTTTAATTTTAAATCGCAAAAGCACAACGGCGCAAAGGGTTTTTTACGCCAAACTACGAGGATGCGAAGGATTCTAAGAATTTTGAGGTTTATTTGCCCCGATTGAGACGGGGCGATAGACTCAATCAACCAACTTCAAAATATTCTTTACGATTTTTTATCTTTTTTTATGAAGAATAGAATAGTTTTTCTGCGTAAATGATCGATCTGATGCCATTTCAAGCGGATGATAGTATTACAAAATTTAAATCTATATTTGGAAATCCTTTCTTAATCCTTGCTCTTTACTCTTAAGTCCTATTCTATTTTTTCATTTTGAGGTTATCATATAATGACACGCGCCGGACACGACACCTTGCAAACCCGCAAAAAGCTGACAGTTGATGGGAAAAGCTATGATTATTTTTCCCTGAAGGAAGCCGAAGCCAAAATCGGTAATTTGTCGGCTTTGCCCTATTCACTGAAGGTTTTGTTGGAAAATCTCTTGCGATTTGAGGATGGGCGCTCGGTTCAAGTGGAGGATATTGAGGCACTCAAAACCTGGCTTAAAAACAAGACTTCGGACCATGAAATTGCCTATCGCCCCGCGCGGGTGTTGATGCAGGATTTCACCGGGGTGCCTGCGGTTGTGGATTTGGCGGCAATGCGCGAAGCCATGGGAAATTTGGGCGGGAATCGTCAAAAAATTAACCCGCTGACGGCTGTTGATTTGGTCATCGACCACTCGGTTATGGTTGATGCGTTTGGCGGCCCGGACTCATTCCGTAAAAACGTGGAAATTGAATTTGAGCGCAATGGCGAACGTTATGAATTCCTGCGCTGGGGCCAATCTGCGTTTAAAAATTTCCGCGTGGTGCCGCCCGGAACCGGTATTTGCCACCAGGTGAATTTGGAATATCTGGCGCAAACCATATGGGTGGAAGAGGATGAGGAGCAACCGGGCGTCAATATTGCCTATCCCGATACTTTGGTCGGCACAGACAGCCACACCACGATGATCAACGGTCTTGGGGTTCTCGGATGGGGTGTTGGCGGGATTGAGGCCGAAGCCGCGATGCTCGGCCAACCTGTTTCGATGCTCATTCCTGAAGTCATCGGATTTAAACTCACGGGACAGTTGAAAGAGGGTACAACGGCCACTGACCTGGTTTTAACCGTCACCCAGATGCTGCGCGCGAAGGGTGTTGTCAATAAATTTGTGGAATTTTACGGATCGGGGCTGGATTTCCTCTCGCTCGCCGACCGCGCCACCATTGCCAATATGGCCCCCGAATATGGCGCAACCTGTGGATTTTTCCCGATTGATGCCGAAACCATTCGCTATCTGAACTTTACGGGCCGCGACCCGCACCGCGTGAAATTGGTCGAGGCCTATGCCCGCGAGCAAGGTATGTGGCGCGATGCAAACTCACCCGACCCGGTCTTTACCGATAGTTTGGCCCTTGATTTGGGCAATGTGGAACCCTCTCTCGCCGGACCAAAACGTCCGCAGGACCGCGTACCGCTTTCAAAGATGCCCGACTCGATTAGGGCAATAGTACCAAACAAACGCTCCGTACTCGTTGAAGGTGCAGATTATGCACTCGAGGACGGCGCGGTGGTCATCGCGGCCATTACCTCTTGCACCAATACCTCCAACCCGTCTGTGCTGGTGGCCGCAGGATTACTGGCGCGCAAGGCAATTGAAAAGGGATTGAGTGTGAAGCCGTGGGTGAAAACCTCACTCGCCCCCGGATCGCAAGTTGTCACCGATTACCTGAATAAAGCAGGATTGCAAGCGGATTTGGACAGGCTCGGCTTTAACCTCGTGGGTTATGGCTGCACGACCTGTATCGGAAATTCCGGCCCGCTACCAGGCCCGATTGCTAAGGCTGTTGAGGCCGGTGATCTCACCGTTTCCGCCGTACTCTCGGGGAACCGTAACTTTGAAGGGCGCGTAAGCCCGCATGTGAAGGCAAACTACTTGGCCTCACCGCCCTTGGTTGTGGCCTATGCGCTTGCCGGAAACACGCATCTTGATTTGCTCACTCAACCGCTGGGAACGGGAAAAAACGGCAGCGCGGTCTATCTCAAGGATATCTGGCCAACCAACGAAGAAATCCGCGCAACCGTGGAATATTGCCTCACCGCCGACATGTTCAAAAGCCGTTACGCCGATGTGTTCAAAGGGCCGGAGGAATGGCAGGCAATCAACGCCGGTGCCGGCGGCGAAGTCTATAATTGGCAGGAAAAATCAACCTATGTCGCCAATCCGCCTTATTTCCACGGCATGGCAAAGGGTGCAGGCAGCATCAGCGACATTCATTCCGCTAATATTCTGGCGGTGTTTGGCGACTCGATCACCACCGACCATATTTCACCCGCGGGAAATATCAAAAAAGACTCTCCGGCGGGGAAATACCTCGTAGATCACGGCGTGGCCGTGGCCGATTTCAACTCCTACGGCGCGCGGCGCGGCAATCATGAAGTCATGATGCGCGGCACCTTTGCAAATATCCGCATTAAAAATGAAATGCTGGATGGGGTGGAAGGAGGCCTCACCAAATATGTGCCCACGGGCGAACAAATGCCGATTTACGATGCCGCGATGAAATATAAGGCCGACGGCAAACCGTTGGTGATTTTCGCGGGCAAAGAATATGGCACCGGATCATCGCGCGATTGGGCCGCCAAGGGCACGATTTTGCTCGGTGTTAAGGCTGTGATTGCAGAAAGTTTTGAACGCATTCACCGCTCTAACCTCGTCGGGATGGGAGTTCTGCCGCTGGTGTTTAAAGACGGCATGACACGCAAGGACCTGAAACTGGATGGGACCGAAACCGTGTCCGTCACGGGCATTGAACAGGGCATTATTCCCCGCATGGATGTCACGCTCACCATCACGCGGAAAAGCGGCACAACCGAATCGGTGAAACTCCTTTGCCGCATCGATACGCTGGACGAGGTCGAATATTACAAAAACGGCGGCGTACTCAATTTCGTGCTCCGCTCCCTCGCCAAGGTGTCGTAAGCAACATTATTTATCTCCTCCAAGATATAAAAACGGGCTTGATCACACAAAGATCAGCCCGTTTTTTAATGAATTGTTTTCATATCGTAAATTTCCGCAAAATGAAATGGCCTTTTCCTACGCCCTGTGAATGCCCGGAGAATTTTTATAGATTAAGCCTTCCATCCGTGATATGTGAGGATTCGGGCGTGACGAGGTTTGGGTTTTAGAACCCGTTCATGCGCTTTGCAATATAATAATAACCTTGGGATAAAATCCGCCAGGGCACTATAAACGGGAAAAATATATGAGCGCGACAAATCTTGTGATTGTGGAATCACCCGCCAAGGCCAAGACGATTAATAAATATCTTGGCTCTGATTACCATGTATTGGCCTCTTTCGGCCACGTGCGCGACTTGGTAGCCAAGGACGGCGCAGTTAGTCCCGAGGATGATTTTTTCATGCGCTGGGAATTGTCCGACCGCGCCACCAAAACTATGAAGGATATCTCAAGCGCCGTCAAATCGGCTAAAACCATTTATCTGTGCACTGACCCTGATCGTGAAGGGGAAGCCATTTCATGGCATATTCAACAGATTTTGGATGAAAAAAAATTGCTCGCGGGCAAAAATGTTGAACGTGTAACGTTTAACGAGATCACCAAAAACGCGATCAAGGCTGCCTTTGAAAAGCCGCGCGCCCTTGATAAACCCTTGATTGATGCGTATTTGGCGCGCCGCGCGCTTGATTTTTTGGTGGGCTTTACGCTTTCCCCGGTTTTATGGCGCAAATTACCGGGGTCAAAATCGGCGGGGCGCGTGCAATCTGTGGCTTTGCGCCTGATCTGCGAGCGTGAGGCGGAGATTGAGGCGTTCCGCGCCCAGGAATATTGGTCGATTCATGCGCGGCTGCAAACGCCTGAAGGCGCGACCTTTATGGCGCGGCTCACGCATTTGGCGGGCAACAAGCTTGATAAACTGGATATTACCAACGAATCAGACGCTCTCGCCGCCGTCAAACGCATTGAAAACAAAAAACTTGCCATCCAGAAAATTGAGAAAAAGCAAGTTAGACGCTCCCCCTACGCGCCGTTTATTACCTCAAGCCTGCAGATGGAGGCATCGCGCAAGCTGGGATTTTCCGCCTCGCAAACCATGCGATTGGCCCAACAACTCTACGAAGGGGTTGATATTGGCGGGGAAACCGTGGGATTGATTACCTATATGCGGACGGACGGCATCACCCTGTCCAATGAAGCGATTGCCCAATGCCGCAGCGAAATTGAACATCATTACGGACCGAAATATTTGCCCGATTCCCCGCGCATTTACAAAAGCAAAGCCAAAAATGCCCAGGAAGCGCACGAGGCAATCCGCCCCACGGCCCTGTCCCGCCGCCCCCAAGACATGGCGCGGTATTTGGACGGGAAACAGGCTGCGCTCTATGATTTGATCTGGAAACGCACGCTGGCGTCCCAGATGGAAAATGCGGTGTTGGATCAGGTAAGTGCGGATATTTCCGATGGGACCGATGACGTTGTGTTGCGTGCCACCGGCTCTACCATTGCCTTTGACGGGTTTTTGACCCTCTATCGTGAGGACGATGAAGACAGCAAGGACACAGATGAAAATGAGGAAAATCGCCGCCTGCCGAATTTGAACGAAGGCATGAATTTGCGCACGCAAGAGGTCACACCCGACCAACATTTCACGCAACCCCCGCCGCGATATTCCGAAGCCTCTCTGGTGAAAAAGCTAGAGGAAATGGGCATTGGCCGCCCTTCGACCTATGCCTCGATCATTCAGGTGCTTCAGGACCGGTCCTATGTGACGCTTGATAAACGCCGCTTTGTGCCGGAGGATCGCGGGCGGTTGGTCACAACGTTCCTGATCAAATTTTTCGAAAAATATGTGGATTATGATTTCACCGCGAATCTGGAGGATGAACTTGATGCCATCTCTAGCGGTCAGGTATTTTGGAAAGAAGCCCTGAGGCAGTTTTGGGGCGGGTTTAAGGCCGCCGTGGACGGCACCAAAGAATTAACAATCACCATGGTTTTGGATGCGCTTGACGCTGAACTGGGGCCGCATTTCTTCCCCGTGAGTCCCGAAAACCCCGATCCGCGCAAATGCCCGGCCTGTGAAAACGGGCGGCTTTCGCTCAAGGTTGGCAAATTCGGTGCCTTTATCGGCTGTTCCAACTACCCTGAATGCCGCCATACGCGCCCCCTTGTCGTGCAAAGTGGCGAAGCGTTAGAAGACGCAGAAAACGGCGCGGCACTGAACAATGAACCGAAAATTTTGGGCACTGATCCGGGGACGGGACGAACTGTGAGCCTGCGCCGCGGCCCCTACGGCCCCTATGTGCAAATTGACGTCCCCGAAGGCAGCACAGATAAAAAAGATAAGCCGAAACGCCAAGGGTTGCCCCAAGGAACGGTGATTGATCAGGTGACATTGGATAGTGCGCTCAAACTTTTGGCGTTGCCGCGCCTCATTGGACTGCACCCTGAAACGGGTGCAAAGATTGAAGCCGGCGTAGGCCGCTTTGGTCCCTATATCAAATATCAGGACCGCTTTAAATCCATCCCGAAGGGTGAAGATGTCTTGACCATCGGCATGAACCGCGCGGTGGAATTATGCGCCCAAATTGGTGAGAAAAAACCTAGATTTACCAAGAAAACTGCGACCAAGGGCGCCACAAAATCTAAAGGTAACGCAACAGGTGCGGCGGATACCGAAAATACTGAAGCCCCCGCCAAAAAAGCCAAGGCAACCAAAACCAAGACAACCAAAGCTAAAGTTACCAAAAAGCCTGCTGCTAAAAAGCCGACCGCCAAAAAAACCACGGCCGCGAAGCCCAAAGCAACCGCAAAAAAACGGTCATCTACGGAAACTGGTGAATAGGGTATTATTTACACGGGGTTCGATAGCATGACCGCCCAAATTAAACTTTCGCCCTCATGGTTAACGCATTTGGAAGCTGAGTTTCATCAGCCATATATGCAAAAACTGCGCAAGTTTTTGCAACAGGAAAAAGCAATGGGCAAGATTATCTATCCCAAAGGGGATGAGATTTTCAACGCGCTCAACACTACGGGCTTTGACCGTGTTAAGGTGGTGATTTTGGGCCAGGATCCCTACCACGGCCCGGACCAAGCCCACGGACTATCTTTTTCGGTGCGCGACCATGTTGCGATCCCGCCCAGTCTCGTGAATATTTACAAAGAAATTGAGCAAGAATATGGCGCGCCCCCACCCAAAAGCGGCGACCTGACACGTTGGGCCGAACAAGGTGTTTTGCTCCTCAATGCCACGCTCACGGTGGCTCAGGCCCAGGCAGGCTCCCATCAAAACAAAGGGTGGGAGGAATTTACCGACCGTATTATCCGCCTGATCAACGATCAAAAATCGCATATTGTATTTATGCTCTGGGGGGCTTATGCCCAGAAAAAAGGAGCCTTTATCGACCGCACTCGCCACCTGGTCCTAACGGCACCGCACCCCTCCCCGCTATCTGCCCATCGCGGTTTTATCGGTTGCGGCCATTTCAAAAAAGCCAATGACTATCTCGTCACCCACGGCCTTACGCCGATTGAATGGGCCTAGAGCATTTTGTTTTGCCGCATTTTGTTACGATTAAGCGGCATCCACTTAATCGCAAAATGCTAGGCCCTCTAAGTTTGCTTGATAAAGCATTACAATTATGGCATCAAGGGGGAACTTGAAAATTTCTCTCAGACCCCAAGAATCTACCATGGCTGATACTCAAACCACAAATCCCCCAAATGATGACGTACCCTTGGCTTTGAGCATTTTCCAAGACCGTTTGGGCTATCATTTTAAAGAAATCAAGCAACTCACCCATGCCCTCACCCATGCGAGTATCGGCACGGAAGAAAATTATGAACGATTGGAATTTCTGGGCGACCGAGTTTTGGGTCTTGTAATTGCGGAAATACTCTATCGATGTTTTCCCTATGAAAATGAAGGCAATTTGGCCCGCCGCCATTCGGCGCTTGCCTGTACGGAAACGCTGGCTGCGATTGCCCAAAGTTTGCAAATTCCCGATATCGTTAAAATGTCGGCGGCAGAAAAAGCCAGCGGTGGCAGCCTTCAGGCCAATTTACTGGCCGATTGCATGGAGGCGGTGATCGGTGCCATTTTCCTTGACGGTGGCTATATTCATTGTCAGGAAGTCATTACCGCCCTGTGGGGTGATAAAATTTACACAATCAAACAACCGCCTGTGGACCCGAAAACCGCGCTTCAGGAATGGGCGCAGGCGCGCAAACTCCCGCCCCCGACCTATGAAATGACGGCCCGCAGCGGCCCCGATCACGCGCCGATTTTCTCAATCTCTGTCAGTTTAGAAGGCTACACAGCCATAACCGCCGAAGGTTCCTCCAAACGTGCGGCCGAAAAACGTGCGGCACAACTATTGATAGAATTTATTGAAACAACCAAATCCACACAGTCCGAAACATCATCGAAAATATAAACAGGAACATCTATCTTTTGTATAGGGCAAAAAACATCACCTGATCTATGCTCGCGGTTAGCCTCGGCCACATCGCGATAAACCGGATACGGATAACAATCTGCGTAAACATGCGCCCTGTAGCGCGCAACAATTTGCTCTCCAGCGGGCCTTGACCGAACGTTCCTCTCCATATTTTGGACATTTTATCGAATCAACTCCTGGTTACAGGCGATTCTCTCACTATTTGCACAAGATTATCTATATACTTAATGATATTTTTGAAATCATCCATCCTCTAAGGACAGTAAAATTGTCACTCCCAATAATGTGGCAAGTAATGCTGGACTCCATGCCGCTAAAAAGATCGGCAATTGATGTGACGCCCCCAAAGCATGTAAAAAATTGGAAAAAAAGAAGATTATAAATCCGCCGATCACACCGATTAGGATAAAGTTAAAGTTGCCCCCTTGACGCGACTGTCGTAGTGAAACACAGGCCGCAAGCAGTACCATCGCCGCAAATAAAAACGGCAGTGCCAATAATTCCTGAAAATGCAACCTGATGCGCGTGGCATCGAACCCCGTGAGCTCCATTGTTTTGATCATGCCTGGCAAGGACCAAAATCCAATAGTTTCAGGCGATGAAAAACTTTCTTCAATATCCTGGAGCGTAAGCGGCGTTTCAAGCGTATAGCTTGCCATGCGTTGTGGCTCTTTGCCTTGGCGATTGATCACCGAATCCCTAAACACCCATTGATGATTTTTAAGGATAGCGGATGGGGAATCAAGCCGCTCCTGATATTGGTCGTTGGGCCCAAAAAATAGCATCATGACTTGATGCAGCCGCCATTCCGGCATTTCAATCTTGGCAGCATGCAAAATCGCATATCCGCTTGATGTTTCCTGACGTAGCCACATTCCTTCATCAAACATCGCAACAATGTTCGTATTTTCACGTTTTAACAGTGTTTTGTTAAGCTCGTCATATCGTCCGTAAAACACGGCACCGACAGGGTCGAAGATCATGACTGCCACGACGCCCACTAAGAATGCGGATGCTAGCAATGGCCCCAAGAATTGCCAGGCTGAAATCCCTGCTGCCCTGAGCACCACTAATTCATGCGTTCGTGCCAACTGCCAGAAGGTAAAAAGAGCGGCAAAGAGAATCGTGAAAGGCGCAATGGTCATGCTGAGCTCAGGCAGACGCATTCCTTCCATCTTCAGCAAAACAGAAAGGGCAATATCATCATATTTACTTGCGCGACGAAATAATTCGATAAAATCGAAAAGTGCAACTACGCCCAATAAAATCGCCAAAAGCCCAACAAAATTCACCGCGTATCGCCGCGCCAAATACCCGAACAGCACAGAATGTAGTGGAAGATTATTCATGCTTTTCTCCCCCTGCTCCGCCGATTGGGACATGACCTTCATATGGCCCTCCGGATTGATTGAGGTATCCATGCGCAGCGTAAAATAATTTATCTTTACTCAAGAAAAACAATGCCGACAGGCTCGGCAATAACACCGAGATTAACATCAGTGCAAACCCGCCGGAGGAATGCTTGGCAATGTTGTATGAACTCAGGAACAAAATCTGGACGACAATAATCGCAAACGTTGCGAGCAGAATTTTCTTGTTTTGACCTCTTCGGCTATGCTCTCCGGATAACAAAAATGCCAAGCCTATTAAGCAAAATGTAGGAATCATCAATGGGGTAATAAATCGCTTTTGCAACTCCACCCGATACTCTTTTTTAAGTCCGCGATTATGACGCACAGCGCTGCTATCCAGCAATTGCGGTAAAATCAACTCATCTGCTTCGGCACGCCGGTCGGCGACGGTTTTGGATTCTTGCGGCATATCAATCGTGTAACGGTCAAAATCTAATCGCTTGACAGTGGATTTCAGCGGGTCAAACTCCTGCCGTGATCCGTCATACACAACCACCCGATGCCCTGTATCAGTCGCAACCAGAATCCCGCGCTTGGCAAAAATTGTAGTGGGCTGATCGGTCGATTTGCGCGAGTCATGAATGATGATCCCTTCTAAATATCCTGATTTGGTGCGGTTGCGCACAAAGACCATGAGCCCGTTGGAGGCCTTGGTAAACACGCCCTCGCGAAAGATCAACGTGGTCATTTGCGCGGTGATATCCTTACGCATCTTGATGGCATCGGCTTTGAAGCTCGGGGCCACCCAACCCATCACGAAAAATAATAAAACCGCCAGAATACAAGAGAGTTTGAGTGCAGGTCCCGCAAGACGCAAAGGAGAGAACCCAAGCGCGCGCAGAACAACCAGCTCACTATCATGCGTCATGCGGTTATAAACAAAAAGTGTGGCAGCGACGGTGCCAATTGGCAAAATTACCTCTAAAAAACTTGGAAGAGAAAGAAAGGTTATGAGCCAAAAACTTAAAGCTGTTGCCCCAGAATTCACAATTAATTCCAAATACTTAAGGGACTGAGTGAGTAAAACTAAAACCGCCAAAATCGCGACAATAAATAATGTTGCGATACCCAATTGTTTGATAATGCTGCGGTCAATAATCTGCATTTGCGCTTTTTAAAATTATGATTTAGACTCGTGTGTCTTTTAGACAAATTTTTCAAGCTAACCCATAGCAAAAACCTTTAATCACTACAATCATCCCGTTTTTTCTACTTTAGCTATATATATTTCGAGCCGCAATCATGCCCCAGAATAAAGCCATTAAATCAAAAAAATCTTTATTATCCGCTCTTTCTCAGCTTCCCACCGTGCCGTTGCCGGATATAAAATTTTCTACAGCTTTTCCTAAAAAGTCATCCCCGAGCTTTGACACGGCAGTTTTGTTGGTAGGTTTGTCTGGTGATTCTGCTCCATCGGAATCAGCAAAATCCGCAAAGAAATCATCCTCAAAGTCTTCCAAGCTTGCCGAAAAATATCCAGAATCTTCTTTGGAAATCTTTCAGTTAAGCGCAGGGGAACGTGCTTTTGTCGAACATCACCTAACACAAAACCCGAAATTTAAAGGTGAACACGGGCAGTTTTTAACGCTCACCATGCCGATTGGGAGCCGCTTTTCGCGTGTTGTCTTATTGGGTACTTCAACAGATAAAACAGTTTCCGAGCTTGAAAATCTGGGGGGGACACTCTTCTCTCATCTGCAGAAATTGAATGCGCAGTCGGTAGTTATCATGAATGATAGCGTTGAGTTCCACCCCTCTTCTTTCTCCTCAATCTCTCCTGTTATTTCTGTGCTCTATGGGCTATTGCTCGGCTGCTATAGTTTTGATGGATATAAAACTGTTGAAAAATCGAAAAAAACTCTCTCTGTTCAATCGCTCACGATCCTCTCCGCCGCCGCAAAAATGTTAGAGCAGCCGTTCTCTGATATGAAAAATTTGGCGCAATCGGTGTTTTTGGTGCGGGATTTAGTCAATTCTCCACCCAATAAACTCTATCCCGCCAGTTTTGCCGATATTATCCGTAACACCTTGGAGCCGCTTGGAGTTAAGGTAAAAATTTTTACCAAACCCGATTTGGAAAAAATGAAAATGGGATGTCTTTTGGCGGTAGGACAAGCATCGGAGTTTGAACCACGATTGGTTGTCATGTCGTGGCCAGGGGGGCAATCCAAGGGCAAGAAAACTTCTGTCGGACAATCCAAAGGCAAATCTGAAAAACCATTGGCCCTTGTCGGCAAGGGGATTACCTTTGACAGTGGCGGGCTGAACGTCAAACCGTTTGAGGGCATGATGGATATGAAGATGGATATGGCCGGCGCGGCCTGTGTGGTCGGGACCATGCGCGCCTTGGCTTTGCGGGGATGTAGAGTGCCGGTGGTCGGGGTTGTGGCTTTGGCGGAAAATTCAATCTCGGATGAAGCCACGCGGCCCAGCGATATTGTCACATCCTATTCCGGCAAAACCGTAGAAATCCTTAATACAGATGCCGAAGGGCGGTTGGTTTTGGCCGATGCACTCACCTATGTTCAAAACACTTATGATCCCAAAATCGTGATCGACTTGGCCACCTTAACCGGCGCGATTATGGTGGCGTTGGGCCTGAATTACAGCGGCGCGTTTGTTAATCAGGATGATCTATGGTCAAAAATTGAAGCCGCCGGGGCCGCCAGCGGTGAAAAAGTCTGGCGTATGCCGCTTGATCCATCATTCCGCAAGGAAATGGACTCGCAATTTGCCGACATCAAGAATATCGGCAGCAATGGCCGCATGGGCGGATCATGCACCGGTGCTGCGTTTTTGGAAGAATTTATTGATGCGGGCCGCGCATGGGCGCATTTGGATATTGCGGGCGTGGCAATGTCGAAAACCACGCCCACCTGCCCCGTTCCCTTTGGCAGCGGCTATGGCGTGAAACTGCTCAACGAGCTCATAAAAAACCATTATGAATAAATATATGTTGCAGTTTTATGCGTTTCATTTCATGATTATGCCCCATGAGCCATTATAATTTTGATCGTTTATTTACCGAGATTTTACAGGCGCGGACGCGTGTTTATCACGCAGGCCAGCCAACACCCTTGCAGACATTGAAAATCGCGGATATTGACGCCACTATTTTCGTGAAACGTGAGGATTTATCGCCTATCAATGCGTATAAATGGCGTGGGGCGTATAATTGCACATCTGTGCTGACACAAAGCACGGGGGCCGATTGCGTGGTGGCGGCATCTGCCGGCAATCATGCACAGGGCGTGGCATTGGCGGCGCGAATGTTGGGGATCAGTGCCAAAATTTACATGCCGCTCTCAACCCCGATGATGAAGCAACGCGCGGTGAAATTACACGGGCAAGATCATGTGGATATTATCCTGATCGGTGACACATATGATCAGGCCAGCGATGCTGCCAAGGCCTATGCCGCGGAGAAAAATTTTCCCTATGTTCACCCATTCGATGATCTTTATACCATTGCCGGTTCGGCGACGATTGCCGATGAAATCATCCTTTCCAACCAAGGGCCGTTTGATTACGCCTTTATTCAAATTGGCGGCGGCGGTATGGCGGCGGGTGTGTCTAGCTGGATCAAGGTCCATCACCCCCTCACCAAGATTTTAGGGGTTGAGGGCGATGGGCAAGCCAGCATGACGCGGGCCATGGAACTGAAGGAACTTACCACTCTCGATCATATTGATACATTTTGTGACGGCACTGCGGTGAAGCGTGCGGGTGCGCAAACTTTTGAAATTTGCAGCAAAACTTTGGACGGTATGGTGAGTGTGAGCAACAGCGAAGTTTGCTCCGCCATACAAACTTTTTGGGACAGTAAGCGGGTCATTCCCGAACCTTCAGGGGCCATGAGTCTGGCGGGTTTGATCAAATATGCGCGCGATCATGCGGATGAAATTCGGGGTAAAAAATTACTCTGTATTCTTTCAGGTGCCAACATGGATTTTGGTAAATTGGCGTTAATTTCGAGCCAATCCGCCGTGGGTTCGCATCGCCGTAAATATTTCCGTTTTGAATTGGACGAGAAAAGCGGCAGCCTGTTGGGGCTATTAGATCATGTTTTTCAAGATGTGAATGTGAGCGAGTTTCAGTACGGAAAAACCTCGGATTCCAAGGGATTTCCCGTGATAGCGTTTGAAGCATCGCCGGGACGTTTGGACGAACTCCAACAAAAATTACACCGCGATCAAATCCGCTATAGTGATGTGACCGATGACCCCGATATTCGGTACCGCATCATCAATTATAATCCACATTTGTTTCATCATCCGTTATTGTTTCAGGTGCTCTTCCCCGAGCGTAAAGGGGCATTGCGCGATTTTATGCGTCAGGTTTCCACACTCGCCAATCTGTGCTATTTCAACTATGCTTATTCGGGCGAAACCATTGGGCGTGCGCTCATGGGGTTTGAATTCTCTGACCCCGCCCTCCATCAAGATTTTCGTGCATTGCTTAAGGGCTCACCCGTTGAATGTAGTGAATTATCGCCCGATGTAGCACAGCGTATCTTGCTTGCCGCTTAAAGTACTTTTATTTTTTAATTTTCAAATAAAATTTCTCTATGGCCAAAATTCTTTTCACCTTATTGGTTGTTATATCTTTGATCATCTCGCTCCCCGCAATGGCGGGGAATGTAACATCTGCAATAAGAGCTAACTCTCCCCCTGCCCCATCCTCCCAAAATTTGTTGCAAAATCAAAGCAGAGGGCTTGCCATGGTGGGAGATCCGATGATGCCCGACGGTTTTACCCATTTTAACTATGCTGATCCGACTGCGCCAAAGGGCGGAACGTTAAAACGCGCGGTTTTTGGGAGTTTTGATACGCTCAACCCCTTTTCGCTTCAGGGGAGATCGGCTCAGGGCCTCAACCTCATCTATGACCGTTTAATGGCCCGGACATGGGATGAACCTTTCACGCTTTATCCCCTCATTGCCGCGTCGGTGGAGGTCCCCGCGGACCGTTCCAGCCTGACCGTTCATCTCAATCCGCTGGCAAAATTCAGTGACGGCAGCAAGATCACTGCCGATGATGTTATTTTTTCCTTTCATACGCTCAAATCCAAGGGGCGGCCCAATATGCGCAATATTTATAAATTGGTGGGCAAGGTTGAGAAAATAAAGGCCGAAAAAATAAATAACGGAACGGGGCGGGGCGAAACGGTAAAATTCACCTTGCTGCCCGGATATAACCGCGAAACAGTGATGATTTTGGCGATGATGCCTGTGCTTTCGAAAAATTGGTGGACTAAGAAAGATTTTGGCAAAACGATTCTGACCGCCCCGATCAGCAGCGGCCCCTATAAAATAACCGAAATTTCACCCGGGCGGCGCATTGTGTTTGAACGTGACCCAAGCTATTGGGCGGCGGATTTACCGGTGAATAAGGGGCAATATAATTTTGACAGGGTGATTTTTGATTATTTCCGCGATCAGAATTCGGCGTTTGAGGCCTTTAAGGCCGGTGAGATTGACTTGTGGCTTGATACCACCCCCGCGCATTGGGCGAAATCCTATGATTTTCCTGCGGCACTCTCCCAACAAGTGATCAAGGCCGCGATCCCGCACCAAAGGGTTGAGCGTATCTGGGGCTTTATTTTCAACACGCGCCGCCCGCCCTTTGATAATGCTGAATTGCGGCGCGCGCTCTCCCTGATGGTTGATTATGATTGGCTCAATCGCAATATTTTTTATGATCAATATCGGATCACCCAGAGTTTTTTCCCCAATTCGCATTTGGCGGCAACAGACCCAATGACGGGGGGTGAAAAAGCACTTTTATCACAGTATAAAAATGAGCTTGAGCCGCAGATTTTAAAGGATGCCATGGGGGCTGCCTGGTCCCCTCCCCCTTCGGGAAATGCGCAATCGGCAAGGGCTGCTCGATCTCAGGCCAATCAAATTTTAAATGCGCAAGGATGGATCATTAAGGACGGGCACCGTGTTTCACAAAAAACGGGTCGGCCTTTGAGTTTTGAGATTCTTTTATCAAGCGGTGAAGATGAAAAACTGGCGCTTTCCTTTCAAAACGCCCTGCAAAAATTGGGCATCAAAGTGACCGTCAGGTTGGCGGATTCGGCTACGTTTCAGGATCGGCTCAATCATTTCGACTATGACATGTTGATGTATTTTTGGCTCAATACCCTCTCCCCCGGCAGTGAGCAAGCCGTTTATTGGGGATGCGAAAGTCGTGACCAACCGGGGCGATTTAATTATGCGGGTATTTGTAATGCCGCGATTGACGGGCTGATATCCCAAATTCCGATGGCGCAGACGGCCGAAGATATGACCAACACCATCCATGTTCTGGACCGGGTTTTAATGGCCGGACATTACGTGATCCCGCTTTTTTACAGCCCAGAAGATCATGTGGCCTATTGGAATTTCCTGCGCCGACCTGAACATTCTTCGCTTTACGGACCGGTGTTTGAAAGCTGGTGGAACGGCGCAAATCTGCCGCATTCTAATGAATAAATTCTTCTTGCGGCTTTATTCGCCTTTCAAACACTCCCCTTTCAAATGTGGATAGTTTTTCAATTCCGCTTGCTATTAATTCTCATCTGATTATAGTTTCTGCGACCATTTAAATTATGAGGACAACATGTTTATCAATCAAGCAAATGCCGCATCGGTTCAGCAAAACCCCAATCCCGTTGCCGCGATGACAAGTTCCAACGCTACGTCCACCACGACAGCCCCGGCCACCACCACGACAGCCACAACGTCCGTGCCTGCATCTGGTGCGCCAACACCGCCCAGCGAACGTGAAGCCTTTATCATGAATATTGGTATGTTGATTATCCTCGGTATATTGTTTTATCTGTTGATGGTGCGCCCGCAGAAAAAGCGGTTTATGGCGCATAATTCCATGCTGCAATCCTTGGGCGTGGGATCAAAAATCGTGACCCAAGGCGGGTTGGTCGGCACCATTGAAAAAATCGTGAGTGATCAAGAAGTGCAAATTGAAATCAGCAGCGGCGTGAAAGTCAATTTGATGCGGTCCTATATCACCGGGCTTTATGATCCCACCCTGGGTGCCGCCGCGGCCAATGATTTGAAATCCACTTCCAAAGATAATAAAAGCGCAAAATGAAATATATCCCCCTGTGGAAACGTCTTTTAATCGCCGCCGTCCTGATTGTGACGGTGGCGTTTTGTGTACCGAATTTTATTCCTGCCGCGCAGCGTGAGCAGTGGCAGAAAACCTTGCCTGCCTGGGTGCCGATGCAATCTATTTCGCTGGGGCTGGACCTTCAGGGCGGGTCGCATTTATTGCTTCAGGCCGACATGGATAGCGTGAACAAAAAACGCATTGATGATGCGCAGATTTTTGCCCGCAAAGCCTTGCGCGAAGCAAATATCGCCTATAGTTCGCTTTCACTCAAAGACGGTGCCGTCATCCTCACACTTAAGGATGACTCGCAAATTGGGGAGGCACGCAAGGCACTCAAATCCGCGGATGAAAGCCTGAGCATCGATCAAAACGGGCTTGAATTATCCGCGCATTTTGATGACAAAGCCCTTAAGGATATGCGCGATAAAACCATTGCTCAATCCATTGAAATTATTGAACGCCGCGTCAATGGCACGGGAACCAAGGAACCGATTATCCAACGTCAGGGAGATGACCGTATCCTCGTACAATTGCCGGGGATGAATGATCCTGAACGGGTGAAAAGCCTTTTGAAACAAACGGCCCAATTGACATTCCATTTGGTAGCTGCGGGGGGTGACGGGCTGAATGTGCTGGAATTGCCGTTACGTGCGGATCCTAAGACCACTTTGCCGCTCAATCGCCGTCCGCTACTCACGGGGGATATGCTGGTCAATGCGCAACCAACATTCCAAGACGGCGCGCCGATTGTGAGCTTTAAACTCAATGCCCAGGGTGCGCGCATATTTTGCGATGTCACGCGCGATAATGTTGATAAGCCTTTTGCCGTGGTGTTGGATAAGGAAATTATTACATCCCCTAGAATTAATGAGCCGATCTGCGGCGGCAGTGCCGTGATATCGGGGCGATTCACGGTTCAAGAAGCGGGCGATTTAGCCCTCTTGCTCCGCGCCGGGGCTCTGCCCACTTCGCTCACCATTGTCGAAGAACGATCAGTGGGCCCATCATTGGGGAGCGATTCGGTTGAGGCCGGAAAAACCGCTACATTGGCGGCATTCTTGCTGATTATTGGTTATATGGTTATTTCCTATGGCACTTTTGGCGTCTTTGCGGCGGTGGCACTTTTTGTCAATATGCTGATGATTATTGCCATGCTGTCCATGTTTCAGGCCACATTGACCATGCCGGGAATTGCGGGGATTGTGCTCACTATGGGGATGGCGGTTGATGCCAACGTCTTGATTTTTGAACGAATTCGTGAGGAAATCAGGGCGGGACGTTCGATCCTCTCGGCAATTGATACCGGATTTGAAAAGGCGATGTCATCCATCACCGATGCGAACCTGACCACGTTAATATCGGGAATTATTCTCTATGCCGTGGGAACCGGACCGGTAAAAGGGTTTGCCGTGACGATGTCCATCGGAATTTTAACCTCGCTGTTTTCGGCCATTATGCTCACACGCGTTATGGTGCAAATTTGGCTGCGCGTAAAAAAACCAAAAACCTTGTCATTTTAGGAATATGTTTAAACCCACACGATGAACACTCCCATACAATTAACTCTAGAGTCCCGTTATGCGATTATTTAAATTTGCCGATCATGTTAATATTGACTTCGTGGCGGGTCGTCACATCGCGTTTTTGGTCACCGCCATTATGGTGTTTGGGTCATTAGCGTTGTTTGCATTTAAGGGACTCAATTTCGGTATTGATTTTTCGGGCGGCATTATGATGGAGGTAGTCACCCCCGTAAAGCCCGATCTTTCTAGGCTCCGCACCGATCTAAACAACCTCAATATGGGGAATATCTCACTACAGGAATTTGGGTCTGATCGCTCCGTCCTCATTCGTATACCGGAACAACAGGGCGGCATGGATGCGCAAAAACAAGCCATTGAAACCATCAAGGCCAAGATTGATTCCGAATTTACTGCGCTTCTCGAAAAAGTTGAGTATCGCCGCAGTGAATATGTCGGTCCGCAGGTGGGCGAGGAATTGAAACGCTCCGGACTCTGGGCGTTTGCCCTAACCATTATCGGGATTTTGGGCTATATTTGGTATCGGTTTGAGTGGCAATTTGGCGTGGCGGCGATTGTCACTCTGGTTCATGACACATTGGCGGTTGTGGGGCTGTTTTCGCTTACGGGGATGAATTTTGATTTGGGAACGCTGGCGGCGGTGCTGTTGGTGGCGGGATATTCCACCAATGATACGGTGATCGTGTTTGACCGTATTCGCGAAAATATGCGCAAATACAAAAAAATGGCGATGCGGGATGTGATTAATCTTTCGGTGAATCAGACACTCTCGCGCACTCTCAATACCTCCTTCACCACGCTGCTTTCACTCATTGCCCTGTGGGCGTTTGGCGGTGATGTCATTCGCGATTTTGTCAATGCGATGATTTTCGGGATTTTGGTGGGGACTTATTCCTCAATCTATGTTGCCTCCTCCTCCCTGCTCTATCTACCATTTGCCGATGCCGCCAAACGGCATGAACATCAATCAACACCAGACGCTCAGGCGGCTTAATGCGCCTGAGTTAAGGGCAGGTTATCATGGATATTACCCCCGCCGTTTCATCGTCTTTAAAATTGGTCCAAAGCTATTCGCGGGAAAAATTTATGATTGGGAATATATCCTATCCGCATGATATATTGGTGCGCGATAATTGTGTGGAGCCTTTGGGGTTTGAGTTTGCCAACTATGCTGACTTATTAAACTTCCCGCAAATCAACGCTTTGGCTGGGCGTATAGATGTTTTGCTCGTTGGATTGGGCACGCATTTCAAACCGTTGAGCTGGGATGATCGGACTCTTCTGCGCGGACTAGGGTTTACGATTGATGCGATGGATGTGGGCGCGGCCTGCCGGACCTATAATATCATGGCAATGGAGGGCCGGTTGGTCGCAGCACTTTTAACACTTCCAAAAACTCCGCGCCACCCTCCCCTTTCAGCCCCATAGGTTTAGTCATGCGGATTATGAGCTGGAATATCAATTCGGTGCGCCTACGGGCGCATTTGGTGGTGCAGGCCGCGCAGCAATTGGGGGCCGATGTCATTTGCCTGCAGGAAACAAAAACGCCGGATGAGTTTTTTCCACACGGGGTATTTCAACAGGCCGGATATGCTCACCGCCACATCCACGGCATGAAAAGCTATAACGGCGTTGCCATCCTGTCAAAATATCCTTTTGAAGATATCACCATTCATCACCGCGTCGGGCGCGAGGATTGCCGCCATATCGCGGTTAAGGTCGCCGATTTTGAACTTCATAATATTTATATCCCGGCGGGGGGCGATATCCCCAACCCTGATCAAAACGATAAATTTGCGCATAAGTTGGAATTTGTCGATGAATTGAGCGATTTTTTTGCTGCCTATCATGATAAAGACTCCAAATTAATCGCAAAATTAGTCGCACTGGGAGATTTTAATATCGCGCCGCTTGAACATGATGTGTGGTCACATAAACAATTGCTAGATGTTGTCTCCCATACACCGATTGAGGTTGAAAAGCTAGCAAATATGCGTGCTAGCCTTGATTGGTTGGATAGTGCGCGGGTTTTCGTCCCGCCCCAAGAAAAACTTTACAGTTGGTGGTCATACCGCAATCAAGATTGGCGCAAATCCAATCGCGGGCGAAGATTAGATCATATCTGGCTGACACCTCCCCTCGCACCGCGCTTAAAATCCTATTCATCTTTGGTTGATGCCAGAGATTGGGAAAAATCCAGCGATCATATTCCTATTGCCATTGAGGTTGATGCGGAATAATCAAATGGTAATGGGACATGGTTTTTCAGTGCGGGTATATTATGAGGACACCGACGCCGGCGGGGTGGTGTATCATGCCAATTATTTGAAATTTTGTGAACGGGCGCGCAGTGAGTATTTGCGCACGCTCGGTTTTGAAAATTCCAGCATTCTCACTCAATCCAACGCCCTCATTGTGGTGAAAAAAATTGAGGCGGAGTATATGGCACCTGCACGGCTTGATGATCTTTTGTGCGTTCGCACAAATCTTATTGAACTGAAAAATACTTCATTTTTTATGCGTCAAAATGTCTTGAGGCATGATAAGATTTTGTTCGCGATGAAAATTTTACTAGTTTTTGTGAATGATGGGGGAAAACCCGTAAAAATTCCGTTGGCGATTCGTCAGATTTTTGATAATGAAATCAAAAGCCATAAAGATTTTAGTGAGTTAGGAGACAAAAATGCCCGCCCCTGAAACTGCCGTTACCCCTGTTGCCAGTGATGAAGTTGCGAATATTGCTGCCGGTGCCGTTGCCAACCATAGCGATTTCTCGATCTGGGGATTGTTTATGCATGCGGATTCGGTGGTGAAATTGGTGATGATGATCTTGTTGGCAATGTCAGTCTGGTGCTGGACCATTATTATTTCCAAGCGTTTGACGTTGAAAAAATTGGATCGTCGTGCGGACCGGTTTGAAGATGCGTTTTGGTCGGGGGAGGCGTTGGACAAGCTGTATTTGCGGGTGAAGAAAAGCCCACCTGATCCGCTCTTGCTCACCTTTACTGCGGGGATGGAAGAATGGCAAGCTGGGGTGGCCGCGGGAATTCCGCGCTCAGAAAGCCTGAAAGCCAGCCTCAAACAACGGGTTGAGCGGGCCATGTCGCTGGCCATCGGGCGTGAAATGCAATTGTTGGAGCGCGGCATGACGTTTCTGGCGACCACCGGGTCAACGGCCACCTTTATTGGGCTATTTGGAACGGTGTGGGGGATTATGAACTCGTTCACCGCGATTGCGGCGATGAATAATACCTCATTGGCTGTTGTGGCGCCGGGAATTGCAGAGGCACTCTTTGCGACCTCCATTGGCTTGGTGGCGGCCATTCCCGCGATGGTGGCCTATAACGTGTTTTCCACTTCACTCGCGCGCTATGGTGATCGTTTGCAGGCTTTTAGTGCCGAGTTTTTCTCCATCATGGTGCGGCATCTTGATTCGCAAGACACGCCCGAAGCACGCCCGCAGAAAAATGTGGCTTAGTTTTTAATTGATCGGTGTGGGGCGCTTGCGCTACGCCGGGTGAAATTCCCTCTACGCGCGTTACTATAACGACCATCTGAAAAATACTACCCTCTCAGGAAAGGGGCCATGTTATGGGCATTAATTTACAATCAAATCAAAAAGGATCGAGCTTTTCCAATCGCCGCGCCTATCGCCCGATGGCCGAAATCAATGTGACCCCGTTTATTGATGTGATGCTGGTTTTGCTCATTGTGTTTATGGTCACCGCACCGCTGCTCAGTGCAGGGGTGAAGGTTGATCTGCCGCAAACCGAAGCCGGGCCGGTGTCCGAAAAGGATGAAAAACCGCTTGAGGTCGCCGTCAATAAAAACGGGGAAATTTATATCGGTGAGACAAAAGTGAGCCATGATGAGCTCTTGACCAAACTCTCCGCCATCACAAATAATGATTTTGAACGGCGCGTGTTTATTAAGGCGGATCAGGGATTGGCCTATGGCGACGTCATGGGGGTGCTCGGGGTGATTAATAAGGCAGGATATCGCAAGGTTGCCCTGATTACCCAGCCAGCCGCGGCTGCTTCAAAAACCAAATAACGAGCAAAAGAGGGACGCGTGGCCGACCAACGACACAATCAGGGAAAATTTAGATTGGCCAGTGATCGCAAGCCGCTGATCATCTCGGTTGTATTGCATCTGATTGTGTTTGCGTTGGTGATTTTCGGCATGCCGCAATGGCGCAAGGATATTGAGATTGAACAGCCCGTGGCGGTGGAATTAGTGGACCATATTGCCGATGAAGCCACGACCAATAAGCCGCCCGCCAAAACAGCCAAGCCGGTAGAAAAACCGACGCCTGAACCACCCAAAAAACAGGAAAAAAAGAATATCCCCCCAGTTCAGGAAACGCCAAAACCTGAACCAAAGCCGGAAGCAAAGCCTGAAGAGGTGAAGGAGCCTCCGCCACCTCCTGATGAGAGTAAGTTGGAGCCCTTACCCGAAAAGTCTTCCGAAAAAATAGCAGAAAAGAAACCTACACCGCTTGAACCTAAACCCGAACCTAAAAAGCCTGAAAAAAAACCCAAACCAAAGGATGAACCGAAAAAGCAGCAAGACACAAAAAAGACTCAAGAATCATTTGATTCTCTGCTCAAGGACCTGACCCCGAATGAGGAGCCAACGGAAGAGCAACCCGAAGTCTCAACAACAGACGGCCACCCTGAGCCCGCACCCAATATCAGCAAGTTCGCAAGCGTGATGAGTATGACCGACATGGATGCCCTGCGCGCACAATTGGCGCAATGCTGGAGCATTCCCGCAGGCGCACGAGATTCTCAGGATTTAAACGTCGATGTGCGGGTCACGGTTAACCAGGCACGTGTGGTAACATCCGCCGAAATTGTGGATATGGGACGCTATCATTCCGATACGTTCTTTCGCGCAGCGGCTGACTCGGTGCTGCGGGCAATCAACAGCCCCGATTGCACACCGCTCAATTTACCGCCGGAAAAGTATGATCAATGGCATGAAATGACGATTAATTTTAATCCTCGCGAAATGTTTTAAACCGTTGTTTCGATCGAAATTTCAACGGCCTCGCGGCCTTTTTCGGTCACTTTATATTTAATGCGCACACGCTGACCCGCAAAAATTTCCATGATTTCGGAACGGAGCATACAGGATTTATGCACGAAAATATCTTTCATCCCGTCATCAGGTGTAACAAACCCAAACCCTTTTTCATTGTTGTAAAGCTTGACAATTCCCTTGACGGTGAAATACCCGGCTTTGGCAGGTTCATAAGCAATATGGGCGTTGGCGCAATCGCCCATATCAATGATTTCAAGCACTTCGGTAACGCAAGCGCCCTTTAATCCGTGATCTACACGGCACAGAATTTCGGCACCCTCGCCGAGACCGTGAATGCCAAATTTCTGCAATTGTGTAATGTGAAAAAAAGCGTCCACCGGCTTATCGGCAGGGATCACGAATCCAAACCCTTTGGACGGGTTGAACCATTTCAACTTCGCCTTCACGCCTTCGCCCGTGCCCTCTCTGTCGTCAACGACGGGTGGCTTACAAACTTCCCCCAGAGACATTTTTTAAATTTCTTCCTAATCTTTAGATTTTTTAAAACAATATTGTTTATAATCTATACTAAAGTATATGTCTATGCTAATACGATGTCTTTATTTTGCTTTTTCCTACCTTAGATAGAAACCATCATTAATTAAGTTTTATCAAAATCATGATATATTTCAAGCCTCTAATATAAATTTTATGCTGCTGAACACAGAAAATTAATGAGAATGAACGACAGGGCACCGGGGAATCAGCATTTTTGGGATAAATACTATCCCGAGAAGGTCAAATGGAACATACAAGAGGATGCGGGCTTATGGACCGGTCCGCTCTACCATCATTTTGATTCGAGCGTGCATCGCTATCCGCACAAAACAGCTTTTACATTTCTTGAGAAAAGTTGGAGCTGGCAGGAAATGGGGGACTTGGTTAATCAGCTGGCAAAGGGGCTTCATGGCCACGGGATCGAAAAAGGTGTTAAAGTTGGGCTTTGTCTCCCCAATTGTCACTATTACATGATTGCGTATTATGCACTGGCCAAAACCGGAGCAACGATAGTCAATTACAATCCGCTCTATGCCGAAGATGAGCTGGCGCGCCAGATTGAAGACAGCCAAACCGATTATATGATCACAGTGGATTTGAAACAAATCTATCCAAAACTCGAAAAAATGTTGCATGCAACGCGGCTCAATCAGCTAATTGTGTGTCCGTTTGCCGATTGCCTGCCATTCCCCAAAAATCTGTTATTTCCGTTTGTAAAACGCGATGACCTGAGTAAGATTCCCAATAATGACCGTCACCTGCCCTTTAAAAAACTGATTGAAAATGACGGAAACTTTACCCCGCCCGACATAGATATTAATCACGATGTTGTGTTGTTTCAATATACGGGGGGAACCACGGGCATTCCAAAGGGGGCTATGCTGACTCATGCCAATTTAACGGCGAACGTTGAGCAAATCGTAAAGTGGTTTCATGATTGTCGACATGGCGAGGAAAAAATCATGGCGGTTATTCCGTTTTTCCATGTTTTTGCCATGACGACGATCTTGAATTTTGCCGCGCGGTGCGGTTTTGAAATTATTGCCCTGCCGCGCTTTGATATTAAGGACACGCTGGAATTAATTGATAAGCACAGGCCACAGTTATTCCCGGCGGTTCCGGCGATATACAACGCCATCAATAATTTTTACGAACTTAAAAAATATGACGTAAGTTCCCTAAGATACTGTATTTCAGGCGGAGCTCCCCTCCCCGCTGAAGTAAAACGAGATTTTGAGTTTACCACCGGCTGCGTGTTGGTGGAGGGATATGGATTGAGCGAAACCTCGCCCGTTCTATGCGTTAATCCGCTTGATGGAAAAATAAAAACCGGGTCTATCGGACTGCCGCTTCCCGGAACGGTGATTGAGCTTCATTGTCCTGAATCGGGTGAATTGGTGACAAAACCGCATCATCGTGGGGAAATCTGGGCCAAGGGGCCTCAGGTCATGGCGGGATATTGGAACCGCCCCGATGAAACCGCCAAAGTCATGGAAAACGGATTCTTTAAAACCGGGGACGTGGCGGAATATGACGAAGACGGATATTTATTTATTGTGGACCGAATTAAGGATTTGATTTTGGTCAACGGGTATAATGTTTATCCGCGATTGATTGAGGAAGCGATTTACCAGCATCCGTCGGTCGAAGAATGTGTAGTAGCCGGAATCAAGGACTCTGCACGCGGCGAAGCCCCTAAGACATGGATTAAGCTTAAGGACGGTTTGCGGATGGATGAACATGATATGCGGACATTTTTAGAGGATAAAATCTCTCGCATCGAAATGCCGCGCCAATTTGAATTCCGCACTGAACCTCTGCCCAAAACCATGATCGGCAAATTGTCCAAAAAAGAGCTTCTCGCTGAGGAAGCCCAAAAATCTCAGTCCAAGAGCCTTTAAATTGAGTGTACAGTTCATATTTTGCGGGCAGTTTCCCCAATATCCCAAGAAAAGGGCGCTCTTAGTTCAGGGCAAGTTTTTATAATCACTGAAAATAATTTTTTAAAATATCCCTTGGACATTGGCCTCTTGGGTCTATATTGCATGAGCTAA
Organism: Alphaproteobacteria bacterium; assembly: GCA_039808785.1. Classification (GTDB taxonomy): domain Bacteria; phylum Pseudomonadota; class Alphaproteobacteria; order Micavibrionales; family Micavibrionaceae; genus UBA1573. The sequence goes on from JBDHTT010000008.1 coordinate 26,230, forward strand.
GTGAAAATGTTTGCAACATGGGCATTAAGTTTATTATAAACCATCAAAACCTAAGGAGATTCCTATGACTAAAATCACACTTGTCTATCATTCTGGATACGGTCACACGGCGGTGATTGCCGAAGCCGTAAAACGCGGGGCCGAAGGTGCCGGTGCCACCGTCAACTTTATCAAAGTTGAACAGGATGGCAAGATTCCCGATGCTAGTTGGGCAGATTTAGAGGCAGCTGAAGCCATCATCTTTGGTGCTCCGACCTATATGGGCTCACTGTCCGGGCCGTTTAAAATGTTTATGGATGCCACGTCAAAGGCTTGGTTCACCGGTGCATGGAAAAACAAATTGGCAGGCGGGTTTACTAATTCTTTGAGCATGAGCGGCGATAAACTCAACAGTCTTATTCAACTGGTTGTTTTGTCTGCGCAACACGGCATGATCTGGGTATCTCAAGCCGAAGGCAACGAATCAAACGCCAATGAAGTGCCAAGTGGCAATGTTGAGAGCATTAACCGCATCGGATCCTATTTGGGCGTAATGGCCCAATCGGACAATGTTGCGCCGACCGAATCCCCACAATCTGGCGACATCAAAACCGCTGAATTGTATGGCGCGCGTATTGCTGAAGCCGCGAAACGCTGGAACAAATAACACTTAAATATTGACTTGAGGAAACATGACTGGCACAGCGCATTCAGACATCGACACTATGAAGGGGCGGATGGTTTTGCCTCTTCCTCCGCAAATTCAGGGGGAAGGGCAACAAAAGATGCTGCTTCATTCCTGTTGTGCGCCATGTTCGGGTGAGGTGATTGAGGCTATGGCGGCCTCTGGCCTTCAGGTCACGATTTATTTCTACAACCCCAATATTCATCCGCGTGAGGAGTATGATCTGCGGAAGCAAGAAAATATTCGTTATGCCGAGAAATTGGGGTTGGAGTTTATTGACGCAGATTACGACAGCAGTAATTGGTTCGCGCGTGTGCGCGGGATGGAGTGGGAGCCTGAGCGCGGCATCAGGTGCACTGAATGTTTTGATATGCGGTTTGAACGCACCGCGCTTTATGCGTTTGAACACGGATTTCCAATGTTTACCTCCTGTTTGGGAATCTCGCGATGGAAAGATATGAACCAGATCAATGGATGCGGCCACAGGGCAGCTGCACGGTATGAGGGTGTAAGCTTTTGGGATTATAATTGGCGCAAGGGCGGCGGAGGCCCCAGGATGCTCGAAATCTCAAAACGTGAGAACTTTTATCAGCAAGAATATTGCGGATGTATTTACTCCCTGCGCGACACCAATAGATGGCGTATGTCCAAGCAGCGGGAGAAAATTGAACTTGGCAAACATTATTACGGAACAGAAACGGAAGTTTAGGAACGCGATATGGCCGTTTACACTCATTTGAAATTTGATGAAATTGCCGATTTTTTGCAAGATTATGATGTGGGGGAGTTGATTAGTTTTGAGGGAATTGTTCAGGGCATTGATAACACGAATTATAAAATTACAGCCAACAAAAACAGAGTCCTAACCGATTATATTCTGACGGTTTTTGAAAGTCGGATCGACATCGAAGATTTACCATTTTTCCTTGATTTTATGGAGCATTGTCAGTCGCGCGGAATTAACTGCCCGGCACCCGTGGCCGGCAAAAATGGAGAGGTGATTGCCACAATTCTCCATAAACCTGCCTCCTTGTTTCCTTTTCTGGATGGACACAATATCGACCCACAAACCATTACGCCGGAATTGTGCGCAGAGTTGGGAGAAAAACTTGCGATACTGCACAAAGCAGGTCAAGACTTCAAACCCTATCGCAGCAACTCCATGGGACTTGATGCCTGGACCGCGCGGCTACAAAAGGTTGCAACACAGCCGGAGTTGGAAACAGGGCCGCATTTTAAAGATATGGCGCAAAGATACCTTGATGAAATCAGGTTGTTGCGCGCGCAGTGGCCGCAATTCGCAACTTCCGGTGTCAGCTTACTTCCTGTTGGTGCTATCCATGCCGATTTATTCCCTGATAATGTATTTGAAACAAATGGCCATTTGAACGGTATTATTGATTTTTATTTCACCGCGACGGATTTTCTGGCTTATGATTTGGCGATAGTCCTCAACGCTTGGTGCTTTGGTCCGCATCATCATTTTGTGCCCGAGCGGTGGGTGGCGCTTATTGATCGCTACCAATCCGTAAGACCATTGGAGCCTTTGGAACAACAGAATTTTCAAATATTGGCCAAGGGCGCAGCGCTGCGCTTTTTATCCTCACGCCTGCATGATCTGTGTTTTCATGATGCCTTGGCGCTGGTGAAGCCTAAGGATCCCGGTGAGTATGTCCAGAAATTTGATTTTCATTGTACCCATTCGTTGTTTTGATCATGGGTAATGGTAGGGGAAATGTCATGGAAACAGTTGAGCTGTACACGGATGGGGCCTGTTCGGGTAACCCCGGCCCCGGCGGATGGGGAGCTTTGCTGCGCTGTAAGGGCGTTGAAAAAGAGTTGAGCGGCGGTGAGAATAACACCACCAATAACCGCATGGAACTTCGCGCCGCAATCGAAGGCTTAAAAGCCATCACCCGCCCCTGCACCATCGACCTGTACACCGACAGCCAATATGTGATGAAGGGCGTGACGGAGTGGTTGGCGGGATGGAAAGCCCGCGGATGGAAATCGGCTAATAAACAACCGGTGAAAAATCAGGACTTATGGATGGAGTTGGATAGTGAAGTGGCCCGACACAGCATCAATTGGCATTGGGTCCGTGGCCACAGCGGCCACCCCGAAAATGAACGGGTGGATGCATTGGCTCGATCCGCAATTAAAGGAGTTCAATAGCTTGAATTGTGATTATTAAAAATTTATTGGCCAATTAATATTGCACCATATCATCTCTTTCTACCCCTAAAGGGCAAGAAAACCATACAGAGCTGTTTGAAAGAAGTCTCCGAAAAAATCACTACTAATCCTTCGATCCCACAAGGAGCAGACTATGTAGGAAACAATGGCAAAATCACCAGATTTGAGTATCATCCCCTCCCCCGGCCCATTGATTGAGCCGTACTGTTCGAATGCTCACTTCACAAAATTGATAAAATATGGTTGTAATAGGGAATGATTCTTTCTTGTCCCGCATGCTCAGCCAAATACATGGTATCGGCCGAAACCATAGGCCCCAAGGGCCGCAATGTTCGTTGCCAAAAATGCGGAAACCAATGGTTTCAAGCCGCGGAGAAAGATTCACTCGATGATCTCATCAGCCGCATTCAATCTGAGGAATTCGACGAGATCGGGTTTGATGATGCCGGCC
>JBDHTT010000009.1:0-28003 GCA_039808785.1 Alphaproteobacteria bacterium
GAGCCCCCCGGCTTTAAGGGCCGAGAGGCTTTCTTCTTCTGGGGAGAGAAAGAAACTTTTGCAGACAGTAAAGCAAATATCAAAGCCCAAAGATTGTTGGCCATTTATCCGGACAAAGCATTAGCTGGGATATCCCAGATCGCTTTTTCCACAACCCTCTATCAACAGATCTTCGGAACTTTAAATATTACTAACATTCCACTTGCTGTGATTAATATTGGTACAACCAAGTGTAAGTTAATATTAAATATTATGTTGGTACAATTTTTATAGCACCAATCGATCGTTGTCAACATTTTTTCTAAAAAAATTTGAAAAAAATAATATTTTATAGTAACTATGTATTTTATCAATTTTAGCTTTGGAATTAATAACTTTGGAACGGCAAATTCATACAGGTCCGAGCATTGCGCAAATAAAGGCTGCGCGCAGCCTTTTGAGTTGGACTCAGGATGATCTTGCATTAAGGGCTAATGTTTCCAAATACTCCGTAGCGAATACCGAAGTTGAGCGCACGACGCCGCAAAAGGCAACACTTGATAAAATTGTCAAGGCTCTGGAGCTGGCAGGCATTGAGTTTATTGAGGATGGAGTCCGACTGAGGAAAGATTCGATCACGATTATTGATGGAGATGGTTGGTATTTGCGGTTACTGGATGATGTGCACCATACTTTAATGCATCATGAGAATCGGGAGCTGTTGATTGAATTTGCGGATGAAAGCAAATCCCCATCCGAAGTAGTGGAAAAAATTATTGCGATGAGAAAAGATGGCATAAAAATGCGGCTCTTAATTTGCGAGGGGGATACAAACATCATGGGGCCTTTGGAGGAATACAGGTATATCCCAAAGAAAAATTTTATGAATTATGTATCAATAATATATGGAGATAAAATAGCAGTATGTACCGAAGGAAATGTGCGTGCTGTAGTTATTCAGGATCCGTTATTGAGTATAACCAGAAAAAATATGTTTAACTTGGCATGGGATCTTTTAAATAGACCAACAAAAAGTAATGCGATGACTTACCTTGAGGGAAGCTTATAAAATGCAAGCAATAGAGAAAAATGATTGGGAATATCGCGTTGAAATTTTATGCAAACATTCAAAAATATCGTCAGTTGCCCATATTGGCATTAGCCTTGGCAATATTAAACATAATGGTGAAAAGCTTGAATCTTTGCTACTATGGGCGAGGCGTAATTATCTTGAAACCCAGATCAATATTTATGATGACGTTCAAGCTTATAATTTGCTGATTGATAAGAGCGTAAGTAGTGATGAAGCTTTGTCAGAATCTCGAAAAGCTGGAGATGATTGGATCAATAATAATAGCGCGATCCTCAAAAAGTTTAAAAAAATTAGAATATTGCGATATAGTGACTTGGCAAAACAATATTTAATTGAAAATCGTATATCTCAAATCCATAAACTATATAGTACAAGTGTCATTTTTAAAAATCTTGTGGATCAAGATGTATCGGATTATCTCAGCAGGGTTATAAAAAGAAATCTCTCTATTTCCAGCGAAAAAGTTGAACGAATTAAAAAATTTTCTGTGTTATACATTCTCGACGAATTGGCGACGATGTCTTTGCTCAATGAAAATGAGGATTTTGTCGAAATTTACGCTGGGCGTTTTCTCAATATTTTAAAAGACCCGCGCAGGCATGAAGTGGAAAACCTTCCTGAAGGGCTCAAAAATTATCCCATGATCGAAGTTGACTTTGTGCGGCAACCAAAGAATGCCCCCCCAAAACAAGTCGCATAAAAACACTTGATTATAATCAATAATTGATATAAACTATAATTATATAGAATAAATTCCCCCACCTGAAAACATCTCTTGGTCGCCCCCCGAATTTGGGCCAAGAGTGAGTTTTCAACATAAAATTACATATAATTATTGAAAATTAACATTTTCATAATAATTTCCCTCTATACTCAAGATAGGGTCATAGGCATTCCGCCATTCTTTGGAATAGGATCAGCACCGTTGACCCGCTTGGTTCACACCTAACTTCTGGGGGAAGTTGGCATGTATGGGGGATCTGCCCATTCCGGATATCATACCGGCGGTCATCAGCCGGACTATAGTCCCGTGCTTTCTGCGGATAACGGCGCGCAAGGTGGGCGGCCGAATTGGGGTCGTGACTTGTCACTCGATGAGAATATTCCTGCCGCTGCGCTGACACCTGAACAGGCCGAACAATTTAAGGCTCAGTTGGGCCAATTAAGCATACGTGAAACCAACGAAATTTATCAAATGATGCATAGCGAGGTCCCCACGGCGATTGTCAATTACGCGCCCCTTGGAACATTGGGTGGCACGCTGGGGGGGACATTGGACACATCCATGCCAAATTCGGGGAATTTTTTGCGCCCGATACCGGATGCGATTAAACACGACCAAGACCCGCGGGGCATGAGCATAATACAATTAATTGAATCCGGCACATTGACGCCGGGGGAATTGATGGTGTTGTGCGATGTCATGCACAATGAGCAGGTTCAAAAGATGATGGAATCCCTGAACCCGGCGGAACTTGCGGCCCGAGGTAATTTCACGATTAATAACTATGCGATTGAAAAACTCCAACAAAGATTATTCCCTGATAATCCGTTTGCCTTGTCAAATCGCGATGAAAAAGAGGAGGAGGAAAGAAAGCGTTTAGAAGATTTCGCCGCCGCGTGCGAAGAGATGAATAGGACAGAGGCCGAAAAACGATGGGATGCCCAAATGCATCGCATTGGAGATATGGAGTTTTCAGGGGCTGAATTGCATGCCATGTGGAAATATATGAATGACCCCGCCAATGACGAAGAAATTATTGATGCGATTATGGAAGGGGACCCAGGAGTTACCAGAGAAGGAGCAAAAAAACGCAAGGCTGGATTAAAGAGAGCTCTTGACCTCCTGGAAAAAGAGCGTAAAGGCACGATCACCCAAGCAGAGCGGGAAGAGTTAGACAGGTTGAAAAAAGACAAAAATATTCAGAAGGATTTGGAGGCTGTAAAGCTAATGGGATTTGCTGATAATCATAATCCCATTAATGGAGTTTCCGGAGTAAAAGGTGCTGCCAGAGAGTCTATTGCAAAAAATAGCAGCGATCATGCCCATTTGAGATCAAAGATTGATGGTAACAACATTGAGGGTATTAAAGAGTTTGTTTCTCTACTTGAGAAAGAAAGAAATGGTCTTCTTCAAAAAGAAGACCAGAAAAAGTTGGACCGATACCGGCACAACAAATCAGAATACGGAAAAGTTGAAGAAAACTACAAAGAAAAACTTAGCTCTTCCACAAACTCACCAGACGCAAAGAATTCTGCAATCCATGATAAAAAAGCAGCTGGCACTACTCAACCAATAAAAGTTCATGTGGTGGCAGTGGCAGCACCCTTTTAGTTTCCTCCAAATCCAAGAGTCGGCTGTTGGGCCACTTTTCTCAATTCCATGAATCTTAAGGATTCTGCCTGTTTAGTCAGGGCGTAATCACGAACGGCGTTATTACTCATTACAACCCCCACCTGTGGAATTACATACGATCCAACAACGATACTTTCGGTTGCGAATACATATTGTAAATAAACCTTTTGAGCCACGCCCTGAGAATCGCTCATTGTTCCATCGCCAGCCAAGACATAGAGTTGCCCATCCTTAAGCCTTTTTGCGGCTACGTCAAGTGCGTAGCCACAAGTATTTGCCCCTGTTTCTCCGCTCTTCAACACTGCACCTGAGAATTGACCGCAGTATGCATTAGCTGTCAACCCCCCATCTAGTAGCATATCCGAAGGATAAAGCTGAGGCCCCGAAGGGAATGTTGTCGCTCGATCAATCACCTTTACAACTGTTACTTCTTTAGGGGGAATTAGTTTCCCATCGCGATCTAGTTCGACTGGGGTTTCAACTTCAAGTGCTTTTCGTTCTCCATTAGGGCGTGACGTGTCAACTAATATAGTATTCCTCACCCTATAGTCGGGGTGCTTGCCATCCGAAACTGTTCTGCCTCCTTGAGCTAAAGGCCAATACCCGCGACCTTGAATCGCTACCTTCCTAAAAGAATCCGCAGTATAGCAAGTTCCTGTTCTCAGCTGAGTTTCTTGAGCTAAAACCTCGCAACTGCTAGACTGTTCAGCGGCAGAATCCTGAACACCTGCGCCAAAAGCACCTACAGATAAAACTGCTGCCGCAGCAGCTCTTCCTAACTTTCCCATTTTAACCTCCCAAAAAATTTGTCTTATACGAAAGAATATAATACTTCGTTAAAATAAAAGCAAATATTTTTGAATCTTTTGGTAATTATATTTTTCTCAATTTTTGCTTTGAAAATGCTTGATTTTGGCAAAAGTCTATATGTTTTGCGGCTTTGAACGCTATTTCCCTACGACAAATTATATCTTTTTTTAAAAAAACTTTCAGCCTTATAAAAAAAATGGCCCCGCGGGGCCATTTTGAAATTGGTTAAGAAAGTGCCTTAAATTACTTCGCCGCTTTCTTTTTAGCTGCGTCATCGCCGGTGGAAGGTTTGCTGTCCTTCAAGGCTGCACCCAAAATATCACCGAGTGACGCACCGGATTCGGTTGATCCGAACTCGGCCATTGCGGCTTTGTCCTCATCAATTTCACGTTGCTTGATCGAGAGTGTGATTTGACCTTTTTTGGAGTCAATCGCGGTGATTTTGGCATCAACTTTTTCGCCAACCGCGAAACGGTCAGGGCGTTGTTCCGACCGTTCACGAGACAGATCGGCACGTTTGATTGAGCCCTTCACATTTTCGTTGACGGAAACTTCAATGCCTTTGTCATTGACTTCGAGCACTGTACAGGTGACGACTTGCCCTTTGATCAATCCCGCCAGTGCACCGGCGTTTTTGTCTTCGGTCAGCTGTTTAACACCGAGGGCAATCCGCTCTTTTTCCGCGTCAATATCAAGAATTTTGACCTTGATTTGATCGCCTTTTTTATAGGATTTCAGAGCCTCTTCATTGCCGTCCCATGCCACATCAGACAAATGCACCATACCGTCAATATCGCCGGGCATCCCCACAAACAGACCAAATTCAGTCACATTGCGGATTTCGCCTTCGATGTCTTCACCGACCTTATGGTTTTGTGCAAAGGCCGACCATGGGTTTTGTTGGGTTTGTTTAATCCCCAATGAAATACGGCGTTTGTCCATGTCGATATCAAGCACTTCGACTTCGACCTGTTGATCGGCATTGACGATTTTGTTCGGATGCACGTTTTTCTTGGTCCATGACATTTCCGACACGTGAACGAGTCCTTCCACACCGGGTTCCAGCTCAACAAACGCACCGTAATCAGTGATATTGGTGATTTTACCCGAAGTGCGCATGCCGGGTTTGAATTTACCGGCAACCTCAAGCCACGGATCGGATTCGAGTTGTTTCATACCCAATGAAATACGCTGATTTTCTTCGTTATAACGAATAATCTGCACTTCGATGGATTGACCCACACTCAAAGCTTCGGATGGGTGGTTGACGCGTTTCCATGAAATGTCGGTGACATGGAGCAAACCGTCCACACCGCCCAAATCAATGAAGGCACCGTAATCAGTGATGTTTTTGACCACACCCTGAACAATGGAACCTTCGCGCAATTGGCCCATCAATTCTGATCTGGCTTCTTCACGGCTTTCCTCGAGAATCGCACGACGAGAGACAACAATATTGCCGCGCGGACGGTCCATTTTCAGGATGATAAACGGTTGTGGCGTGCCCATCAGCGGGGAGATATCCCGTACGGGGCGAATATCCACTTGAGATCCCGGCAAGAATGCAACGGCACCGCCCAGATCAACGGTAAATCCACCCTTCACGCGTGAGAAGATAATACCCGTCACACGTTCTTTGGCTTCACAATTGCGTTCCAGAACGGTCCAGACTTCTTCACGGCGCGCTTTTTCGCGGGAGAGAACGGTATAACCGTCGCGGTCTTCCATACGTTCAACGAAGACTTCGACCATGTCGCCAATGCGAATTTCCGGCTCTTGCCCCGGCATAGCGAATTCACGTTTTGAGATGCGTCCTTCAGATTTTAAGCCGACATCGACGATGACCATTTCATCGGTAATGTCAACGATCCGACCACTAAGGACCTGGCCAGAAAATTTTGCTTGGGGAGTGAGTGTTTCCGAGAGAAGAGCGGCAAAATCGCTTGATTCTTCACGGTCTTGGATGTTAGAGGCTGCATGTGCCATAGTTAATTTTTCCTTTGGAAATAGAATATGTTTCAAAGGCCAGCGGATAAGGTCAGGAAACCCCAAGCTTTCATAGCCGATAAAACATCACGGGTTTACGGGGTTTTCCCCATAAAAGCAAGGGAAATTTTGTAAGTTGCTTATTTAGGAGGACCCTTTATTTGCAGTCGGCATAAAGCTTGGTATAGCCGTCCGCCGTTTCGGTTTTGCGCAGCATAATATCTCCGCTCAAACGGGTTTTGCAGGTAAAAAGCGGGATAATTGTGCGCAAAACCAGCTCAACCTTATACCCGTCATAAAACGGGCCGGTCGAGCAAATTTGAACAGTCTCACCTTCCTCAAGTCGAAAGGGCGCCTCATGACGTTGAGTCGCCCCACCCTTCACTTTAAACGGGGCCGTGCGGATCACACCCATGATCGTTTGATCGGACATATTACGCAGAGTTGCGCATTCTTCAAACGGCGTGACTTCCCCGGCATGAGCGGCGGAGTTGTAGCCACACCCCATCAGGACAAACAAAGCCCCCGCCGCCATAAGAATGAGGGCATGATAAAGGCAGGAAATTTTTATCAATGTCTACTCCCCTCCTTGAGTTGCCCCGTCAGTTTTAGTGTCAGTTTTAGCGTCAGTTGGTGCGGTCGCAGGTTTTGCGGGTTGGGTCAGCAAATCCCGATTTTCATGCGCATTATCGTTAATGGGGGATATGGATGAGAGCAGCGTTCTATAGGTTTCTACATTTTCTGACCATGCCCGGAAATCCTCTCCTCGCCCTATAGTCAGAAGCCGAACATAATATTGCCGCCCTTCAGTTTGCAACACCGCCAACCAATATTCGTAGTCTACTAACCCTAAACGATTTTTCTGCACTCCTGAAAACTGATTGATTTTCATGGCATCATCTTTGGGCGGTAATATGTGATAAACTAGCAAGTTTTTTGAAATAATTTGCGAGTTGAGTTGAGGGAAATCATCATCTTTCATCGCGTCTTTCAATATCAATCCGCGCTTTTTCAATTCATTGCCAATTGCTGTGACTTCTTGTTCGGGCGTTGTGCCGACATATTTCGATACAATCGTGATATCAATGCGGCCATTGAGCTGCATAGCCGTGATGGCTTTTTGATCAGGATTCACAACACCTTTCAGGTTAATGATTGAAGCCTCCATGCGGTCAATCGTCCTGATTCCAGAGGAATAGAGAATCCAGTTTTTAGGATAGGAAAACTTGGCAATATCCACAAAATTATAATTGTTCAGTTGTATGGGCGTGGCTTCATTGACCTGATTAAGTTTAAAATCGCGCATAGCCAAAACTTGAAAATCACGTTCTTTTTCGATATTTTCCTGATGGACCAAATATTCCGCCAGGATAATCCGCGACCCCGTCCGCATTAAAACGCCACGCACCGAATAAGGCTCACCATTTTCAAAAATCGTATATTGCGCATCTAACCGGTTTTCGGATTTTTTCTCAACCCCTTCGGGGGTGAACCCCATTTGCAGCAAAAATTCAATAAACCAATTTTCAAGTGAGACTAGACTATCCAGCTCAATGCTCCGTACCCGAAACTCACTAGGCCGTTCAAGCCGCGCAGGCGTAGTATATTTCACCAGCATGTTAAAAATATCACCATCCTGATTGCCCGCGATGGAATAATCCCTAAATCCGCGAATATTACTGGCAAATCCGATTTTTTTTCCTTCATTTCCCTGCATTTCAGAGGAGACACCATTCAACACATCTTCATTGGCCTCCATATCATAGCGCACCCAGTTTTTGGGCAGGCTAAAGCTCATCGCTAAATCCTTATTGCCCATCGGAGCCTCTTCATGCGGCTCCATCAATGATTTCATTTGCGCTTCGTCTTGGGTGAGATCATATTTCAGCGCCGAGATATCTTTGAGCGTCATAAAGGCATAGGCTGGCGATGCGCTCAAAACACATGATATGATCCAGAGACCAAGCACTGCACCATGCCGCGCCGCAGTCCCCAGAGCCCTAAGGCAAGACAGGCAACACATTATTTTATGCTGAATAGTATTTGTAAAATAATTCCTCAAGATCACTCCGACTTAACTTCTGCACATGTTTTCTACATTGTTTTTCGGGCCGATTTATGGTTGGATAAGCGACCCCTTATACAGGATCCAAAAACCTTAGTGCAAAATATGGTCCATAGCCTTATAGATTATAACTAGATTATAGCAGAAAAAATTAAAAATGAGTGACTTGTTTTCATCTACCAAGAAAAAACCCGACGCCGCCCAGAGTTATACCGCCTCAGATATCGAGGTTTTGGAGGGGTTGGAGCCGGTGCGTCGTCGCCCGGGCATGTATATCGGCGGGACCGATGAAAACGCCATGCACCATTTGGTGAATGAAATCCTTGATAACTCAATGGATGAAGCCGTCGCTGGCTATGCCAATTTGATTGAAATCTATTTGGCAAAGGACGGTAGCGTCACCATCACCGATAATGGCCGCGGGATTCCGATTGATCCGCACCCAAAATACCCCAAAAAATCAGCGTTGGAAGTGATTTTGACGGTGCTTCACTCTGGGGGGAAATTCTCTGACAAAGCCTATCAAACCTCAGGCGGGCTGCACGGTGTGGGAATTTCGGTGGTCAATGCACTCTCTGATGATCTCAATGTCGATGTGATTCGCGATGGAACCATTTACCGCCAGAGCTTTTCTAAGGGGCATTCCACGGGACCTTTGGAGGTCATCGGCAAAGCCCCGAAGGGGCGGCGCGGGACGGCGGTGCGGTTTCACCCCGATCCGGAAATTTTTGGCCGCCAGACATTTTCACCCAAACGCATTCATGATTTGGCGCGCTCAAAAGCCTACCTGTTCCGCGGGGTGGAGATTGCATGGTCGTGTGATGAGGAGTTGGTGGAGGGGGCCCAAAACATCCCCGCGCGCGCCAATTTTCACTTCCCCAACGGCTTACTTGATTACCTCACAGGTGTAGTGGAAAATCAGGAAACATTGATTGCCGAACCGTTTTATATTCAGGCGGATTTCCCGGATCAGGATGGAAAAAACCTCGGGCGGGTGGAATGCGCGCTGTCATGGCTGTCTTACGGTGACGGATTTACCAAATCTTACTGTAATACAGTGCCAACGCCCCAGGGCGGCACGCATGAAGCGGGCCTCAGGTCCATGTTACTGCGCGGCCTCAAAAACTATGGTGAACTCACGGGCAATAAAAAATCAGGCCAGATCACGGCCGATGATGTGTTGGCGGGCGCCACGATCGTGCTCTCAGTTTTCATCCGTGAGCCTCAATTTCAGGGCCAGACCAAGGATAAACTCTCAACGCCGGAGGTCACGCGCTGGGTTGAAAATGCGATAAAGGATCATTTCGACCATTGGTTGACCAATGACCCGGCCCGCAGCACAATTTTGCTAGAGACGTTTGTTGATAAGGCAGAGGAACGCAAGCGGCGTAAGGATGAAAAGGAACTTTCGCGCAAAACCCCGACACGGCGGCTGCGGTTACCCGGAAAACTGGCCGATTGCGCCCGCAGTGCCGCCGAAGGTACGGAATTATTCATCGTTGAAGGGGACTCGGCGGGTGGATCGGCCAAACAGGGGCGCAACCGTGAAACCCAGGCAATTTTGCCGCTTCGGGGTAAAATTTTGAATGTGGTGAGTGCCACACGCGATAAAATCCGCGATAATCAGGAAATTCAGGATTTGGTTCAGGCATTGGGATGCGGCATCGGCTCATCCTTTTCACTTGATAATCTGCGTTATGAACGTGTGATCATCATGACCGATGCGGACGTGGACGGGGCGCATATTGCCTCACTCCTCATGACCATGTTTTACACCCAAATGCCAAAGCTGATTGAAAACGGTCATCTGTATCTGGCGCAACCGCCGCTCTATCGTTTGACAGCGGGCAATTTAAGCCATTATGCAATGAATGATGAGCATAAGGATGAATTGCTGCGCAGCGTCTTTAAAGGTAAAAGCAAGGTAGAAATATCGCGGTTTAAGGGATTGGGAGAGATGCCCGCCAAGCAGCTCAAAGAAACCACCATGGACCCCAACACCCGCACCTTGCTGCGCGTCAATATTTTTGATGATGAGTTAAACCTCTCCACAGATTCCCTCACAGATGCCAAAGGCCAAAAAAACCCGGAATTAGAGACTCTGGTCCAACGATTAATGGGCAAAAACGCCGAAGAACGATTTGATTTTATCCAACAAAATGCCAGTTTTGTGGATAATATTGATATTTAAATTCAAAAAATGATCAAAAAACATAAAAAAATCTTTATTTTGCTGCTGGCCGTGATCACGATCGCGGCGGGGATTTTGTCTTCAGGCTTTATTTTGCGCTATGTCATTCAGGAAAAAATTCGTCTGAACGGTTTTCCCAATGCCAAGATTGATCATCTCTACCTCGCGCCCAATGGGATTTTAATTGATCATATTAACCTGGATGGCAATGATTTCAGCACGATTGAACAATTATTCGTGACCGTAAATTGGTTTGATTTGATTGTGAACCGCGATATTGCCGCGCTCACCATCAAAAAAATAGCCCTGATGGCGGAAATTGGCGAGCACGGCCAGTTTAAACTGGCGGGGTGGGATGCCAAAATGCCAAGCAGCGGCAGCGGCGCGTTCTTGCCCACCCAAAACCTCAACCTCCCCGCGATTATTTTGGATGTGGATAGTGAAGCCGGCGGCATTCGGCTTGAAGGAAAAATACAGGTTACGAGCAACTTTGCTCCGGATGCTCAGGACAAAAATCCGCTGCCGCATCAATTGATCAATTTTTCGCTCTGGAGTACGCAAAATCAGCTGGATTTCAACATGAACGGCACGCGGACATTGACAAAAAAATCCAGCGATGTTTTTGAAGAAAAAATAGATGCGGAATTGTTGGAGGCGCGTGTGGATTTACCGAATTTTCATGCCTCGCGCCTTTCCGGGTCTTTGCATTCTGCGGGTGAGATTAACGGGGAGACAGGTCGCGTGAAGTTGCCGCAGGTCAACGGCCATTTGCTGGCGGGGAGCATTAAAACCCTCAACGGTTTATTTCAAAATGTCGATATGGCGATTGACACCGCAAAGGCCGAGCCGCTGGTGCTCAAGACTTCACCGGCCGGATATCCCAATGTTTCCCTGACGGGGCGATGGAATTTAACCCCACCGCAACAGCTTGAGCTGACCATAGAAAGTGCGGACGCCGTTGATCTTTATAAAATCATCAATGAACAGCAAAGTTCCACAGTGGAGAGCTGGCTGGCACCGCTCTCGCCGCTCACGCTTCAATTCGCCCTGCGCCCGAGCATTTTTGATGAACCGATCAAACAAGCTGCCTGGGCGATTTATGCGGGAAAACAGCAGCAAAAATTGAATGGCACGCTCGATTACCACCCCGATAACGGGCATACGGTTATTCACCTCAATCCGTTAAAAATCGCCGCGGTGGACCTTAACACACTCACCCCTTTGCCAAAAAACCATGATCTGGCTTTTTCCAAGGGCACGATGAATGTAGATGGTGAAATTGGGTTTGAACCCACCGCAAACTCGGTTGATATTAAGGGACCGCTCGCGGTCACGTTTGACCATGTCGCGGGGAATTGGAATAATTTCCTCTTTGCCGATCTTGGCGGTCCGCTCTATCTGGAACGCTTGGCACCCTTTATGATTGCGGCGCAACCCGAACGTTTACAACTCACCAAAGCCCCGCAAAATGCCAATAAATTTTCGCTCTCGCTGATGAATGATCAGGGGGTTTTGGCAAAGGGGAGCGTTGCACTGGCTTCCCCGGCCGCAAATCTGATCAAAATCACCCCGGGGAGCTTTGCATTTGCGGCGGGAACGCTAGGTATATCGCCATTCTCCGTTGATCTCACTGCGCCCGGGAATATTACAACCAAACTCAGCCTGAACAATATCGACATTGAAAAACTCGCGGGACTCTTGGGCTCACCGTCGCTAGAGGCCAACGGCAAAGTAAGCGGTATTGTGCCGCTGAGTTTTAAAAACGGGCAACTAAGCTTTTCACGCGGGCAAATTAGCAATAGCGGCAGCGGATATTTTAAATATCAACCGGAGTCGATTCCGCCCTCACTCCAGGGTGATGATGCCCGCATGCAAACAGTGCGCAAGGCACTCAGCGATTTTCATTTTGAACTGTTAAATTTTGAAATGGACGGGCCGATGAACGGACATATGACCTCTAGCCTCAAGGCCAAGGGCACCAATCCGGTTTTTGGCGAACGCCCGATTGAGATTAATTTAAAGCTTGAAGGCGACTTGGGAAAAATTTTACAGCAAGCCTTGCAAGCGGGGGATTTAAGCTCTACACTTCGTTTAGGATCGAAAGCGGCAAAGCCAAAGTGATGGACAAATTTTTTTTAAATATGGAACGATCAATATGAATAAATTTTTGAAATTTGCGCGGGTCTTACTGATTTTGCCGATCTTGGGCCTGACAACTGCCTGCACACCAACGGTGAAGGTGGAGGCCCCCGACAAACCCATTGAAATCAACATGAACATCAAGATTGAACAAGAAGTGCGGGTCAAGGTCGAACGTGATTTGGATCATGAAATGATGAATAATCCTGATCTTTTCGGGGTGCCTGTCAAAAAATAAACTCAGTTCATTCCAATTTTCTAACGCCCAATTTTACGGAGGAATTCCATGACAATGTGTAATAATCTGAACCTTCAAAAATTTAAATTCTTCTGTACTATGCTTTTGGTGTCTGCGCTGATCTGTGCAACTCCTTTCGCCAGTGCCTTTGCGGCGATGGATCTGGCCACCGCCAAACAAAGCGGATTGGTGGGGGAACGTGAAGACGGGCTTGTAGCCTCGGTTTTACCCAACCCATCACCTGATATTACAAACCTTGTCAATACTACAAATGCCGGGCGCATGGGGGTTTACCGCGACACAGCCGCAAAGCAATCCATTCCGGTCACAGATGTGCAAAAAATCGCCGCGCAAAAAATCTTTAATCTTGCTGCACCAGGCGAATATGTGCAGGTCAACGGTCAATGGAAACAAAAATAATTAGATAATCTGCGGGGAACGAGCATGAATAAGTTTGGGGCTAAATCGGGCATAGTAAGCGGGAAACTCAGTTCATTCCGCAGTTTTGCAACTTGTGTGATGGTCGGCAGTTCGGTCATCGGAATTCTGGGCCTCGCAGCCTGCGCACCGCAGGGACCGAACCAATGGATGCCGCGGGGTTATACATATCATGATGATACGCCGCTCTCATCACCTGCACCGTCCTCGCCGTGGTTAAAGGAAGCTGAGTTGAAAAACACCGACCATATGTCGGCCAATCATGCGGCGTGGCAGGGTGCCGTTTATGAAATTGTTGATCAGTTGGACGCGGCACTGCGCGCGCGCGAAACGCAGGATGCGCCCGTGTTTTTTATCACCTCTGTGCCCCCTGTCACCAATCATGACCAGGCATTTGATTATTATCTGCGCCAGGCCCTGATTCAAAAGGGGTATAAATTATCACCGCTGGCAGATGATCATACGCGCATGATTAAAATCAACGTGGCGGCCATGACGGATGCGGCCGCGTTGGCAGACGCCCAAAAATTCGCCGGGTTTCAATATCACAAAAACATGACATTGCAGGAGCTTTACCTCCTCTCCGCTGATTTGTATGACGTGAGCGCGAAACCCCAAACACAGTCTCCGTCTCAACCGGAGCATCAGCCACAGCCACAGCCACAAACGACTATCGCGCCTATCGCCACTGCGCGGAGCGTGGCGGCGTTACCCTATGAAAAAAATGAATATATGCGATTGCCCGGGGCCTCAACCGAGCCGGTGCGGGGGCTTAGCAGCCAGCCGCAGATCCGTTATAATCCATAACAGATAAACGCCACGTTCACAGCTCAGAGCCTGTTCGTGATCTCGCTAGGGCTAAGGATTTTTGAGGCTTTTCGAAAACCACACCGGATCGTACTTAAAGGTACGTGAGGAGCGGAAGCGCAGAAATGCCGCAAAAAGCCAACGCCGTAGGTGAGAGCATGGACGGGTTCTTAAGAATTAGAGATTTGTGCGTTAACCGCCATGCCCCATTGATCAAATTCATAAGACACATGATGACCAAAGGCATAAACCGCACTGGCAATCGCCAGTGCCAAACCCGCCGCGATCAGCGCATATTCCACAGCCGTGGCAAAATTTTGTCTGGAAGGAGGAGGGGAAAAAGTAGGCTCTTGTGTGTTCATTTTTTACCTCACCTATTAAGAGATTGTTTATAATCTCTAATTTTATAAATTGATGTCGTAAAAGCCAAAAAATTACGTTTTCAACTCAAAATATAATAGCTTAGCTCCGCAACATTTTGTCATATTAGTACCCATATCACTAGAATAACAAAGGAGAAATGAAGGCAGATTTAATAATATTTAAACTTTCATCTAAATTTATGTCATCTTTTGTTAAACTTCTTATGGGTTAAAAATCGCGCCGTCCTATCACCTCGTTTATTTCGTAACCCCGCACTTGATGCGGGGTCTAGACCATTTTTGGTTTAAGTCGACTCAAAAAAATGGTCTAACTGACTTTCAAACTCTCAAATAATCGATCATATCGTATGGTCCACGGCCATTTCCAAAATTCCCACAATCTGGCTTTGCCGTTGGTGGAAAAGAAGATGAGTTCGGCGCGTCCTTCGAAATTATAAAAGGGGACATAACCCACCAAATTGGTCACACGGCTATCTTGTGAATTATCCCGATTA
The DNA here is from genome assembly GCA_039808785.1 of Alphaproteobacteria bacterium. Taxonomy (GTDB): domain Bacteria; phylum Pseudomonadota; class Alphaproteobacteria; order Micavibrionales; family Micavibrionaceae; genus UBA1573. The sequence goes on from JBDHTT010000009.1 coordinate 14,980, forward strand.
TCGCCCATCATGAAATAATGATTGGCCGGCACCACGAATTGGTCTGTATTATCCAGTGGCCCCGTGTCTGATTTTTCATAGATTACATGTTTAACCCCATTCGGCAGGGTCTCCATATATTTTGTAACCTTGACCGTTTGATTATTTTCATTTTTATAATCCGCCATGCCCAGTTCTTCGCGCGGCACGATTTCGTCATTAATATAGAGCCGCCCGTTAATCATCTGGATTTTATCCCCCGGCATGCCAATCAACCTCTTAACATAGTCTATGTTTGTGTTAGAGGGGAGTTTAAACACCACAATATCGCCTTGCTTGGGCTTTTCCTCCATAAAACGCCCCTCAAACTGTGCCACGCCAAAGGGCAGAGAATATTGGCTGTAACCATAGGAATATTTCGAAATAAACAAATAATCGCCAACCAATAAATTTGGAACCATCGAGGTTGAAGGAATATTGAACGGTTCAAATAAAAATGTGCGGACCAGCAATGCCAAAATGATCGCGATGAGGATGGTCTTAGCCGTTTCGCCAAGGCTTTCTTGCGGTGGATTCTGGCGTGATGTATCCTTACTATCCGCAGGATTATTTGGGCCATCAAGAGGAGATGGGGAATTGTTAATCGTCATTATAAGTCCTTATCGCACTGAATTTACGGGGCGACGTCCCGCGCATCAGATGCTTCAATAATAATTTGCGCCATAGCGTTTGGCGGTTCATCCGTCAAGCTGAGCAGTATATGGGCGATTTTGCCCTGCGGTGTCAAGCGGTGCAATTGCATTAAGGCACCGTTTTTGAGTTGAATCGTCGGTCGCCCCAACGGGTCATTCACCACCACTATATCACGCATATACACCCCCCTGTTAAATCCAGTTCCCAAAGCCTTCGCGCAGGCTTCCTTAGCCGCAAAGCGTTTGGCATAGGTGGCAATATGCGTGCCTGCGGCGCGCCGCCGCCCAGCCTTTGCAATTTCAATTTGATCGAAACATCGCGTGATAAAACGGTCGCCAAAGCGCGCCAAAGTTTTTTCAATGCGGCGTATGTCAATCAAGTCACTCCCTATTCCCAAAATCATATTTGACCATCCCTCGAGTTTTTAAGATGGGTCAATTTGCGGCCGGCCTTATGAAGACGGTTTTCTTTCCAACGATGTTTTCCCGCGCGCGCCTGTTTAATCAGGTAATAAAATAAAATGTAAAAAAACGGCCAGCTCAAAGTCCCCAAAACTACGCCGCCACACACCCACGGCAGCAAAAGCGATTTAATATCTGTAGTAACTTCCTGCATTAGATTTTCAAAATTGAAATGAATCGGCATGGCCCGCACGGGGAGATTAAGCAGTGCGAAAATCCAATCTCCGACCTTATAGGATGCCCACCACATAAAGGGCAAAGTCCAGGGGTTTCCCACCAATGTGCCAATGACCGAGGCCAGAAGATTGCCGCGTGTGGCCCATGAGAGTGCCGCCGCCCCCAAAATATGCGTCCCCGGCAACGGCACAAAGGAAATCCCGGCACCGATCGCCAAACCATTGGCAACGGCTACGTTTGAGTCCTTTAATCGTACCAAACGATGTTGAATATAACGCGCCGCGCGTTTCCATCCCATGCGCGGCCATAAAACTTGCCGCAACATTTCACCGTAACCGGGTTTTTCTCGTCGTCCGAACATATTACCGCTTTGCTGTCCTTAATTATATGATTTCAAATTATCCGCATCATTGATCAACATGACCGCTTCTCCCACCACAGCACCCGCTATCGGCCCCGCACGCGTTCAACACTGATCACTTGCGGGGTGGCGCGCAGGGCCGCCAAAATATGATTCAAATGCTTTGTATCCGTTACCACAACATCGAGATACATATCCCAAAAGTCAACACTGCGGCTGATAATTTTTAAGTTGGTGATGTTGCTGGCACTTTTGCCAATCACCGTTGAAAGCGTTCCCAAAGCCCCCGGAGAGTTGGCAATGGTCACCATCAACCGCCCCACGCGGTTTTCCGGGTTATCACGCCCATCCCCCCATGACACGTCAATCCACCTCTCTGGCGTATCGGCAAATTGTTCCAATGTTTCGCAATCAATCGTATGGACAGTCACTCCACGGCCGCTAGTGACAATGCCGACGATCCTGTCCCCCGGAAGCGGGTGGCAACAACGCGCAAAATGCACCGCCATGCCGGGGATCAGCCCCTTAATCGGCATCGGTTGCAATTTGCCGCTGCGCGGTTGATTTTGGCTTTGCGGCTTCAGTGCGCCCAACTCATCAATCGGGGCCAGCTTGGCCAATTCCTGTTCCGATTTATGCGCAGGGAAGATCGCACGAAAGACATCGCGCCCCACAATATTTCCCGCGCCGATCCCGGCGTAAATATCATCAATGTCTTGGCATTCCTGATATTGATCGACAACGCCGCTCACCGCCTTATCAGTGAATTCATAGCCCTCGGTTTTAAAGATTTTTTGCAGCATGGCCTTACCGAGCGTGATATATTCTGCGCGTTGCTGCTGACGAATAAAGCGGCGAATATGCGACCTGGCCTTACCCGTGACCACAAACCGTTCCCAGGTCGGGGAAGGTTTTTGGGTTTTGGCGGTAACGATTTCCACCTGATCGCCGTTTTGAAGTTTGGCATTGAGCGGCGCAATCCGCCCGTTCACCTTGGCCCCGATACAACGATTCCCGACATCCGAATGGATGGCATAGGCAAAATCAATCGGCGTGGATCCGGTGGGAAGCTCGAACAAATCGCCCTTGGGTGTAAAGACAAAGACTTGTTCCTGGAACAATTCCAATTTGGTGTTTTCCCAGAAATCTTCGGGGCGTTGATCTTGCTCCAGAATATCGAGCAATTCACGCAGCCAACGATATTTCTTAGCGTCCGAGATCGCGGCCTTCACGTCATTTTGCTTATACGCCCAATGTGCGGCCACACCCAAATCCGCTTCGGCGTGCATGTCATGGGTACGGATTTGAATTTCAATGCGTTGGTTTTCAGGACCAATAACGGTGGTGTGAATCGAACGATATCCGTTGGGTTTGGGGGTTGAGATATAATCCTTAAACCGCCCCGGCACCACCGAATATTTGGAATGCACCACGCCCAACACATGGTAACATTCGGCCAAATTATTCACCACAATGCGAAACGCCATAATGTCGGAAAGTTGTTCAAACGCCACGTTTTTACGCTGCATTTTTTTCCAGATGGAATAGCGCGTTTTCTCCCGCCCTGTGACTTGGGCCTGTATCCCTGCCTCGGCCACGATCTTATTCAACTCCCGAATAATCGTGTTGACGATATCCGTTCCCTCCTGCCGCAGGAAAGAAAGCCGATTGGTGATACTATCCCTCGCCTCCGGGTTGATGTAGGAAAATGAGAGATCCTCAAGATCTTCCTTGACCTTATGCAGCCCGATACGCTCAGCCAGCGGGACATAAATATCAATCGTTTCGCGCGCGATGCGAAAACGTTTTTCCGTCTTTGTAATATGATGGAGCGTACGCATATTATGCAGCCGGTCCGCAAGCTTCACCAGCAAAACCCGAATATCTTCGGACATCGCCAGCAATAATTTGCGGAAATTTTCGGCCTGTTTGCCCTCCACCGTTTGGCTTTCGATTTTGGTCAACTTGCTCACTCCATTGACCAATTGCGCAACCTCGGGGGAGAATTGCTTTTCTATTTCCTCTGATGTCGCCGATGTATCCTCTAACGTATCATGCAAAATCGCGGTGATGATGGTGACCACATCCATGCGCAGATCGGCCAAGATTCCCGCGACTTCGAGCGGATGAGTGTAATAGGGTTCGCCCGATGATCTTGTCTGGCCTTCATGCTTGACCTTGGCGAATTCCACCGCGCGCTCCACCATAGCCCCATCGACATCCGGGTCGTAGGTTTTGATTTGTGCAATGAGTTCGGCGGCATTAGAGGTCATTGATTATCAGCCCCATATTCTTTCATCCCTGCCCCCTTCACTATCCATCACCTGCATGAAACTATCCCACCATGGGCAGTAATCGGGCGGTTTCATCCCGGATTTGCGCCAACAAAGCCAATCGGTTGGCTTTAATCGCCGGGTCCGGGTCGTTGACCAACACGCCGTCAAAAAACTCATTAATATAGGGCTGCAAATTATTTAAAAGCGCCAAGGAGTCAGCGTCATTTTGCTCCGCCACCAATTTATGCCATTTTGGTATAAATTCCTGAAGCTGTTGGTATAAATTATGCTCAGCCGGAAGTTGCAATAAGTTCTTATCCAGTATCTGCCCTTTTAAGTTAGTTTTTTTTCCTTCGCTTTCCAGAATATTATGAACGCGTTTGAGAGTTTGCAGGATGGATTGCCCCTCATCCGTTTTCATAAACTCATTCAGGGTTTTGACTCGCCGGGTTAAATGAACAACATTGAAATTTATCGCCGGGCCGACAACCGAGTCGATAATGGATGAATCATAGGATTGTGATTTCAATAATCCTTTATAGCGATCTTTGATAAAATCGATCAATCCTTCCGGGATTGGACGCGATTTTATTTCAGTTTCGGGGGTGTACGCGTTCACCGCATAGCGCAAACATGTATCAATATTGATCTCAATCTCATTTTCCAATAACAGTCTTATAATCCCCAAAGCCGCGCGGCGCAGCGCAAACGGGTCTTTGCTTCCTGTCGGTTTTTCACCGATTGAGAAAAACCCGACCAAATTATCTAACTTATCTGCCAAAGCCAAAATCGCGGCATCCCCCGTACGCGGACACGGATCATTCGGGCCAAGCGGGGAATAATGCGTACGAATAGCATCGGCCACCCCCTCCATTTCGGAAGATTTTGCGGCATAATATCCGCCCATAATGCCTTGGAGTTCCGGAAACTCCTTGACCATCCCTGTAACCAAATCGGCCTTACATAATTGCGCCGCCCGTTTACAGACATCACGATCAGATTTAAAACCCGGAGGAGGATTAGAGGAAATTTCCAACTGCAATTTTGTAACAATATCTCCCAGCCGTTTCGTTTTATCCTGCATCGAGCCCAATTTTTCGTGGAACCGAATCTGATCCAATTTTTTGACATAGTCTCTCAAAGGTTGCTTTAAATCTTGGTTCCAGAAAAACCGCGCATCGGATAGTCGCGCCCGCAACACTTTTTCATTACCGTGAATAATCGTGGCCCCATCATCCTTTGGCACCATATTGGCCACACAGACAAAATGATGATCCAATTGCCCATCCGCATTGATCACAGAAAAATAGCGTTGATTTTCGCGCATGGATGTCGTGATGACCTCGCGCGGGATTTCCAAAAATTGGGGATCAAAACTGCCCACAAACGGCACTGGCCACTCGACCAGTCCGACCACTTCATCAAGCAGCTTTTCATCCTCAAGAATTGCAAAAGCGTGCCCCAATTTCTTGACCGCGCCGTTTACGCCGTGCCATATTTTTTGCCGACGTTCTGCGCGGTCCAGAATGACGAAATTTTCAGCCAATTTTTGCGCATAATCCGCGAAATTCCGCACCGAAAATTTCTTACCCGATCCCATAAAGCGATGACCCATCGTATGATCACAGAAATTTAAAACCGCGCCATTACCCAGATCAACTCGGCCGGGAACAATCTCTCCGTCAAAAATCGCCAAAATACTATGGAGCGGCCGCACCCAGCGAAAATGATGACTTCCCCAGCGCATGGATTTTGGCCAACTCAAATTCATAACCGACTGCGTGATGATCTCACCCAATATTTCAATTGTAGGGCCACCGGCGGTCTTTTTTTCAAAGAAATAATAATCGCTCCCCTTAATATTTTTGGTGATCAAATCATCGCGGTTAAGGATATTATTTTTCTTCATAAAACCGTCCAAAGCCGCCGGCGCGGCGGTGGTTGCGGGACCTTTAAGTTCCTCAATCTGCGCCGCCAACATCTTTGGTAATCCGGTCACATGCACGCACAAACGCCGCGGGGTGGAATAGGCTTTGATATCCGCAAATTCAATTTTTGATTTTTCCAAATTGGCACGGATCAGGGCCGCAAAGCCGTCCTGCGCTGCTTGCTGCATCCGCGCGGGGATTTCCTCGGAAAAAAGTTCAATTAAAAGCTGAGAATCTAAAGCCGCCATGGTGAATACTTTGGTGTTAAAATGATTAGAAAATGACACAGGTCAAACAACTCCGGGCAACATCAAGTTTTTGCCCATCCCCTAGCCATAGCAAATTTTTGCCCCAAATCAAATGCAAATAAAATATTGAACTCAGCCAAAGACTCCTATAAATGCTAGATTCTAATCATTACAGGCATTACAGGCTTTGCAGCCATTGCGGGAGGATACCATGACCCAACACCACACGATCCTTATGACACCGGGCGACGGCATTGGCCCCGAAGTGATGGAGGAAGTCCGCAAAATTATCGCGCACCTCAATCAAAAAAACGCCACAAATATTGACCTGATTGATCGCCCTATTGGCGGGGCCGGAATTGACCGTGACGGCGTCCCCGTGACCCCCGAAACCATTGAGATTGGCAAAAAAGCCGATTGCGTTCTTTTGGGGGCCGTGGGGGGGCCAAAATGGGCAGATATTGAGTATGCGTTGCGCCCCGAAGCGGGACTGTTGAAAATCCGCAAAGACATGGAATTATTCGCCAATTTGCGCCCAGCCATCGTGTTTGATGCGTTGATTGAGGCATCGACGATCAAGCCCGAAGTGATTCGCGGCCTTGATATTTTAATCGTGCGCGAACTCACGGGTGGGGTCTATTTCGGCGAACCGCGCGGCATTACGCCCCTCCCAAACGGTGAGCGGCAGGGGCTCAATACCCAGATTTACACCACATCGGAAATTATGCGCGTGGCCAAGGTCGCGTTTGAACTGGCACAAAAACGCAATAAAAAATTATGCTCGTGCGAAAAATCCAACGTCATGGAATCCGGGAAATTATGGCGGGAGGAAGTTGACAAGTTGGCCGCAAACTATCCCGACATTGCGCTGTCCCACATGTATGCCGATAATTGCGCCATGCAATTGCTGCGTAATCCGCGGCAATTTGATGTGATTGTGACCGATAATTTATTCGGCGATATTCTCTCGGATGAGGCCGCAATGCTTACCGGATCTTTGGGCATGTTGCCATCGGCGTCTTTGGGCGCGCGCGATGCATCCGGCCACCAAAACGCACTCTATGAGCCGGTTCACGGCTCCGCCCCCGATATTGCGGGCAGCGGCAAAGCCAATCCCCTGGCGGCAATTTTGAGCTTTGCCATGGCGTTGCGATTTTCACTCAATTACCCGCAACTGGCCGATGCCCTGGAACAAGCGGTACAGCGCGTGCTCAATAATAAAATCCGCACCGCCGATATTATGGACCGTGAGTGCGAGTTGGTCTCGACATCACAAATGGGCGATGCGGTGATTCGTGAGTTGGTTTTGGCTTAACTAGACTTCAAAATCCGTCCTGAACGGCGAATTTGAGCCGTATGAGGACATCATCGCGCCCCATAACCTCCATCGCGGCCGGAAGTGCCGGGGACGACGTGCGCCCCGTTAATGCGGCACGCACCGGCATCATGATTTTGCCCAATTTGCCGCCCGCATGCGTGGCCGCCAAATCTTTGAAGCTTTGTTCAATCACGGAGGCCGTAAATTCATTAAGTTTTTCTAGCGTTTCAATCACCAGTTCAACTGTCTTTTGCCCTTCCTCATTCAGCAAAGCGATGGCCTTATCGTCAAATTCATAGGGGATAGGCAGCACCAAAAATGCAGCGTCATCCGCCATTGCGGCCAGGTTTTTGCTGCGGGTTTTCAGCTCATCCATACGGGCCAAAAGCCGCGCACGCCCACGGTCATCAATGGTGATATTGCGTTTCAAATAAATATCCGCCAATAAATCCACGAGCCGCTCAGGATCCGCCAATTTCAGGTAATGCGCGTTGATGTGATCAAGCTTATCAAAATCGAACCGCGAAGGGCTGCGGCCAATTCCATCCAGATCAAACCATTCCATGGCCTGATCCATCGTGATGATATCATCATCGCCATGCGACCAACCGAGCCGCAGCAAATAACTGCGCATGGCTTCGGGAAGGTAGCCCATATCGCGATATTCCTCAACCGATGTCGCCCCGTGACGTTTGGACAGCTTCGACCCGTCAGGGCCCAAGATCAGCGGGATATGCGCATAAGTGGGGATATTCCACCCCATGGCTTCATAAATCACATTTTGGCGAAAAGTGTTATTCAGGTGGTCATCGCCGCGAATCACGTGGGTGACGCCCATGTCATGGTCATCCACCACAACGGCCAGCATATAGGTCGGCGTGCCGTCCGCGCGTAAAATAATAAAATCATCCAATTGTTCGGCGGCGATTTTGACTGTTCCCTGCACCCGGTCTTCAACGATTTTTTCGCCCGTCAACGGGGCCTTAATCCTGATCACCGGTTGCACCCCTGCGGGGGGAGTGTCCTTAGAGTCCCGCCATCTGCGGTCATAAAAATTGCTGCGCCCTTCTTCTTTGGCTTGCTCGCGCATTGCCTCTAATTCTTCGGGCGTGCAATAGCAATAATAGGCCTCGCCGTGGGCCAAAAGTGCCTGTGCAATCTCGGCATGGCGCGCGGTACAGGCAAATTGCGAAACCACATCGCCATCCCAATCAATCCCCAGCCAATGCAGACCGTTGATAATGGCCGTGACTGCGGCTTCGGAGTGTCGCGCACGATCAGTATCCTCAATGCGGAACAACATCTTACCGCCAAAGCGGCGCGCATAGAGCCAATTGAACAACCCGGTGCGGGCCGTGCCAATATGCATGAATCCGGTGGGCGAAGGTGGAAAACGGGTTATCACAGTCATTTGAAATTGCTATTAGGTAAGAATGATACGGGCCAAAGAGATTACCGCCAAACTTACACAATATTTTAGCCAAGCGCAAGACAGCGTGCTGATTTGGGTTGCGCTGTGTTTAGGCGTCGGTTCGGCATGGTATTTTGCGCTTGACCGGGAGCCAAGCTTTGCGATCACAGGGATATTATTGGGATCAAGCCTGTTGCTCTGGTTAAAACTCCATAGTCTTTATCACCGCTTAACACTCACCCAGAATTTTGATCGGCAGAATTTTATCTTTTTGGTCCGGCTTTGCGCACTGGCGTGCGTGCTGATCGCAACAGGTTTTGGGCTGGCGCACCTGCACACTTGGATGTGTCACACGCCGATGATTTTGAATGAGACAAAACCGCTCAAGATCACGGGAACGCTCGAGTCAACCGGTAATCCTCTTATCCTAAAGGACCTGATAATTGAGGATAAATTCAATGGTGCATGGCCCGCAGAAAAAACGCCGATCAAAATCAGATTAAGCACGAAAATTCCGCAATCCGGTCAGCGTGGAAATGATCATCCTCAACCCATCAGGGCAGGGGATCGTGTCAGCTTACTCGCGAAATTAACACCGCCTATGCGCCCCACCATGCCGGGGGGATATGATTATGCGCGGCATTATTATTTCGAATCGATGGGGGGATCGGGTTTTGCGCTCTCAAAGCTTGAAAAGCTAAATGGCGATGTGGCTTCATCACCTTTATTGGGAAGAAATTTCTTATCTTGGCTGGAAAATTCGCGGCAGAATATTGCCCAATCCATACGCGCCACCATTCCGCCCCAGACCGCAGGCATCGCTATCGCCCTGATGACGGGCGAACGCGCCGACATTGCCAACGAAGATTGGACGGCGTTGCGGGCATCCGGCCTAGCCCATATCATCTCCATTTCCGGGCTTCATGTGGCCATGGTGGCTGCCCCTGTGTTTTTCATCGTGCGGTTTTGTCTGGCATTATTTCCTGCGATTGCATTGCGATATAACATCAAAAAATGGGCGGCGTTTTGTGCGCTGATTGCCTGCAGCCTTTATGTCGGATTTGTTGAGCCAAGCGTACCCACCACGCGGGCATTGCTGATGACCGGAATTGCCTTGCTCGCCGTGATGTTCGACCGCTCACCATTTTCATTAAGGTTGATAGGATTTTCAGCGATTGTGATCCTGATCACCGCACCTGAGAGCGTCTGGTCAGCCAGTTTTCAAATGTCGTTTGCTGCGGTAACTTCTTTGGTGGCGAGCATAAATTATGCACAAAAATATATTAAGGGAGCGCAGCAAAAGCCCGATCTTATCACCAAATTTGCAACCTATATGCTCACCGCCATTCTCACCAGTTTTGTTGCAAGTCTAGCCACCGCCCCGTTCGTATGGTTTCATTTTCAACAATTTTCAACCTATAGCATCTTGGGAAATTTTCTGGCGATGCCGATCTCGGGCCTCGTGATCATGCCCGCCGTGATGCTCGGGTTATTGTTATGGCCGTTTGGTGCGGCTCATTATCCCATCCTAATATTGGGGTGGGGAATAGAATGGTTGCTGGCGATTGCGAAAATGGTTCAGGATCTCCCCTATTCTTACCTCACGGGTCATATGAGCCCGTTTTCAGCCCTCATTTCCATCATCATAGTTGGCTTTATTCTTTTGCTGGCACATGGGCGTTGGAAATGGGCCGCCCTACCGTTTTTGATGTTTTCACTGGCCGCCACTATTTTCTGGCAACCACCAAAATTGATGATCTCCAATGACGGAAATTTGCTTCTGATGACCACCGAAAATCACGGCGAAAATACGGCCTATGTGTCCACCCTCAGGCGCGATAAATTTACACTCAAAAATTGGACGCAGCATTTGGGGATTTCAGATGCGCATGCCATACCGCTAGAGCAGCAAATTACATTGAATAAAAATGGGGGTTTTTTCCTCTGTGATGCCCATTTATGCCGCATTGAAATCGCGCAGCAAAAAATAGCCTATGGCCGCTCCTACCCTGCGCTTTCTGATGCTTGTGCGTGGGCGGATTATATCATCACCCCGAATTACTTACCCAAGAATTTTTGTGCGCAGCAAATCGTGAAAAAACATCAACCCTATATCATGGATCGCGGCTATTTTAAAAGGCACGGAGCCATTTTGCTTGAGGAGAAAAAACCACTGTTTGCCCCGCAAAAACTTTCGGTTGTGACAACCATCCCCCCACAGGATAATCGTCCTTGGCACCGGAACTAAAACCTATAAAAAATTCTGCGGGTCGATATCAATATACACACGGATGGCGGAGGGTACTTTGACACTCGCAAGCCACTGCGCAATCATTTTTTGGATATTGAGATTTTTATCGGCAATGATCAAAAGCCGTTGACGGAATTTGCTGCGGATTTTATACATTTGCGCCGGTGCGGGGCCCAGGATGCGGACACCATCGGCTTTGGGGGCTTGGCGTCCGATTTCGAGTGCAATCGCACGGGTTTGCCCCTCATCCTTTCCCGCAACAATGAGCGCAGCAAGGCGTGAAAATGGCGGCATATGTGCGCTTTCGCGTTCCTCAAGCAAACTATCCAAAAATCCGTTACGATCATTGCGCGTGAGCATCTGCATAATCGGCTGTTCAGGATTATAGGTTTGCAAGAAGACCCGACCCGGAAAAGCCCCGCGTCCGGCCCGGCCCGCCACCTGTTGCAATAACTGGAAACTATGCTCGCCCGCGCGCAAATCACCGCCCGACAATCCTAAATCCGCATCAATAATCCCGACGCACGTCATATGCGGGAAATGATGGCCCTTGGCGATTAACTGCGTGCCGATAATCAGATTAACCTCCCGCGCATGAATTCTGGCAAAGGCCTCAGCCATTAAGTCCGGCGTGTTCAAAATATCGCTGGCCATGATGAGCGGCTTGGCTGCGGGCAAATATTCGTCAATTTCTGCGGCAATTCTCTCGACCCCCGGCCCGCACGGCACAAAACTGTTGGAGTCTGCGCATGACGGACAGACTGGAGGCAGTTTGATTTTATAGCCGCAATGGTGGCATTCCAAACTCTCACTACGGCGATGTTCCACCAACCACGCAGTGCAATGCGGACATTCCAAGCGATGCCCGCAAGTTCGGCAGAGTGTCAGCGGGGCGAAACCGCGGCGATTGAGGAACAAGAGAGCTTGCCTGCCATCCGCCAAAGTCTCACTTAAATGCTGCAGCAAAATCGGTGAGATAAAGCAATTTTTCGGCGGCGGGTTTTTGCGCAAATCCAGTAAATGCACATCAGGCAACTGCGCATCGCCAAAGCGCGAGGGCAATCGAATTTCATCATATTTGCCGTCCATAGAATTCTTCACCGTTTCAAGGGACGGCGTGGCAGAGCTTAAAATGATCGGAACCTGTTCGGTTGCGGCCCGCAAAACCGCCATATCCCGCGCATTATAGATTAAAATTTCCTCTTGTTTATACGCACTTTCATGCTCTTCATCCACCACGACCAACCCCAAATTTGCATAGGGCAAAAACAGGGCCGATCGCGCACCGACAATCACTTTTGCCTCGCCATTCACAATGCTGCGCCAATTTTTGCGCCGCGCAGCCGGGGTAAGGGCGGAATGCCACAAGGTCGGCGCGTGGCCGAACCTGGCCGAAAACCGGTCAATAAATGCGTGGGACAATGCAATTTCAGGAAGCAGGACGAGAGCTTGTTGACCTGCCGCATTCACCTTGGCCACAGCTTCAAAATAGACTTCGGTTTTGCCCGATCCTGTCACCCCATCGAGCAAGATGGGCTTATATTTTTTGTGCGGATTTTGTGCAGCATTTTCGGTTGAATTTATGCCCTGTGGAGACTGCGCAAAATCAACCAAATCACACAATTTTTGCGCAGCAATTTGTTGCTCGAGAGAGAGTTTCACGGGCGTAAAATGCGGGACAACTTGCATTAGTTTTGGAGCAAATTTAATCAGATGTTTGGCAATTAATCCGCGCTTTTCAAGCGTTGCAATGTGGCTGCGTTTGCAGGATAATTCTTGCATTAACTCATGACTCGTAGCGGGGGAATTTTGCAATCGTTGCCTGATTGCTTGATAATGGCTGCGTGTTCCATCCTTGCTGCCGGCAATAAAATTTGACCAAGAACTATCATCCTGCCCTTGCTCTGTGAGCATATAGCCC
>JBDHTT010000010.1:0-25042 GCA_039808785.1 Alphaproteobacteria bacterium
AGTTTTTGCGATTTATTTGTGCCGCAAGATCATGATATCTGCGAAATTATTCGCCTCAACACCAAAATCGGGTCAAAGCAAGGCCCTTACCTAGAGACGATCAAGCATAAAAATTCTGCCCTCAATTCGACCATCAAGGGGCGTGCCGTTTTTATTTCTAGCTTTATGCTCAATGCAGACGGCCCATATTATATTGCTCTATCCTATGCCGATGCACTGATCAGTTTTATTGAGTTTAACAGACTGGAAAAATCAAGTTCTGAGCCCGCATCGCTGAAAGATTTCGACCAAATTTTGCGCCGGAAAATTGCCGATATTATTGACGGTGAACGTGATGCCAAGGTTGAACTCATCCAACTGGATGGCATGAACAAGGCACAAAAGAAATTGGACCAGAAAAGTTGGAATGCTTTGACGGCTTCAATTGGTGAATTGATGATGGAAAGTTCGCTCGACGGCGAGTCGGCCGTGAAGGTAGAGGACGGAAAGTTCCTGTTGCTGCGTGAAAATGAGGATGGGGAGGACAATACCCTGCGGGACAAAATGACAAGCCTGCTCACTCAATATGATTTGGGCGGCGCAGTGGGCATGAAGTCCAAAAATATTGAGGGTGATTTAAGCAGCCTGACTGCCCGCGAAGCCACCCGCGCAATCTTTTATACGATTGAAAAAATGCAGAAAAAGGGGCTTGATGCCGTATCCGGCGATTTAAAAACAGCCTTTGCCGGGTTTCTGGAGGAAAATGCGGCTAAAATCACCAACCTCAAACGCTTAATCTCGCATCAGGATTTTCGCCTGTTTTTCCAACCGATTGTGGATTTGGCGAGCGGTAAAATCTCGCATCACGAAGTTTTGGTGCGTTTTAATGGGGACGAGTCTCCGTTTGAGTTGATTACGATGAGTGAGGACATCGGCCTGAGTCTTGACATGGATTTGGCAATTTGTCGGCAATGTATCAAATATATCGACCGCAATCGTCACAAAAAAATCGGAAAATTTGCGGTGAATTTATCGGGGCAATCCATTGAAAATGAACGCTTTGTCAAAAAATTATTGAACACATTAGACGAATATCCCAAGGCCGCCGCGCATTTAATGTTTGAAATTACAGAGTCGAGTGAGATTAAAGACCTGAAAAAAGTGGATGCTCACATCCAAATGCTGCGCAGCAAATCCTATGCCGTGTGTCTGGATGACTTTGGCGCGGGCTCTGCGTCATTTCAATATCTGCATGGTTTAAATGTGGATGGGGTAAAAATTGATGGGTCCTATATTCGTCAAGTCACACAAAATGTGCGCGATGCGACAATGGTGAAAAGCATGACCCAGCTTTGCCATGAAATGGGCATTTATGTGGTGGCGGAGATGATTGAAACGCTAGAACAGCGCGATTTTCTTAACTCCATCGGTGTGGATAAAGGCCAAGGCTGGCTGTTTGGTAAGGCACAGCCCGAAGCCATTTTGTTGGAATAATCCCAAAGGTTTAATGTTTTTATGAATCCCCACTTTGATCCGTTTCTGGCGATGCAACAGGCCGTGGATATCGTCCTCACCAGTCAGCATGAGTATAATAAAGTAGCCGCATGCCTATATAAAGACATGCACGCCTGTACACATACCAATGAATGGCCGATGATTATACTGGAAAGGCTGGGTCACGAAGCCCGCATAGGGGACAGCAGCGGCACGATTCATGCCGAAATTAATTGTTTACTGCGTTTTCCGATTGCCTCACAAGGCGCCGCCATTGCCATCACCGATCCATGTTGTCCCAATTGTGCCAAGGCGATCACCGAATGCGGCATCACCCAAGTTTATATTGATCACAAAGGTTTTGAAAAAGATTTCGCTACGCGCAGAGGACAAGAATTTCAGGATATGTCACTGAGTATTATGGCCCAAGCCGGTATTGAGATTTATAAGCTTAACCGCAAATTACGGACGATTGAGCCGATCCACCCGCCGCATGCAACCGCTATTTCACCCGAACAAAATCCGATTGAGGTTAAAAAAGTCCCTATGGCCTCTGACGCCGAATTTCAAAAAATCATCGCGGCAGTGAGGCCCAAACATGAGTCATGGGGGGCAGCCTTGGCGCGCAATAGGGATGGAGATATTTTCTCACTCGTTGCCTCAACTCATCTGGCGGTGGGCTTTGCCGAGCAAATTTTGCAAGAAAAAACCAGTGTGGCCAGCCAGAAATATTCCTATTTGATGACACCGCTCAACCGATTAATTTGCGGGGCGATCAAACATGGATTAAGCATTTTGGATGATTATATTTTCCTCACTCAATTACCAACACCGCGAGAGATGGTGAACGCCGTCGGCGCAGGCATTCCCTCCCTGTGGATAGAAAATATGGATAAATCATCAAAAGAAACCTCCGCCGCCGCGCGGGATATTCTCATCTTCCACAATATTTTGCAATTTAGAGCATATGGTGATTAGAGTATTTTGCGATTAAGTGGAAGCCGGCTATAACCAACCTTACAATTACTGATAACATTTAATAATCTCATCGATGGATTTTGTGTGGTTGAATTGTCTGATTTTTTTGAGGGCGGAGAAGTCATGTTCGATAGGATTGAAGTCTGGAGAATATGGCGGCAGATACCCGTGCCCGTAAATCTGATGAACATCTCATTCATACACTTTACCTCATCTCTACCATATTACCAGTATTTATTGTGTTGGTTATAACGACTATCGAAATGACTGTCGAACCCTCTTAAGAAAGTGATTGAGTGTGATGGATGATAAAGCTTTGTCAATTGATCAATGTGCGTAGTTCACAACACGGTGTATCACAATATTTAGGGATGAGACCTCTTTACGCCATCGGAAAAACCAGAGTAATCGTTGCGCCATGGGGGGAAGCTATGGGATGATTGGGGGTGGGATTGCCGGAGGGATGCGGAAGAAGCAACGGGCCAAAGGACAATTCACCGCCGTGATCTTCCATAATTTTTTTGACAATCGCAAGCCCCAGGCCCGTTCCCTTTTTCTTGAAAGTAACATAGGGTTCGCTTAAACTCTCCGGTGATTGTCCCTTAGGGAAGCCAGGGCCGTTATCGCGGATTTCAATGAGGAGTTTAAGCGGGAGTAAAGGAGTGTTTTGCGCAGTATGCGCTCCATCATAACTGACCGCTGCATATAATTCATCCGTGAGGGCAAGTGTAACCTGAATTTCAGGATGATAGTCAGTGGGGGCGGGGATATCCGTTTGAAGGTCCGTACCATCACGCCATTCGGTCATAGAGTCAATGGCATTTTGCAGGATATTCGTTAAAGCCTGGCGCACTTGTTGTTCATCACACAAAAGGATGGGAAGAGCATGATGGGGAGGAAGAATTTCAGTGCATGTAATCTTTACATCACTATGCGCGCCTGCAATAAATGCACAGGTTTCGTGCAGCAATGGAGCAATGGAGGTGGGTTTAAGTGTGGGTTCAGGCATGCGGGCAAAATCGGAAAATTCCTTCACCATATGGCCGATATCTCCCACATGGCGGATAATGGTATCAATACATTGGGAAAAAATTTCCTGATCTTGTGGTGGGAGTTGAGCCATATATTTACGTTTCAAACGTTCAGCTGAGAGTTGAATGGGGGTCAACGGATTTTTAATTTCATGCGCAATGCGCCGCGCCACATCACTCCACGCCACTTTGCGTTGAGCCGATTGCACATCGGTGATATCATCAAACGTAATCACCGCGCCGATATCGCGTTCACCCAATAATTCAATCCCAATACGTACCAATAAAATCCGCCGCCCCTTTTCCAATGTTTGGAATTCAATCTCCTTCTGATGCACACGTTCGGGTCGGGCGTAGGCTGCTTTCATCAAATTTTCACAACCGGGGATCAGTGTTTCAATTGCCATACCCACAATATGATCCGACTTTTTATGCAGGATATGTGCCGCCGATTGATTGGCCATGCTGACATGCCCCATGTGATCAAGGCTCAGAACGCCCGATGTCACAGCTGCCAGAATTGTTTCGGTGAATTGCCGACGTTCATCTATGCGACGATTGGCGGTGATGAGTTCGGCACGTTGATCGGAGATTTGTTGCGTCATACGGTTGAACGATCGTGCCAGGTGGTCAAATTCCTCAAACCCGCTTTTATCCGGCACCCGCGCCATCAAGTCCCCTCCACGCACACGGTCCGATGCACTGATCAATTCCACAATCGGCATGGCCAATCGCCGCGCAAATGTTAGCGCAAAAAATATGGCCGAGAACAACAACACCATTGCCACCACGATATAAATCATGGTCACGATGCGTTGCAGTCCCAGATACCGGTTCGACATTTCGTCATATTTTTTGACCGCTTCGCGCGTGGTTTCAAGATGTTTGAGCACATTGCTTTCCACCGATCGCCCGACAAATAAAAATCCGTCTTGAATATTACTGAGCCGCACCAACGCCTGCACTCGGTCATCTTCGGGGGCCGTGAGCAGCACCACGTCGCCGTCATCGGCGTTTTCTAATAGATATTGCGGAATTTCATCTTGTTTAAAGTCCGATGTGTCTCCTGCCTGGGCAATGATGCGGTGATCACGGGTAAACACCACGACCTCAGACAAACCACGCAGCAATGATTGCGTTTGTACAAAGCGCAAAAAGCCCGCAGGGTTCGTATAAACCAAATCCGCTTCATGATCCAAATCTTTGGCCATCGCCATGATATCGGCGCGAATGACCTGATGATGCTCGCGCAAATATGATTCGGCGACTTCTTGAGATTCATTCACTGCCGTTTTGACGCGGTCGCTAAACCATGTTTGAATCCCATAATGAAAAAACACCAGCGAGAAAACAGTCATGATCACGGCGGGAGCCATCGCCAATATCCCAAAAATATAGACCAGTCGCACATGGAGCCGCGCGCCGGGAATCCCCAACCGCCAGATCTTAAACAACCCCATCACGCGTCGTCCGATAATGGCACCAATCACGCATAAAATGATCAGATCTAAAGTCAAAAGCCAAATCACGGCATCCGGATTATCACCAAAGGGGGGGACGGACCTTAAGGCAGCATAGGTGGCTCCGCCTGCCAAAATCGCGAGAATGACAAAAATAATTGCCAGTTTTCCATCCCAAAACGTATGAACTCCGCCATTGATTCTATTATTGAATGCGGATTGAATAGGGTCTTTGCGCACATGACCCTCGCATGTTCCACGCCAGGGTCGGTGCGGTTTGAAATAGAAATAATGTCCGATTTTCATTTCAAGCCACTATAATTTATTCACCTGGTTGAGGCAACTTGCTTTTGTGGGCAGGGCAGAATCAAAAATTTATTGCGGTTTATGTCCGGATGAAGACGGTGGGGAGAGATGCAACGTCTCATCCTGCTTTTTTGCCCCAGGGAAAAGTTTATAGTAATCCCCGCGTTCTTGCACTTCCTTGATTTTCTGTTCTTGCTGTAATCGTTCTTGCAGCATTTTTCCCTGATCACAGTCAACATAGGCTTTGGTCAATTGTTTTTCGCGCATCCAAGGGTCATCAGAGGTATGAAACATATACAGTTTGGCATAATGATTGGTAACGCAGGCGCAAAAATCCTTGTAATCATAAGGGCGTGAAATCTGCGCCCATCCTTGGCATTGACCATATGTAACACCGGCCACTCCGGCGGCATTGGGGCATTTTTTTTGGGCCCTTGATAATAAAATCGTGCGATAAGTCTGCGCCTCTTCTTGCCGATACTCCAAAAACGTCATGCCCAAACAATCGCAGTCATAATGATTATTCATGTAATCCGAAGCATAGCATTGCTTGGTGACATCCAGTGCTTCGTCAATTTGCTCCAGATTAAGTTTTGGCCTCTTGATTTGTGGTAAGATTCCTTTGGGGGGCGGGGAATTCTCTGGTGCCAAGTGGGGCGATAAGCGGTCTAAGCCTTCCGTCGGCGATGCTATGTTTTGTGATGGCGCGACAGAAATATTCTCATTTTCTTGAGCGGCATGGGCCGCATATGGCACTCCGCACAAAGACAATGCCGTGCCTATTAAAATTAAAATAACCCAAATCTTACGAACCATAACCCATTATGCCGCGACTTTGTTAAAAATCCAACCCCGGAGTTGTCCATGACCCCATCTCAAATTCAAGAGGTTTCATTGAAAATGTACTAATTTCTAATGAAATGTACTATTATGACATTCCGACGCTCCATGGGTGAGGGGCATATCACATAAAAAATGACCTGCAAAACGCAGATCATTTTTATACAGCCTGATGGCCGAAAGGGAATGATCAAGCTGCCTCTTCGTTGAGTGAGGCCGAGCTGGCGTCGCTTTCACTCTGGGCTGCAGCGCGGGCTTTACGACCGCGAATCATGTTTTCCAAACGCTCTGATGCTTCAATTTCCGTGATTTTTTCAACGGCGGCGACCTCACGGGCCAAACGTTCCAATGCCGATTGGTAAATCTGGCGTTCGGAATAGGATTGATCGTTATCGTCGTTGCTGCGTTTCAAATCGCGCAAGACTTCGGCAATCGATACCGGGTCACCGGAATTGATTTTGGTTTCATATTCCTGCGCACGGCGCGACCACATGGCGCGGCGAACCTGAGCGCGCCCCTGAAGGGTTTTCATTGCATCTTCAATACGCCCCGCAGATGATAATTTCCGCAAGCCCGATGCATGCGCGCGCGCCACGGGCACCTTCAAACGCATACGATCTTTTTCAAAGGCAATCGCATATAATTTAATTTCCATGCCGCCGATCATCTGGGTTTCCACGGCCTCAATCTCTCCCACACCATGGGCGGGATAGCAAACGTAATCACCCTTTTTAAATTCTGCTTTTTCCGCAGGTTTTTGCATCGGTGCCATGGCGCGGTGCGGTTGAGCAGGGGTGAGGGGTTTGTTAATCACCTGAATCGGGCGATAAGCCGGTTTCACCAGATTGGCCGAAGATTGCGTTGCGGTAAGCTTATGCGGGGCCAAGGCCGCGACCGGTGTGGCGCGTGCAATTTGCGGCATATTTTGATTGAGCGGAGCCTTCACCACAATTGGCGTTTTAGGCGAGTTTGCCTTAGGCTCTACGGTTTTCACCGATGCCGCTTTCACGGATTGGGTTTTTGTCGACTGAGCTTTTACAATTTGGCTTTTTACGGGTTCAGGCTTAGCCACCACAGTAGCAACCCGAGTCTTAGCTTGTTGTTTCTGTGTGGACTTGCTTTGGGAAGATTTCACATCCTTCGCAATTTTAGAAATTTTGCGTGATGCCTTCGGTGTAGCCTTAGCCGATGTTTTTGCCTGAACGGATGATTTTTTGGCCTGAAGCTGAGCAGATTTAGACGCAAGCTTGGCAGGAGTCTTGGTGGCAACCTTGGCAACGGTCTTAGCAGCGGTTTTTGCGGTCGCCTTAGGGGGGGCTTTGGGAGCCGTTTTGGCCGCCATCTTGGTGGTCGCTTTTTGGGTTGTTACTTTTTTGGTGGCCGCTTGAGCCGTTGATTTTGTAGTGGTTTTCGTTGCAGGCGATTTTGCAGCAAGACGAGCGGCAGATTTTTTGACAACTGAAGGTGTCGAGGATCGCGAGGATGCGGATGCAGCCTTGTTTTTTACGGAAATAGTTTTTTTCGCTTTTTCAGTTTTAGCCATGCCGATACATCCTTCTGGTTGAAAATAATCAAAAAATCCCACTAACGCATCAAATATGGGAAAAACAGGGGGCAATAAGTGTCTCATTTTTATCAAAATTTACCGATATGAAAATGAAAATACCGCCTTGACGTTGACCTTAAAAAGTTTTATCAACAAATTTCCTATGACTTTGTCTTGCGTTTAGCCTACAACGCTAATGACTATAGCATATTTTTACAAATTTTCAACCTTTTCTTTAATATTCATTCATTCTTTCGCTGAGTTTCACCATAAACGCATGGTGCCAGCACCGAAGAGAATCGTTAATTGACAGATTTTAGCGGGCGGAATCCGGTTGCCAGCACATAACGCTCGGAACTATCCGCGCGTGAGGCCGGGGGTTTGAGGTGCTTGACCTGCGTAAATTCAATCTTCATCCGCGCCAAAAGCTCGGAATCCGCGCCGCCCTGAAAGGTTTTGGCCAGAAAACTCCCGCCCGGTTTCAGGATTTCGGTGGCAAAATCATAGGCAGCCTCAACGAGCGCCATAATTTTCAGATGATCGGTATATTTGTGGCCCGTGGTGTTGTGGGCCATATCGCTCAACACCACATCGGCCGGTCCCTCCAGCTTTGCGCGCAACAATGAGGGGGCTTCATCCGCCATAAAATCTTGTTGAAAAAAATCGACCCCCGGCAACTCATCCATATCCAGCAAATCAATCGCTACGATTTTGGCGCATTTTTTCTGCAGGGCGACCTGACACCACCCGCCCGGAGCCGCGCCCAAATCCACCACTGCCATATGGGGTTTAAGGAATTGATGCTTTTCATTCATTTCAAGCAATTTATAGGCCGCGCGGGAGCGATAGCCTTCTTTCTGAGCCTTCATCACGTAAGGGTCATTGAGCTGGCGTTCAATCCACAATGTTGAGGACGTCTTGCGGCCCTTGGCGGTTTTGATTTTCTTCATAATTCGTCCGACGGTTCGTATAGTCAATGAGATTTCAAATAAGCAATACTATAGTCGAGGCCACAAACGCCATGAAAAAAATTGATAACGTGGCGGCCAGGTAAATTGGGCCGCGTGTTGCGGGGGAAAGGCGGGACAAAATCAGATAAACCAGATTAAAGATGCCATATACCACAAACCCGCGCGTAAGCAGCGGCCAGTGGAACAATCCGCTCAAGCCATGGCGGACGCCGACCTGTTCCAAGCTTTCGACCTGAAGCCGCAGCACAATGACGCATAAAAGCGCAAAGATCATCGCCTTAAGCCGTTGCCCGCGATGAAGAATGAGAGGAGCTATCCCCACCCACACCACGTCAAGCCATTCGTGCAAAAACACGACACCATAATAATTGGCAATATTCCAAAATTCGTTCATAGCTGACTTTATAACTGCATCACGCGATAAAAAACAGCGCAAATTTTGCAAATTCCCTTTATGCCTCTTGATTTAAAGCCCCGACTAACCTTATGATAAGCAGTCTCCCGCTAACTTTTTCCCTTAATCGTTCATATCTCATCATGCCGCACGTTCCGCCAAATCCGTCATCCTTTGCTACGTCCGATATTCTAAAAATTGCCGTATTGTGCGGTGGGCCATCGCTGGAGCGCGGAATATCGCTCAATTCCGCCCGCTCAGTCATGGATCATTTGGGCTGCGACTCTATTCACATCACGCCGTTTTACGTTGATCCGCATTTGAATTTTTATCAACTCAACCCCGCGCAAATTTATTCCAACAATCCGGGTGATTTTGATTTTAAATTGACGGAAAGCGGCGCGCGCCTAGGTGATTCCGACCTGCAGCAAAAATTGCAGCAATTTGACCTGATTTTTCCCGTCATCCACGGCGAGTTTGGTGAAGATGGCACATTGCAGGAAATGTTGGAGGATTATGAACTGCCCTTTATCGGCTCGCCTGCGCTGGCCTGTCGCAAAATGTTTTTCAAAAATCGCGCGGCGTTTTTATTGGCGAAGGCGGGGTATGAGACGTTGCCTTCAATCCAACTGCGTGAGGGCAATCCGTTCAACGCGCAATTAATCGAAGATTTTTTTGCGCAACATGATTTAACCCGCGCCATTATTAAACCGGCCGCGGGAGGGTCCAGCATCGGCGTATTTTCCGTTCGCGACCCTTTGGAAACCCTAAGGAAGTTAGAGGGCGAAATCTTTGCCAAAAAAATTGATCATACGGCCATTCTTGAACCGTTTTGCGATGGTCAGGAATTCACCGTGGTTTTGGTGGAGAATGATCAGGGCGCGCCCGTTTCCC
Source organism: Alphaproteobacteria bacterium (assembly GCA_039808785.1). Taxonomy (GTDB): domain Bacteria; phylum Pseudomonadota; class Alphaproteobacteria; order Micavibrionales; family Micavibrionaceae; genus UBA1573. Next base: position 9,894 of record JBDHTT010000010.1, read on the forward strand.
TCATTCCCACCGAAATTCACATCAGTTATGAAGACAATGCGATCTTTGATTTTCGCCGTAAATATTTACCGTCTGAGCGCGTGGCCTATCATTGCCCGCCGCGATTTGATGATGAAAAAATCACCCAAATTCAGACCCAAGCCGAAGCCATTTACCGTTATTTGGGCATGCGTGATTTTGCGCGGCTGGATGGATGGGTTCTCAAAGACGGACGGATTATTTTCTCTGATTTTAATCCGATCAGCGGCATGGAACAAAATAGTTTCCTGTTTCAACAGGGCGCGCGCGTGGGATTGACTCATACCGAAATGCTGCGTTTGATTGTTGGTTCTGCCTGCCGCCGCATGGGAAAAATTGTGGGAAAAACTATGGGCAAAATTTTGCTCGATCCTGTAGCGCCAGCGCAAAATCGTTGCCCCGTGCGCGTGATTTTTGGCGGGGCATCGGCGGAGCGGCAAGTCTCACTCATGAGTGGTACCAACATCTGGCTCAAGCTGCGCGCCTCTAAAATTTACGATCCCGCCCCGTATTTGTTGGATACAGACAATAAAGTATGGCGGTTGCCCTATATGTTTTGTTTGCTGCACACAGTGGAGGAAATTTTGGCGGCTTGTCAGGATGCTCCGGCCATTCTCGCGCGGCTTAAACTTATGGCGCCCCCTTTGCGTGCGCGGCTCAAACTCAGCGCGATAGAGACCCAGATAGAGGATTGGCCGCAGCCTGTGAGTATGAGTTTAGAGGAATTTATTGCCGATTGTGCCAAAACAAAAAGCTTCGTATTTCTGGGGCTTCATGGCGGTATTGGTGAAGATGGCACGCTGCAAACTCTGCTGGATCGTGCTGGGGTGAAGTACAATGGTTCACATGCGGACGCATCGCGCCTATGTATGGATAAATTTGCGACCGGGCAGGCGGTTCGCGCAGCCAACATCCCCCATGTGATCACGGCCGGGCGCCGCGCCTGTCAAATCCCCCAAGATTTTAAGGGCTTTTCCCCGCACGATTATCACCAATATTGGACAGGGTTATGCCGCGAATTGGGGGTCAAAAATTTCATTGTAAAGCCGCAAAGTGACGGATGTTCAGCCGGGGTGATCCGTCTGCGTTCAGACCTTGATCTCAAGACTTACGTTGAACTTATTGAAACCGGGGCCGATTATATTCCCGCGAATTGTTTCGAAGGTCAGCCCGGTATCGTGGAAATGTCCCGATCGCGTTCATCTTCTTATTTGCTCGAATCGTATATTGAGGTGGACGCGATTCGCATCAACCCGAAATCGGGCAGCCTGTTATATACGGCAAAGGAGGGATGGATTGAGCTGACGATTGGGGTTGTACAGAACGATGATGGCGGGTCAAATAAACTCCGTGCCCTCAACCCCAGTATTACCGTGGCCGAAGGGGATATGCTCTCGTTAGAGGAAAAATTCCAGGGCGGCACAGGCGTGAATATAACCCCGCCGCCGGCCTCTATTCTCACCGCCGCACAATGCGATCATATCAGGTTAGCCATTGCGCAAATTGCGCACTCTCTGGGAATTGAAAATTATGCGCGGATTGATTTATTTTTTAATCGGCTGAGCGAAGATATTATGATCATCGAAGCCAATACCCTCCCCGGACTGACACCCGCCACTGTGATCTATCATCAGGCATTGGCAGAGTCTCCGCCCGTCTATCCTCGCATGTTCCTGGAGCGCATCATCTCCACGGCGAAGGGGTGAATGTAGCCGGACAGCTTGATCTTGGAACTTGTGCTTAGACCATTTTTGGTTTGAGTAGACTCGAAAAAAATGGTCTAAGTATTTGTTTTGTTACGATTAACCGGCTTCCACTTAATCGTAAAATTCTCTAGAACCTGCGCTAAAACAGGTCCTACGCCACTTTTTTAAGCTCATCCATGAAGCGTTCCATTTTGCCCAGCAGCGATTGAACATCAGCCACGGTGCGGCTGGAGAGAAGATCGGTGAGTGTCATCACCTCTCCCGCGGCTTCATTCACCACCGCGATTTCTTGCGCCAATTCACCCATACTGGATGACACCGCAATGGTTCCATTTGACGCGCGTTGCGCACTATTGGCAATCTCTCGCGATGCTGCGCTTTGCTCTTCCACAGCTGAGGAAATATTGGAGGTATAAAGATTAGTTTCATCAATCACATGCATGATTTGCTCAAAAGAATTGGCCGAAGATTCGGTGGCCTGTTGAATGGCGGCAATTTGTTTTCGGATTTCATTGGTGGCCTGAGTGGTTTGTTCAGCCAGAGTCTTGACTTCGTTGGCTACGACCGCAAAGCCTTTGCCGGCTTCACCTGCCCGCGCGGCCTCAATTGTGGCGTTAAGCGCCAACAGGTTGGTTTGTTTGGCGATGTCATCAATCAACAACACAACCTGACCAATTTTTTGGGCCGTTTCAACCGTTTCCACCACGGTGGATTTGGCATGTCGCGCATCCTCCACGGCTTTCATTGAAATCTGCGAAGCTTTATTGAGCTGGTGGCTGATCTCTGTAATCGAGGCCGACATTTGCTCAGAGGCCGAAGAAATTGTATCGACCGACATCGCCATATCATTTGAAGAGGTGGTGGCGGCTTCAGTCTTTTCGTTGGCCAACCGTACGGTGTTTTCCATGTTGCTTGCCGTACCTTTTAGAGTGTCTACCGAGTTTGTAACATCCTTCACCACGCTGGTGAGTGATCGGTCAACATCATTGGCGATATTGACAAAACGGTTCATTTTATCGCCCACACTCGCGAGAGCTTTGTTGATGACGGTACTGCCAAACGCCATATTACCGCGCATCCCGTTGGGCAGGATTTTGCGGAAATATTTATTTTCACTTACCGCCTGCATACACGCTGTTGCCTCACGGACAAAGGCATCCATGTAATTCACAAAATCATTGATGGTGTAAAGTAACTCACCAATTTCGCCTTTTTCTGAGATATCCAAAATACGGTACGAAAGATCACCCTGAATCAAGAACTTGCAGACATTTTGCGCACGTGCAATTTCCTTTTGGGCTTTGTGAACCATGCCCAAACTCACGGCACTGCCGATCAGAAGGGCAAGGAGGAAAAGATTGGTCAACGACTGCCAACCGGAGCTAAACACTTCGTATCCTAAGGTGCATAGGGAAAAACCACACACAATGACCAAGAAAAACTTAGCCTTGGAGAGAGAAGATAAATTCGTCATAATTTGAACCTTTTTCTTTCAGAAGAGAGAGTAAATGTTGGTGGGCGGCCTGCATACCGTCTTTGCGATTGGCATGACTTTCCTCAATCGACAATAATTCACGGTAAGTGGGAATGATCACGGAGTCGAGCGTTCTGCGGTCCGGCACGCGACGGTTGGAATGATATCCGTTGACATTGCCGGATGCATCAAAACTCGGCGTCACGTGGGCCAAAACCCAGTAATGGTCGCCGTTAGAGGCCCGATTAACGACGTAGGCGAAAATTTCTTTGCCGTTTTGAATCGTTTCCCACAATAATTTGAAAATCGCGCGCGGCATTTCGGGATGGCGCAAAATACTGTGCGGCGCATCTTTTAATTCCGCTTCGTGGAATAACCCCACGCGCATAAACACGCGGTTAGCGTATTTGATATGGCCTTTGAGATCGGTTTTTGAGACAATGATCTCGTCTTTCTCAAAAAATCGTTCCACACCCGTGAGATGTTTGGAATTTGATGAGGGTGGTGAATATGATGCACTGGACATAAAAATAACCTCAAATTTGGATGACAATTTGAATACTCATTTACGCACAGTTTATAGTATCCCCGTCAAAAGTTAATGCAACCTTAAGTATTTTCCGAGAAATACAGAATTGTGATAGTATGGCACAATTCCTCGCTTTATACAGGTTACTTACATAGACGCTAACAGATGATTAATACCAAAACAAGCTGCCGCCAAACCATACATACGTACGTATGTGCTCTGATTTTCTTGCTGGTTTTTACACTGAGTTTTGCAGGAAATTTGAATCATATTTTATCCATAGCACAGGCTCAATCGGTTGATGATTTGTCTGATGATTTACCCATTGCGGCTGACATACCGCCCAATTTATCAGAGCCAAAAATTGGCGGCATGCACAGCATGACGATTACCCCTGCACCCCAAAAAACTAAGCCACTTGATGCGTCACAACAAGAGGTGGGGCAAGGTGCTGTGCAAGATCACACTTCCATACTAAAGGATGAGCTATCCCCCAATTCCGTATCAAAAGGGGCATCCGCAACGCATAAAATTCATGCTGAGGAATATATCCCTCTGCCCATGGAAAAAACTTTGGTAAAGGCTGATGATTTTGCCGATTGGCCCTATCTCCACCTGTTGAAGCCGATTAAAAATGCCGCCCAAAAAGAAGCACTCATTGGTGCCATTGAATCGGATCGTGCACATGTTTCTCCGCAGATTTTTTTTCTCTGCGCGCAGCTCTTATACGATGCTGGCGACCGGCAGCATGCTGCACTTTATCTACTGTTGGGGCAATTGAGGTTAAGCTTTGACGAAGCCCGATTCCCAGGTAAATTAAAGGGTGAAAAAAAGTTGGAGGATGCGGCCAAGGTCACGGCGCAGCAAAATAAAAACAAATCAGCGGATCAAGCCTTGCCGAATTATTCATCCTCGGCTGCACCGACTACAACCTCGGCGCACCGCGCGGTTGAAAATCTTGGAGCGTCCATATCTCCGGAAATTTTTCAAGCCCTCATTCGGCATCCTGAACAAATGAACGATGTTATCTCTGCTGCACGCGCCTGGGATCTCGCTACGCCGTATAGTTATGATTTAGGATACGAGGTTGGGGCGGCGGCCCCGTTTGATCAATGGCCAAAAATCCTGAAATCCGTCCGCAACAAATATTTCACCAACCTGCAGCAATTTCAGGCCGCGCTAAGCTCTCATCCATAAGCTCACATGCATGCTATCCACGCTCATCTCGCCTACGCAAGGTTTGGCGAAAAATATTGGGAATAATAGATTTAGCCGCACCCATAGCTTTCCCGAAATCTGCTGTATTCTCTAATCTGCGATCCAGGAATGCTGCAGTCACCATCTTATCTTGCGACTTATCGGTGATCCAAACCATGGTTGTAGCCAGAAGGATGGATGCCAAAGTCATGCGTTTTGAATAGCGCGACCAATCAGTGGCGCGGTCCCCCGCCCAGTTCCACATACGGTCCGCCGTGCGCCACAATACTCGTTGCCCTTGAGCCAAATGATTGGGCATGGTCCAGAACGAAAGGGAAAAACGAACGGCATCCGGACATTGGCCCAGAATTTGGTAACGCTTTAAAATTGCTGCACGAATGCGATCTTTACTGCGTAGCGCGTCATAGGGGATGGTGGATAATTGCGCCAACATCTCGCGGTCAACCTTGTCAGAAAAATGGCTCATAACATCAACAATGCCGCCAGGGAAATACGCAATCGCCAATTTTTCATCAATTCCCAATTGGGCGCATGCCGACTCAACCCCGCTCCAATGCCATCCTTTTTGTGCTACTCCGGGCAACATCACTTCAACGATATTGTCCTTTAATTCCAATGCCGATAAATTTTCTGCCCCGCGACCCATAACCCTATCCCAATTTGGGTGTGAAGTTTTTCCGTCCCGGGCATTTTCTTGGGTATTTTGCTGCAAGTTTTTCTGCACTGTGGATGAAAATTGCTGCGGACTTTTAGGGGTGGTATTCAATCTTGTCTCCTGTTGTTTTTAAATTTTATCACGGATAGGTTTTATCATAGTTTCTTTAGGTGATGAGGCTAATAGTATCAAAACCGCACCTAAATGTCCCGCAAAATAAAAAAACTTCAATGTTGCGTTGCATTCAAATATTGCGGCATCGCTCACTTTCCGAATATAACGCGGATCAAATCAAATGATCATTTTATTCCGTCTTACGTTGATTTTGTTAATTTTCTATTATCAATTTATCGTTATGATGGGGCGAGATCATGATATTAACTCTCACCACTCAAATTAGTGTGAATTCGGAGAAACCCAGTATGCAAGCTCAATCCCAATTAATGCGCGAAAAAATCATGCCCGAAAAAAATAAGCGATATCGCCTGATCACGCGCAGTGATATGGATGGGTTGGTATGCGGCGTATTGTTAAAAGAATTGGGCATTATTGACGACATTATGTTTGCCCACCCCAAAGATATGCAGGATGGATTGGTCGAAGTTGGCCCCGATGATATTACCACCAATTTGCCTTATGTAGATGGTGTCTATATGGCTTTTGATCATCACGCGAGCGAGGTTGAACGCACCGGCGGCAAAAGCCCGAATCATATTATTGAGGGGACTGCGCCCTCTGCTGCCCGCGTTGTCTATGAATATTTCGGCGGGGCCAAGGCTTTCCCGACCATCAGCGAAGGCATGATGCGCGCGGTGGACAAGGCAGACTCGGCGGCTTTCACGAAGGAAGATATTCTCCATCCCGAAGGGTGGGAATTATTATCCTTTATCATGGATGCGCGCACCGGTTTGGGACGCTTTCGCGATTTCAGCATTTCTAACTATCAACTGATGATGAAACTGATTGATTATTGTCGCGAACATCATGACATCAAACGTATTTTGCAATTGCCGGATGTGGTGGAACGGGTGGAATTGTTCGAAGATCAATTCCCGAAATTTAAGGAACAAATCGAACGCTGCGCGCGAGTGCGCAAAAATGTGGTGGTGCTTGATTTGCGCAACGAATACACAATTTATGCGGGCAATCGTTTTATGATTTACGCGCTGTTTCCATTGTGCAATGTGTCCATCCATGTGATGTGGGGGAAGAATCGTCAAAACACAGTTTTGGCGTTGGGCAAATCCATTCTTAACAAAACCTCGCCGGTGAATATTGGCGCACTTTGTCTGTCCTATGGCGGGGGTGGCCACCATGCGGCCGGCACGTGTCAGGTGGAAAATCTGCGCGCAGATCAAGCGTTGGATGAAATCGTGGACAAAATTTGCACCGAAAATCCTCCTCCGCCCCGTGGCAAATTGCGGCGGTAATCGGGTCGGACGAGCCAAAATTTTCGCTTTTTCTCACTTAATGTAATTATTGCGATTGAGTTGTCCCTGCTCTCCTGTTATTCTATGGTTGCTTTAGGGGCGGTTTAATTTGAAATGGTGGTTGTGATGCTTCATATGCGCGTTTTCCTCTCTCTGTCTTTGGTGGCTGTGGTTTTGAGCGGCTGCGGGACACAAGTGCAAAAGGAATTTGACGAAAATGGCCGTTATTGGCAACGCATCGGCGTGACTGATTCGATTTACCAACAAGGCCCTAAGGCGCAACAGCTTTTATTTCAAGACCTGGCCAACTGCACCTCTGTTGTGAATGAAATGGAGCGTATGGGGGCAATTAAAGAGGCCGTGCCAGCCGAAACCTGGGACCGCAACGCCAATCGCGTGATTCCGGAATCACCCCAAGCCCGATTGGAAAATTGGGACAGCCCGGAGCGTGACGGGTTTATGCGCACCGAAATGTATGATTTCCACGATTTTGAGGGTTGTATGAGCAATAAAGGATGGGAGCGTGTACGTTACGTGAATTACAAAACAGATGAACGTGCGCGCGATACTTACCTTGATACAATCGGTTATGAACGTTATCGCACCAAAGTCTATGAAAATACCCCTAAAGAGCGCGAATATAACAAATAATAGAGCGCACGATTTTACCATAAACAGTGATTTGTTCTATAAATGTTTCACGTGAAACATTTTGCAGTGTGAAGCAATGATGTTATGGCAATACCTACATATTGCTATAATTTGGTCCTTCGCCACCCTGCGGGGGGGTCCAATTGATATTTTGTGATGGGTCCTTAATGTCGCAGGTTTTACAATGAATGCAATTTTGCGCATTAATCTGGAAAACCGGCTTGTTGTCGGCCCCGTTGATGATTTCATAGACTGCTGCGGGGCAATAAAATTGCGCCGGTTCCCCCCATTGAGGCAAATTGACCGCGATGGGGATATGGGAGTCACGCAACTGGAGATGACAGGGCTGATTTTCCTCATGAAACGTATTGGTTAAATGGACCGAAGAAAGCCGATCAAAGGTCAAAATATGATCGGGTTTAGGATAGGATATTGGCGTGCAGTGTGAAAGCGGCATCAGGTGCCGATGATCGGCCTGAATGCTCAGATGATAGGGAATCCGCCACGCACCCAAAGTTTGCAACCCCGCATGAATCATCCCCGCCATGCGCCCCCAGCGAAAGCCCTGACGAATATTGCGTACGCGGTAGAGTTCATCATAAACCCAGGAATTTTGAAACCGCTCGGTAAAATCGCTGCATTCGCGCATGTCTGGCTGCGCTGAGCCCAAAAAATCGCATATGGATTCGGCTGCCAGCATACCCGATTTCATCGCCGTATGATTGCCCTTAATCCGCGCCATATTTAAAAACCCGGCCGCATCGCCAATCAATAGCCCGCCCGGAAATGTGAGTTTAGGCAGCGCATTTAATCCGCCCTCCACAATTGCGCGAGCCCCGTAAGCCAAGCGTTTTCCGCCCTTTAGCAAGTCGCGCAAATAAGGGTGAAGCTTATGACGCTGCATTTCTTCGAAAGGTGAGAGGGTGGGATTTCGATAGTCAAGCCCCACAACATACCCGAGTGAAACCAGGCCATCATTCATATGATAGAGCCACGACCCGCCATAGGTCTTGGAATCCAAAGGCCAGCCGATGCTATGCATCACATGGCCGGGTCGGCTTTTTTCCGGGGAGATTTTCCAAATTTCCTTTACACCCAGCCCATAGGTTTGAAATTGGTTCGGCCCACGCAATTGAAAATGGCGGATAATTTCCTTTGAAAGTGAGCCGTGACATCCTTCGGCCAGTACAATTTGCTGCGCAAAAATATTGATGCCCGATTGATAATTCGGGCCTGCCTCCCCCGATTTTAATACACCCATATCGCCCGTGGCCACGCCGCACACTTGGCCATTTTCATCCAGTAAAATTTCTGTTCCCGCGAAGCCGCAATAAATCTCCACCCCCAACTCTTCGGCCTGTTGCCCCAACCATCGCCCCAATTCCCCGAGCGAGATAATATAGTTGCCGTCATTGCGCATTTGCGGCGGGACGGGCAAGGAAAAAGAATGTTTTTCGCTCCACCACAAAAATTCGTCACTGACCACGGGGCAATTGAGTGGCGCGCCTTTTGAACTCCAATCCGGAATTAATTCGCTCAATGCCCGCGGGTCCAGCACCGCACCGGAGAGCAAATGCGCGCCGATTTGTGATCCTTTTTCCAGCAAGCATATTTTAAGTTCAGCATTCAATTGTTTGAGCCGAATGGCGCAAGACAGCCCCGCCGGGCCGCCGCCCACAATCACAACATCATAATCCATTGACTCGCGGGCCAAGCGTTTGGGATCATCGGGGAGAGAAAAACTCATGCGTAACTCCTGCTGTTATTTGTGCGTATTTTATGTGCGGTTCAGAACCCGGTTAATTGTGGCGTGATGGGATAAAATTTGCGGTAAAATATGATCAAGGTAAAAATGAAACTGCAGCAATTTTTGATCATCTGCCGCAGCAATTTTTTCCATCAAGCAGCCGCCAATGATGGTCGCACAGAAATTTAGGAACGGTGTTGCGACCTCACAAATTCGTCCAATATCCGATTGATGATCAAAAATTTGCTGCAGAGTTTGCCGCAGCAAATTGAGCGCGCGGGTGAGCTCAGGTTCTTTAGTTTGGCCCAATTCATCCATATAGGCCGTCAATTCCGCACCGTTATTTTTGATCACTTTGCGCAGGATAAAATCATGGGCCTGAATGCCGTTGGTTCCTTCGTAAATCGGCAGAATCCGTGCGTCGCGGTAATATTGGGCCACGCCTGTTTCCTCAATATATCCCATGCCGCCAAACACCTGAATAGCGAGGGAGGTTATGATCACGGCATTATCGGTGCACCATGATTTCACCAGCGGCGTGAGCAAGTCAACCCGTCTTTCACGGTTCATATCAAGCGCATGCGCCGATTCAAAACACAAAGCCCGCCCCGCCAATGTGAGACATTCCATGTGCAAGAGCATCCGACCCACATCGGGATGCGCCGCAATAGGGAGCGGGTGCCCGAATGGTTGCCCGTGTGGTTGACTTTGCGGTTGACTTTGCGGCGGGATGCCCTGAATACGGTCATGGGCATAGGTTTTGGCGGATTCAAACGCGCGTTGGGAAATGGCCACGCCCTGCAGTCCCACATGAAGCCGCGCATGATTCATCATGGTAAACATTTGCCGCAGCCCGGCCCCAACTTCGCCAATCAAAAATCCGACGGCTCCGGTTTTTGCGCTCTCATGGATCTCATCCGCCTTCACGGTCCCAAATCCCATCGTGCAGGTTGGGGCGGCATGGATGCCCATTTTGTGTTCAATCCCTAGGCATTCCACGTTATTTCGCGCGCCTAAATTGCCTTGATCATCGGGCAAAAATTTCGGCACCAGAAAGAGTGAAAGCCCGCTGCCCTTCTTGGTTGAGCCTTGATGATCCTCACTCCCGCATGTGCGGGCCAACACCAGATGAATGATGTTGGGCGAGAGATCATGATCACCAAAACTGATAAAAATCTTTTCACCCTTTAGCCGATACGTGCCATCCGGTTGCGCATAGGCTGTGGTTTGAATTTGCGAGAGGTCCGAGCCGGCTTGTGATTCGGTCAGATCCATCGCAGCCGTCCATTCCCCCGAAATTAATTTGGGCAAATAGAGCGATTTTTGCGCCGCAGAGCCGTGTTGGGAAAGAGCCACCACAGCGGATTGGTTGAGTAAAGGCCACAAACCAAAGGAGAGCGACATGCCCTGCCAAATTTCCTGAACCGCAAAGGACAGCGTGTGCGGCAGGCCCTGGCCGCCATATTCAACCGGTGCCGCCAAGCTTGGCCATCCCGCCTTCACAAATTCTTGATAGGCCGTGAGAAAGGCACGCGGCAAACGGACATGACCGTCGTCAAAAACTGCGCCTTCACGGTCCCCAATGTCATTGAGCGGTGCCAAAATTTGTGCCGCAAAATCTGCGGCTTCGTTTAAAATCATGGCCGCCATATCGGGTGGGATTTGCTCACTCTTTATTATTTCATCATCTTGATAAACGGGCGTTGTTAAGCCCGATGTGAGGGGCTTAAGCAAAGCCAGAATTTCAGGGATTGGCGGGGTGTAATGCGGCATGGTGCTCAGACCTCGTCATCTGCATCCAAAATCGGCATCACCATCGGTCTTTGTAAAATTGCCGGAAGTTTGGCCAGTTTATGCGCGGCATCTGCAATATTTTTTCCCTTCACGGCATGGGTGAGGATGATAATACTCACCGGGTCATCCTCCGATTGGCCGCGCTGGATCAGGCTTTCGATTGACACCAAATGATCACGCAATATCGGCGCAATATCGGCAATGACCCCGGGTCGGTCCATCACGCGCAGACGAATATAATATCGTCCATACCATTCCAATCCACCGGTTGTTTGGCCGATCTTAAGCTGTGATGCGCTCACGCCAAAAACGGGCCGTATGGGCGCAAAAGCAGGAGCCGCAGCATGGATGGAAGAGTTGTTTTGTTGCACATCTACTTGCTGCGCTCCACCGCGCAGCATCGCATAGTCCAAAATATCGGATAAAATCGCCGATGCAGTCGGCCCCGCGCCCGCGCCGCGCCCTTCGATAAAGCTTGTTCCTACAAAATCGCCGCGCAGATAAATCCCATTAAGCACCCCGCCCACATGCGCGAGTGGCAAATCATAGGGCACGAGTGTGGGCACCACCATTTGTAAAATGCGCCCGTCATGGAGCCGTTCTGCCTGCGCCACCAGCTTTATGCGGCATTTAAATTCCGCCGCAATCGCGATATCTTCAGGGGTGACATGCTCAATCCCGCCACAGGTGATTTGGGCGCAATCGGGCGCACAACCAAAGCACAAGGCGGTGAGAAGTGCAAGCTTATGCGCGGCATCCCCGCCGCCAATATCGAGGGTTGGGTCAGATTCGGCATATCCCAAATCTTGCGCTTGTTGTAAAACTTCGGCAAAGCCTGCGCCGCTTTGCTCCATCGTGCTCAAAATATAATTTGATGTGCCGTTCATAATGCCTAAAATTTTTGAAATGCGGTTTCCGCCCAAACCTTCCCGTACCAATTTTATAATCGGGATCCCGCCGGCGACGGAGGCCTCATAGTACAGCGGTACGTTGTTGGCTTCTGCGATCTGCGCCAATTCCAACCCGTGATGCGCAAGCAACGCCTTGTTCGCCGTAATCACCGCTTTTCCAGCCTTGAGCGAGTCTTTAACCAGGCTATAGGCCGGATCGCCATGCCCGCCCATCGCCTCAATGATCAGATTAATCTCTTGATTATCTACCAGCTCTTGCGGGGTTTTCACAAATTGTGTGGGCGAGATTTGACCCGCGTGGGCTTTCAGCGGGTCACGCACCAACACCGAATGAATGCGGATATCGGCATGGCTACGCTCAGCGATCAGCGCGGCATTTTTTTCTAAAATCTTGACTACGCCGCTGCCAACGGTCCCCATCCCCGCCAGACCAATGTGAATGCGCGCACGCGGCAGAGGATGAAGCGAAGTTGACGAGCTTTGGTGGGAACGCGAATTCATGGGATGACCTCCGAACAAATATCATCCCCCAAAGGGGACGGCTTGGGTTCTAGACCATTTTTCGGTTATGTAGAATCGAAAAATGGTCTAAGTATTTGTTTTGTCGCATTTTGTTGCGATTAACCGGCTTCCACTTAATCGCAAAATGCTCTAAGAGCCTGTCAACAAACTCTAATACTCCTTATAGTTACCCAACGCCCAACAATTGACAAGTAAAACATCACAAAGGGTAATTTGCCAACATTCAGGGCCAGAGGGGTTCACCCACAAGATTTATTCCGCAAATATTTGTTCAACGGTTTTCGCCAAACGCTCCAGATCTACCGGTTTTTCAAGGTAAGCTGCGGGGTTGAGATGATCGACCGAATGGCGATCGCGCGGATCGCTGAGGGCGGTTAAGAACACAATCGGAAGATTTTTATATTGCGGATAGCCGCCGCGTATCCGCTCCAGCATCTGAAATCCGGACATCACGGGCATAGCGCGGTCGCAAATGATCATATCGGGTTCAGTGAGTTGCAGTTTTTCCAAACCTTCCTGACCGTTATGGGCAATCTCTACCTCATATCCGCGATTGGTTAAATCGAAATAAAGAATATTGCACAATTCGCGCTCATCTTCGACAATCAGGAGCTTTTTAACCGCGTAGGGAGATGATTTTGCTTCATGGTCCAACATGTGAGACTCCTCAATAAACTGAAATAACCCGAAAAATTTAAGTAAATCATACAATTAGAGAGACAATATGATATAATACGTCCCAACCTCTTAATTTAAAGACGGTATATTAAGCAATTATGAACGGAGCAGCTCATGCGCAAGGCTTTTAAGAAAAATTATTTTTCTATTTTTGCTAATCCGGTCAATGTAAATAGATCAAAATCCAGCCGGGGCAATGCATTTTTATATATTTTGGTGGCGGTAGCACTTTTTGGCGCATTGATTTTCGCGCTCTCCCGTGGCGGTCAACAGAATAGTGGTGTCTCAGAGCTTGACAGCGGGCGCGCCAAGGTGGCGGCGAATGAGATTTTGAGCTATGCGGCCACCGCCACCAATAACCTCACCCAAATGGACTCAAGCGGCATTACGGCGGATCAGATTGATTTTATTTTGCCTAACGATAGTGATTTTAATACGGACGCCCCCGCTAACCCCAATATTCACAAATTATTTCATCCATCGGGCGGTGGCTTGGGCTATAAACCCCTCCCGCAAGATGCCAATGGCGATGACGGGGCAGGGCTCGCGGCCGGATATTATATCGGCCGATTTAATAATATTGAATGGACCCCCACCACCGCGCCCGATATTATCTTTGCGGCCTATGAGATTAAAACCCCCGTGTGCGCAGAAATTAACCGTAAACTCACGGGCAGCACTGCAATTCCAACTGTCAGCGGCGATTCGCTTGAAAACTTTTTTATTGAAGCAAGCCTTCACAGCGGTGCCAATGCCCCGTTTGAAGTTGCCAATTGCGCGGCCTGTGAGGAAAAGCCGGCCCTATGTGTTGCCAACGCCGCGGGAAAAAATTTATTCTATTCGATTTTAGAGGCAGAATAGCTGTTCAAGATCATGAATCTTACTACCCCTCAAATTTTGTAACCCCGCATTTAATGCGGGGTCTTGATATCATTGCCCGACCCCGGATGGTCAAAAAGTCTCATGATCTCGACTTTTTCTTCTCCAGGGCTACGGCCTGATTTAAATTATGCAGGGTGGCAAGCATGAATAGGTTCCGAGAATTAAGGGGAAAACATATAGAAACACTGGAGCGGGTGAAGGGATTCGAACCCTCGACATTTACCTTGGCAAGGTAACGCTCTACCCCTGAGCTACACCCGCTTCTCTGTGTGATCAAAAAGGATAGGCGTGACTTATACTTTGAAAGCAAAACTAAATCAAGAGGGCAAAATAAAATTTTTATAAATCTCGTGCTGTAAGGAACGAAATTCCATAATGATAGTTAATTTAATGGACAGCGGCTCGAAATCTATGGCATAAAGGGGGAAGAATCATGTATTTTAATGATAAACCGATAATGGGAATGCGGATGGGGGAGTTTATGAAGCCTGAAGTCAAGAAAGCGGTGTTCCCCGCGGCCGGGCTGGCAACGCGTTTGCTGCCTGCGACGAAAGCTATGCCCAAAGAAATGCTGACGATTGTCGATCGTCCGCTCATTCAGCTCGCGGTTGAGGAAGCGGTTGAGGCCGGGATTGAAGAATTTATTTTCGTGATTTCACGCGACAAAGACTCCCTGATACGGCATTTTACGGCTCCTGAAACCTTGTTGGATGCGCTGCATCGCCGCGGTAAATTTGATCAGATCGAAAAAATCCATGCTTCAACTTTGCCCGCGCACTCGGTCAAGGTGGTCTATCAGGATGACCCGAAGGGACTGGGTGATGCAGTGCTATGCGCGCGTGAATTGGTGGGAAATGAGCCATTTGCCGTGATTTTGCCCGATGACACGGTCAGAAGTGACCAAAAATGTTTAAGCCAGATGATGGAATGCTAT
>JBDHTT010000011.1:0-24497 GCA_039808785.1 Alphaproteobacteria bacterium
TTTTTAACACATCCTCAATCATTCGAATTGTTTCATCAATGCTATGCTTGGCGGAGAGAGTGGGAAAACAATGGGAAAACATTGTTCGGCACAATCGCAAAACTTCTTCTTCAAATTTTCTTTCCCGCATTTGTTCAGCCAGTAGAAGCGACCGGATTTGATCATGAAAAAAACTGATTTGTCCGGAGATATATTGTTCACGACTGAGTTTTGATTCCTCTAATGCTGCTTCACGGCCGCGTTCAAATCCGTTCTGCTCCGCACGCTCCAGATCCCCTAACGAAAACACGGGTGGTGGCGGAGGCAAATCTTCCTCTGGCTTATCGCGTGACGCCGAGTCATCGAAATTATTAAGATCAAATAAATATTTTCGCCGATCAATCGTCACTCACAACTCTCCCTCACTATCTCTATCCATGATATCACAGACTTCGCGTCATTAAAACGGGGAGATTTTCTCGACACTCAGGCATAAGACTAATCATTTTATTCCGCCTTGTCTATAGATACAATCCGCCGCAATCATAAGGTTTCGTAAACCTTTATGATTTACACTCATCATATTTGATGAAAATAATGACGCTGGCCTACTGAACAATGAGTGATCTGAAATCTACACTAGATAAAAACCATGATTTTCGCCCCCCTGAGAATTGGGATTGGGGCCATAAATTCTTAAGCGGATTACAAGTTCGTTATGGCCTGACCCGCTCGCGTAGGCCCTATGACGCAGTGTGCGTAATTATCGGTGGGCTGGGGGATTTTGCCGAGCAATATTTTGAATTGGCACATGATTTTGAACGTCGCAATATCCGACCTGTGATTATTGATCTGCCGGGCCAGGGCGGCTCAGGCCGCTATCTAAAAAATCCACACAAGCGCCATACCACGAATTTTGGTGAGATTTTAGAGGATATTCATATCTTGATTGAGGATGTTGTATTGTCCGCCGCCATAGATTTTGATGATAATCATAAAAGATTGCCGATCGTCATGTTGGCCCATTCGATGGGGGCGCATTTTGCGCTGCGTTATCTGGCGGAATATAATCAAACCTCACGCGGACAGACAATTGTCACGGCGGCTTCTCTTACTGCACCGATGTTCAAGATCAGAGCTTTAGAGCTGATGCATCCGTTCATGACCTTACTTAAATTGAAATTTCTTTCTTTGTTTCCCAATTTTTACGTCCCGGGCGGGAGCAATTGGGTCAAAAAAGAATGCCCGATGAACAATGTGTCCTCACGGGATTATGTGCGCGCAAATATTAAAAATTACTGGCTGAGTAATCCGGGGACTGAGCATTTGGCGGTGGGTAGCCCAACCAATAAATGGTTGCTGGAAGCCGTCAAATCTTGCAATTTGTTGGAAAGCCCGAACTATGTTGAACGTGTGAAAATTCCCATCTTACTGGCCCTTGCCGGACAGGATAATGTCGTGAGCAATCAGGCAATCCGCGGCTTACGTGGCCGTCTGTCTATGGCGGATCTGCTCTCCCTTCCGGGTTGTGAACATGAAATTTTGATGGAACGGGATGAACATCGCTCCGTCTTTCTCAATCATTTCTTCAGTTTTCTTGACAAGAATGTGTTTAACAAACAAGACAAAGGAAAAGTTTTTATTGCCTAAATTTCAACCTGATTTTCAACCCTGCATTTATAGAGTGACTCGCCATGAAATCATCTATTAATAGTTCAAACTTAAGTATTCAACGCCTTAGCGACCGCATTTTCTTTGCTCTTGAGCTAGCGGTTGAGCAAAAATCGATCGCAATCGCTGATGCGTTGGTTAATGCGCTGGAGCAGTCTATGACTCGCAATTCCGGTGGTGGCGAGTTTGTAGAACGCCGTGACTACCCACCCGAAATTGAAAATGTTTTGAAAAAATTGCGCGAACTTAAGGATAAAGGTTATCGGTAAGAGGGATTCTTTCATTCCCCTTTAAAAACACCAACCCGCTGCGAGGAGGAACAAGCAGCGGGTTATAAGAGGAGGGTTTATCAACTTAAGCGGTGTTAAGGGAGTATGGAGTAAAACTCTGTATCCTAACCTTCCTTTATCATCGCACAGGATTGTGGCAAAATTTTGGGCAAGAAATGCCTTAATTATGCCACATTGCTTAAAATCACTTCTTTATGGAATAATATATGAGCCACCATCGCCGCCAATCAACCAACCATATCTGGATGACGGAACCGGTGCGGTTTCACTGCAATGTGCAAACCATGCCGACTAATACCTACCAAAGCCCCGACAATCAAAGCATTGAGGAGATTCATGCCCGCGCGGTGCAGGAATTCCGCACATTGCGCGACCGTTTGATCGCGGCGGGGATCACGGTCACCACAACATTGGGGGCTGCCGATTCGCCCGATGATATTTTCCCCAATTGGGCATCAACCCATATTCTGGATAATGGCACGCGCGCGGTGGTGTATTACCCGATGTTGAATGAGAATCGGCGGCTGGAGCGGCGCGATTTTATGAAAGATATGTTAGAGCGCACCTACCATGTGGAACTTGATCTCACACACCATGAGTTGCACAACCGCGCGTTAGAGGGGACCTCAGTCCTGTGGATGGACCGACTGAACATGGTGGCTTATTGCTCGCTCTCCGCCCGCACCGATACGGAATTGGCGCAGCAATGGTGCGGCCATATGGGGTATGAATTCGTGCCGTTTGAAACCAAAAACCACGCCGATAAGCCGGTTTATCATACCGATGTCATGATGTCGATCGGCACAAAGTTTGCCGTCATCTGCTATGAGTGTATTTTGCCCGACTATCGAGATCAAGTGCGCGCTATCTTGTCCAAAAGCGGGAGAGAGATTATCGAAATTGACATGCGTCAACTTCGGGCTTTTTGCGGCAATATTCTTGAACTGGTCTCAAAAGACGGCGAGTTTAAATTGGTGATGTCGCAATCCTCATTCGACGCCTATAGTCCCGATCAAATTGCGATCTTTCGGAAATATGTCACTGAGATTATCACCGCCCCCCTCACCACCATCCAAACCTATGGCGGCGGCGCCGCAAGATGCATGATTATGGAGTTGTTTTGAATTAGCGGCCTATTTCCCGAACACCAGAAAGATCAATATAAGTTCTCTCCGCCAATCTTCTAGCTGCCGCCAATTGTCCGTTAGTCAAACTATAATTTAATAATTCTGAATCGGGATTTGTGGGATCCATGTAATCCAAAGGGAAAGCCAGAGAATTAGTTATTATACCTAAAATGGGGGAGCTCTCAGCAATATGCATTTTTGCATATTCAAAACTATTCCGCTTGCATAACTCTTGGACCGAAATCAGCAATGATAATAATACACCTACTTTATCTTCACATAGTAATGATGGATCAAAAGTGGTTCTTTCAATTATTAGACCTCTGTTAAGTTTGAAAGTCGACATATGGGGCCAAGCAGGAGTTACGGCAAGAGGATTTCTAAAATCTCTATCATTTGTCGCAAAAGTAAGAAATCCTCGATGCTCTATATCTCCTGTATTTAGTAAGTATTCCGTACTCAAGCCAAACCTCTTGATTAAATGAGCGTGTCTGTGCTCAATCGGAATAGTAACAAACCTCGAAGTTTCCATACATATTCGAGTAATAACTTCCTCTAAGTAATTACCGCTTAAAATGTTATTAGCTACAAAAGTTTTGTCTTTTGTTAAAATGGCTCCGAGTTTTTTTTCAATAAATTCCCTGAATGGACCGTTTCTAGCGTCAGTTGACCATCTTATAGATTTTATTCCTTGCGCGCTGGCACAATATTTAAATAGGTCTTTTACAACTCCGCGACCTCTTACTGAGTGCTCAACATACAAATCTTCTAAGTATAAACCACGTCTTCCTTGGGCATCAATAGCTGGATAATCTATTGCATAACCCAATACGTGCTCACCTGCTTTTGTTTTATCTTCACCATTCTCGTTTATAGCTGTAAGTAAAATCCCACGAAAATTATGACCATAATCAGCCACAACTTGAGCCAGCCTCTCTCTATCAGTTAAAACTGTTCCAAGATGCAGCGATGCTTGACAATAGATTAAGTGCATGAGACGATCAAAACACGCTGACCTTTCTCTAGTATCGCTAGAAGCAAAAATTTCATGCAAACGACGGGCTTTAATGCGCCAGAGGGTCCGTGGCTGCTGACAATCAGCGATGGCTTTTGGTTGATCTTGGGGAGCACACATTGATAACATATCTTTGCTAAACTAACTTATAAAAGTTTCCAATTTTTAATCATTTCTTCGGGCGGCAAAATAGCTGCATCCCAAATCATGGAGAATTGTATTCGGTAGGCAGATGCCAGAACAGGATAATGCATAACAACTATTGTTGGGTCAGGCTCATATAAGATAACTGCAAAACTATCTCCAAATACAGTGAACGGAACTGCGGCAAAAAATTCAGCAGGAATCCACCTATACTCGGCATAATTTTTAGCAGGGAAGTAGATATCCCCTTCACGTTGAATGATCTTAAAGTTTTTAGCGCCTAAAGTTTCCATACGTTCAACATGAGGCAGAGCTTCTTTGCCTAAAATTTCTGCGAATTTAACATCATCAACAAATGCCTGAAGTATATCATTTTCACTTCGTCGAGCAGCATCATATACCATCTGAGAAAATCTTTGGAAACCTTCAGTACCTCTCAGAATATCCACTTCTAAACTTTTCTTGCGTATCCCATCGCTTGCCAAAAACTCGATGCCTGCGTCTTCGAAGGTGCGTTGGATAATTTCTAGCGTGCTGGTGCGCGCCTGGGTGATGCCGTTTTCTATACTTCCAATTGAAGTCGCCGAGATATCGGTACGCTCCGCCAGATCCCCCTGGGACCATCCCAAAATGCCGCGTGCTCCACGAATCTGTGCCGTTGTAATCATTCCGTCCCCGAATTTTTCTTAAATAAGTCTTTTATTTAATCCAATTTGGTATAAAGGCAAAGAAAAAAATTTGCAAGTAAATTATGTTAAAATTCTGATTTTTTAATGCAGAAAAAATTGACGCACCCGAATATTCTTGCGCTGCAACCTTTAAAACGGTTCAAATGCTTAAGGTTGCAAAATTTCAAGTGTTTATTTATAAAACTAACTTTATTACGCACTCGTCCCTTTGCACTCGGGTTATGCTATTCAATCAGCCAATTGTCATGGGATTGAGTTTGAGTTGGCGTATCAGGTAATCCCGCAACGCCCCGATTCGTTTTGAATGGCGGCGCTCTTCCTGATACACAAAATAGATGGTAATGGGCGCCGACCGTAATTCGGGCAAGATCGTTACCATGTCAGGATTGGTGGCGGGGTCAATCATAAAACTGGGCAGTGTCGCAATGCCTGCACCCGATTGAACCGCGGCGGCAATCGCACTTAAGGAATTAATCAGAATCAGATTTTTGGTATGAGCCACATCAACCCCAGCGCGTAAGAGCCAATCATTGGGGTTTTTAAACGGCACCAACGATTGATCGGGATAGGCCAAACAAATATGATCGCGCAAATCACACGGCGTTTGCGGCGCGCCGTGTTCAGCCAAATAATCGCGATGGGCGCACACGCATAAATCAAAGCTCCCCAATCGGGATTGGATCAGATCGGCTTGCTCCGGTTCATGAAGGCGCAGGGCGACATCGGCTTCACGCAGGGTCAAATTAAATATACGATCATCAAGCAAAAGCGTGAGCAAAATATCCTGATGATCATGGTGAAATTGCGGAATCAGTGGGACAAACCACGATGTGGCCAGAAATTCGGGCATAGTAACACTCAGCGGCCCATGCCCACCCTCTCGCGCATCGATCATTTGCCCTTCGATTTGAATCATACGGGCAAAAATATCGATGCTGGCTTTATAGAGCATTTCCCCCTTTTCGGTTAACACCAACCCGCGCGCATGACGGTGAAAAAGGGGAATGCCCAGCTCCTCTTCAAACGAGGAAATATGGCGGGATACTGCGGATTGTGAGAGATTGAGCGTCTCCCCCGCCCCGGTAAAGCTGCCGGCTTTGGCGACCATGTGAAAAATGCGGAATTTATCCCAATCCATCGCCATCATAACATCCTTGACTACGGTGAGGCGGTATGGTGGGTGAGAAAACGATCAGCCTCTAATGCCGCCATACATCCCATGCCGGCGGCTGTAACAGCCTGACGATAGATTTTATCCTTCACATCCCCCGCAGCAAACACGCCCGGAATCGATGTTGCGGTGGAATCCGGCGCGGTGATAATGTACCCCTCCGCATCCATCTCAATTTTGCCTTTAAAGAGTTCAGTCGCCGGATCGTGGCCGATAGCAACAAAGACACCATCCACCGATATCTCGCTCAATTCCCCGTTGAGCGTATCCTTAAGCCGCAAGCCTGTCACACCTACCGGATTTTGCCCAGACCCCGGTGGATTGCCCAAAATACCGTCAATGGTTTTGTTCCATAGCACCTTAATTTTGGGATGCGCGAACAGTCGATCTTGGCCGATTTTTTCGGCCCGCAGAGAGTCACGGCGATGAATCAATGTGACCTCTGATGCGAATTGCGCCAGAAACAAAGCTTCCTCAACCGCCGAATTCCCGCCGCCCACCACGGCTACGGGTTTGCCGCGATAAAAAAATCCGTCACATGTCGCGCATGCCGAAATACCAAAGCCGCGATAAATGCTCTCGTCCTCAATCCCCAACCAGCGCGCCTTGGCGCCTGTGCAGATAATCACACATTCCGCGCGGTAAGTCGTGCCGCTCTGGCCTTTGGCGGTATAGGGGCGATTGGCAAAGTTAATCTCGGTGATCATATCGCTGATCATCTCTGTGCCGACATGTTTGGCTTGCGCCGCCATTTGCTCCATGAGCCAAGGGCCTTGTACGGCCTCGGCAAAGCCAGGGTAATTCTCAACATCGGTGGTGATGGTCAGCTGCCCGCCTTGCTCCATCCCCGTCACCAAAACTGGGGCCAAATTGGCGCGCGCCGCATAAATCGCCGCCGTATATCCGGCCGGCCCCGATCCTATAATCAAAATTTTTGTATATTTTTCGCTCATGTGACCTATTTAGAGGGCGCAAGTCGAAAGGTAAAGCCCCAAAGCGCATTGCATAGCAAAAAAATTTATTGGCGGAATAATAGGCAACTATCGCCATATGAATAAAACCTGTAACCCTGGCGCATGGCGTGATCATAGGCCGCGCGCATCTGAGGAAGCCCCGCAAAGGCACTCACCAACATAAACAATGTTGACCGCGGCAGGTGGAAATTGGTCATTAATATATCCACCACCTTAAAATCATATCCCGGAGTGATGAAAATAGAGGTATCACCGCAAAAAGGTTTCAGGGTGCCGCCTTGCGCCGCCGACTCTAAAATCCTCAGGACGGTGGTTCCCACGGCTATAATGCGCCCACCTTTGGCCTTGGTTTCCAAGATTTTTGCAACAATGTCCGCGCTCACCTCTCCCCATTCCGCGTGCATTTTATGGTCGTTGGTATCTGTC
The DNA here is from genome assembly GCA_039808785.1 of Alphaproteobacteria bacterium. GTDB lineage: Bacteria > Pseudomonadota > Alphaproteobacteria > Micavibrionales > Micavibrionaceae > UBA1573. Next base: position 7,487 of record JBDHTT010000011.1, read on the forward strand.
ACCTTCACGGGCAAAAATGTTCCGGCCCCAACATGCAATGTGACCTCCGCCATACGGATATTTTGCTGCGCCATTTTGTGCAGCAATTCCGGTGTGAAATGGAGAGAGGCAGTGGGGGCCGCCACCGCGCCGCTATGTGCTGCAAACATAGTTTGATAGTCGGCTGCATCAGCTTCGTCCACCGCCCGTTTGCTTGCGATATAGGGCGGAATCGGCATATGACCGATGCGCAGCAATTTTTGTGTAATGTGGAATACATCCCCCTCAAACCGCAGCAAAATTTCTCCGCCCTCATGCTTTTCCAGGATAATAGCAGAGAGGGAAACATTGGGGAAAGGGGGAGGAGGGTGGTTAAGCCCTAAATTGTCAGCTTGCGCGAGATTGCCTCCAAAATTGTCTTCGAACTTTTCGACAAAATCCAACCGATCCCCTATGCGCAAGCGTTTGGTTTTCTTGGCAAAGGCCAGCCAAGTCGTGTCATCGACTTGTTTGTGAAGATTAACTTCCGTGTGCAAATTACCTCTGTGCAAATCACCGCGCGCGCCAACACGTTTGGCGAACAGGTAGGATGGAATCACCTTAGTGTTATTCACAATCACCAAATCTTGGGGGCTTAGGAAATTGGGGAAATCCCACACTGTGCTGTCTTGCAAATCATGATTGCTGTACCCTCTTGCCCCTACCACCAATTGCCGCGCGGCATGACGCGGCGACACAGGACGCAGGGCAATAAGCCCCTCTGGCAGCTCAAAATCAAATTCATCCACCTTCATCATCTAATCCTGATTTGATTTTGCGGGGTATCAGAATGCTTGTCACGGTCCACAACATCGCCTTTGAAATCGAAAGTCAGCCCGTCATAGGCGGGTTCAAAATTATTCGGGCAAATGCGTTTGAGCTCTTCATAATCCAACTTATATCCCATATGCGTGAGGTAGATTTTCTGCGGCTGAATTTTCTCCGCCAACGCCAATAATTCCTCGCGGTTGGGATGAAAATAACTGGTCGTGAGCATATAATCAGCTCCATCCACAATCCATGTTTTAATACCGCGCAGCGTCTCTATGGCGGCTTCATTCAAATCATGCATATCGGTGGAATATCCGACATCGCCGAAACGAAACCCTAGGGACCTCGATCCCTTACCGTGGTCTTGCAAAAACGGAATAAAGTCAATATCACCGATCCTGTGAAGTGTGCCGAATTTTTCATCCTCCAACGTGATGAGATGCGCAACCGCCGGGTAAAAATCGCTTTCTTGTTGCACGATATACTCAAATCGATGTTTGAGAACAGATTGAGTCGGAAGATCGGCATAAAGCGGGATTTGACGCGCTTCGCGGCGATAATAAGACCGCAATTCATCCACCCCGTTTAAATGATCTGCATGGGCGTGGGTATATAAAATCGCCGTAATATTTTGAATGCGTTCACGGGTCATTTGCGCACGAAAATCGGGGCCGGTATCCACCACCAGCGTGGTTGACGGGCTGCGCACTGCTATGCTGGACCGCAATCGTGCATTGCGTGGATTTTGTGGATCACAAGCCCCCCAATCGTTACCCGCCCGTGGCACACCACCACTATCCCCACATCCCAAAATGGTGATAAATTTTTGATCATTATTCATGCCGTGATCTCCTGCGATTTGTTCAATATCGCCTTTGAAAACAGGGTAAAGAAATTATCACTGGTGATGCGGGCCATCTCTGCTGGCTCAATCCCCCTTATTTCTGCCAATTTCCCCCCCACACGTGCAACGTTGGCTGGGTGGTTCATTTCTCCACGAAACGGCTCGGGGGCCAAAAATGGCGAATCAGTTTCCACCAACAAACGATTAAACGGGACTTGCGCCGCAAAATCGCGCAATTCTTGGGATTTTTTAAAGGTGATTATCCCTGAAAAGGATATATAAAGCCCCAAATCCAAGGCTGCGAAGCCCAGTTTTGGAGTCGAGGAAAAACAATGCATCACCCCGCGTAATTTTTGATGCGGATTTTCTTCGCGCAGAATTTGGATCATGTCTTCATCGGCATCGCGCGCATGAATGATGATGGGCAGCTCGGTCGCAAGACACACGCGAATATGCTTACGAAAGCATTCCTGCTGAATTTCCTTGGGGGAATGATTGTAGTAATAATCGAGCCCGCATTCCCCAATCGCCACGATTTTGGGGTGGGCGGTTGCGCGCGCGACCAACTCATCCAACGTAATTGCGGCTTCGTCCTCCTGCGCGGCATCATGCGGGTGGGTGCCGATGCTGCACCACGTGTTGGGCAAAGGTTCCACCAGCGACAAGAGCCCCGGAAACTCCGCTACTATTTGACAATTGATGGACAGCATACCGTCCACCCCGGCTGCCCGTGCGGCCTTAATTTCCGCCGCCACTCCGTGGGGAGTCAAAAATTTTTCATGGTTCAGGTGGCAATGACTGTCAATCCACATGTTTGGCTGCTCCGTGATCAGCTTGATCTGTCTTCAATACGTCTTGTTCATTCCGCTGATCTTTACACTTTTGACCCAGTCAATTCAAGGATCAGTTCAAGGATAAGGCCTACATTCCCTTGGTCACTCAATGAAAGCACGAAGAGATTCTCAGGCTATATGCACTTCTTGCTTTTGGGTGGACAGCGTTCCTTGGTCAATGATCGCCACGGTCAGGCGAGAGATCGCCACACGCTTGCCTGTGCTTTCCTCGGTGATGTCGGTTTGCCAAACTTGGGTGCGGCGACCGGTATGCAGGGGGGTGCAAAGCCCGATTACGCGCCCCTCGGTCACCGCACGAATGTGATTGCAATTAATCTCCAACCCCACCGCGCGATAGCGGGCCGTGTCAATCGTCATCCATGCGGCCACGCTGCCCAAAGTTTCAGACAGCACGCACGACGCGCCGCCATGCAAAATCCCGAAAGGTTGTGTGGTGCGATGATCCACGGGCAGTAGTCCTTTCAGGTAATTCGCCCCAATTTCCAAAAATTCCATACCCACATGCGCCCCCATATTGGCGTTGCGAATGTTCGTGAGCATGTCCAAAGTATAATTTTTAAACCAAATCATTTATTTGTGCCTTTCCGGATTGATAGGAATTTCCGTTAAAAAAACAGACTGTTTTTAAGAGTTGACAGACCGAGTAAATTTCTATATAGAATGCGCTTCGATTATAAGATTGTAATAAAAAACTGACCAAGATTTTTGGAGAATGCCATGACTAAACGTACTTATCAACCCAGCCGTCTTGTCCGCAAGCGTCGTCATGGATTCCGTTCCCGTATGGCTACTGCGGACGGTGCAAAAGTGCTCTCTCGCCGCCGCGCCAAGGGCCGCAAAATCCTTTCCGCCTAGGGATATACTTTCCTTTGGGGATTGATCTGCGCTGTCTAGATCTAGAGTGATTTTAGGGCAGCCGATGGAGTGAGTATTTTATAAACTCAATTTATTTTGCCCGCTGATTGCGGGCAATATCTTAGGTGGCTGGGTTATATGATTTCGATTGGGATTATATCATGAAAACAACCCGCGCTTTGATCCAACGCACCGGCGGACTTGGGGCGGAGTCTGATTATGCGTCCCTGCGCAAACCGGCTTTGAGATGGGTTTCCAAGGGCTTTGCCCTTCATGCCTGCCCGCAAAATGCTAACCAAAACGCTGCACAAACCGGCGCAAAAAATATCATTGGATTTGCCGTGATCGCCAGTAAAAAAACGGCCAAATTGGCGGTGGATCGCAACCGTATGCGCCGCAGGTTACGCGCCGTTTCGTGGGAAATTTTGCCGCAATTTGCTGATCCTTCCTATCATTACATGGTGATTGCGCGGCGCGATTTACCGTATCAAGATTACGAAGCTTTGCGCAGGGATTTTATTTGGTGTCTCAAAAAACTTGGGTTGTTCATATCTCAAGACACAGGGGCGGGGCCACAGACATGAATTACCGCCATATTTTTCACGCCGGTAATTTTGCCGATATTTTTAAGCATTTTATCTGTTATCTCGCGGTGGATTATGTTTTAAAAAAGGATAAGGGCGCGTTTTTCCTTGACGCCTTTGCGGGGGTGGGGCTTTATGATCTCAAATCATCTCAAGCCATGCGCAGCGGCGAATCCCAAACCGGCATTGATAAATTTATGGCTGCCAAGTTTGAAAATTTTGATTTGGCAACGTTTCAGGCAACGCTCAAAAAAGATTATCAGCTCTCGCTCTATCCCGGGTCCTGTTTGCAAATCGCACGGATGTTGCGCCCGCAAGATTGCCTGATTGCCAATGAATTACACCCGGATGATGCGCAGGATTTGCGCCGCTTGCTCTGCCCGAAGCAGCGGCAAATGGGCGAGGGGGTGAGTGCAGGGAAAGTCAGCGTGAGTGAGCTTGATGCTTACCTCGCCATTCGCGGTGCTATGCCGCCCGCACAAAGGCGCGGCATAGTGTTGATTGATCCGCCCTTTGAGAAAAAGAACGAATTTGATTTGCTGGTGAAAGAGCTGGCAAATTGCAAAAAATCTTGGCCGACAGGATGTTATATCATTTGGTATCCGATCAAGGATGCGGCATTGGTTGATCAATTTTATGAGGATATTAAACACCTGAGCTTCGCGGATTATATGATCAGTGAGATCACGCTCACTGATAGCGGGACAGGTATTCAGGTTTTTGATGCGGGCGATGGGGACGCTCTCCAAAGCCCTGCTCTTGGCAGGCGAACTGTCGGCCTCAAGAGTTGCGGGATGATGATCATCAATACGCCCTATCAGGTGGACACACGTCTGAAGGCAGCGCGTGTTGAGCTGGAGAAAATCTTAGGCGCGCAAATAAACTGCCAACTTTTTGGTGAGTCATAGGGCACGCACACATTTATTATAGTGCGATCAAGTATATGCACGGTATAAAAATGCCCAAAAATCTTGCTCAAAGGCTCAAATTGCTATAAAAGATGATGACTATACTTGGAATACTGAACTCCTGGACGTTGTCACTTCGCTCCTGACGTAGTCCTCCTACGCTGCGTCGCTTGTTCCTAGCCAGCAATTCAGTATTCCAAGTATAACCCCATCGGCCAGAGAAAATTTTTGGATGGACCAAATTATGAATGCGCCCGGCATGAAGCTTCATTATACGATCGGCAATCGCATCACATCACGGTGGCGGTCGGATTTTCCTGCGTTGTCCACCCCCATGAACGGCAAAAGATTGGCGTTTTTGGATAGCGGGGCAAGTGCGCAAAAACCCTATTCCGTGCTCAATGCCCTGCAAAACGCCTATTGTGCGCACTACGCCAATATTCATCGCGGGTTGTATGAATTTTCGCAACGACAAACGGCGGATTTTGAGGCTGCACGGGTGAAAATCGCCGACTTTATCGGCGCGGGCGATGCGCGCTCCATTATCTTCACGCGCAACAGCACCGAAGCCATTAACCTCGTCGCGCAAAGCTGGGGCCACCAATATTTACAGGCGGGCGATGAAGTGATTTTAACCGTGATGGAGCATCACGCCAATCTCGTGCCGTGGCATATTTTAAAAACCCAAATCGGGATTGAGATTAAATATATTCCCCTGCGTGAGAATGGTGAGCTGGATTTGGAAGTTCTGCCACAGCTTTTGACTGCGCGGACGAAATTGCTGGCCATGACCCATGTCTCCAATGTCTTGGGGACGGTGAATCCGGTGCGGGAGGTGATTGCGCAGGTCAAACACACCCATCCGCACGTGAAAATCCTGATTGATGGGTCGCAAGCTGTGGTGCACAACGCCGTCAATATGCGCGAGATTGGCGCGGATTTTTACGCCTTTACCGGGCATAAATTATATGGACCGACGGGGATCGGTGTGCTCTATGCGCCCTATGAAATCTTGGATTCTATGCCGCCATGGCAGGGTGGCGGCGATATGATTGACAGGGTACGGCTGGATGGGGTCAGCTTTGCCCCGCCGCCCGCGCGGTTTGAAGCCGGCACCCCGGCCATTGCCGAAGCTATTGCGCTGGGTGCCGCCATTGAATATATCAACTCAATCGGCTATGGCGATATCGCGGCGCATGAGCATGCCCTGCGGGATGAGCTCACTCAAAAACTTGAACAAATCGAAGGCGTTAAAATTTATGGCACACAGCCCGATAAGGCCGCCATCGTGAGTTTTACCATGGACGGATGCCCCGCGGCGGATGTGGCAATGATCCTTGATCAAAACGGCGTTGCAGTGCGCGTGGGGCACCATTGTTGCCAACCGTTGATGCAATGTTTGGGGGTTGAGCATACGATTCGGGCCTCAATCGGGTTATATAATGACTCAGACGATATTGACCAATTGATTGCAGGGTTGATCAAGGCACAAAAATTGTTACTTTAAAGAAGTAAAGATACAAAAATATCAGCATAAAAGAGAGAATTTGGGAATCATGATGATACAGGTGGCGGATGAACAAATGGTGCGCAATGCCTTTGGCGATGATTACGATGAATTGGCGGAACCGCCGCGTACGACGGGCGACCGTGATCATCCGCTCTGGCGCGCGATTATTAAGGCGTTGCGGGAGGTCTATGACCCCGAAATCCCCGTAAATATTTATGAATTGGGATTGATTTATTCGGTCAAAATTATCGATGCCCCGGATCATACGAGTGATGTGGACATTCAAATGACTTTGACTTCCCCCGGTTGCCCGGTGGCCCAAGAAATGCCGGGTATGGTGCAATCGGCGATTTTCCCGCTCTCCGGCGTGGGCCAAGTTGATGTCGAAATTATTTGGAACCCAACGTGGGATCCGTCCTTTATGGCGGAAACGGCTAAACTGCAACTCAATATGTTCACGTGATATCGCGCGAATCGAATGGAATGATAACAATTTTCTGCCAAAGCAAAAGAAGGCAAATATGGAATTAAAATCGGAAATTATGCTCACACCATCCGCACGTGACCATTTATGCGCAATGTCCCGCGGATATGCGGGGTTGCGTTTGACCATTCGCGGTGGACGCGGCTGCGGCGGGAGCGAATATGATCTCTCGCCCATCAGCGAAGCGGATATTGATCCACAAGATGATTATATTTGCCTTATCTCCGGTCAAGATCCCATCCCGGCGCACGACCAAGTCCAAAATCCGGACCCGTGCCCGAAATTATTTATTCCATCGCTGGATATCCTCAAATTTTTCGGGATGAAAATAGATTATATAGAGGATCAATTGGGCAATCGCAGGTTAGAGATCACCAACCCCAATGAGTCCGGGCGCTGCGGCTGCGGCCAATCCGTCACATTTTGATGGTTTAAGAACCTGTTCGCGATCTCGCTACTGCAAGGTCGACTTTGCGCTCATTTCCTCACGCACGCGCTGGCGCAAACGATCAATGGGAAAGCTGTTTTTGCCGTCGTGATAATGCCAATATGTCCAACCGTTACAGCTCGGCGCGCTTTGGATGGCTGCTCCCACCTTATGAATTGAACCGCGATATTGATTGGCACCGTCACTGGTGGCGACACTCCCGTCTGCTGCGACTTTGGCGGTGATCTGGTGGTCGCGATCGGTCAGGGTCGTGCCCGGCTTAATCAATCCCCGTTCAATCAACCATCCAAACGGCACGCGCGGTTCTTCCCGTTTTGCGGTTAATCCCTGAAGGGCTTCGGCGGAATAAGGCTGTGCCTCCGCAAGGCGTTTTTTCGCGAGCTTGATATAGGCATCCTCCCGCTCAATGCCGATAAAATGCCGGCCCAATTTCTTGGCAACCGCCCCGGTGGTGCCGGTACCAAAGAATGGATCCAATACGATATCGCCGACTTGGGTGGATGCACTCAAAACCCGATAGAGCAATGATTCCGGCTTTTGCGTTGTATGACCTTTTTCGCCGTCTTCATTGCGCAACCGCTCTGACCCCGTACAAATCGGCAATGTCCAATCGCTGCGCATTTGTACATCGTCATTCATAATTTTCATGGCATCATAGTTGAATCGATATTTGCTTTTTTCGCTTTTGGCCGCCCAAATTAAGGTTTCATGAGCATTGGTAAAACGCCGCCCGCGAAAATTGGGCATAGGGTTAGATTTGCGCCACACAACGTCATTGAGGATCCAAAATCCCATATCCTGTAACGCCGCGCCCACGCGGAAAATATTGTGATAGGACCCAATGACCCACAAACATCCGTCATCTTTCAACAGCCTTCGGGCTGCACCCAACCATTCGCGCGTAAACCCGTCATAGTCACGAAAGCTGCCGAATTGGTCCCAATGATCATCAACGGCGTCAACCAAAGATTGATCGGGGCGATGCAAATCACCCTTTAACTGCATGTTATAGGGCGGATCGGCAAAGATCATATCAATCGACCCTGCCGGCAAGCCGTTCATGATCGCAACACAGTCCCCTTTGTGAATTGTATCAAGCTTTAAAGGGGGGGAGGGGAGGGGGGCAGTTGCTTCTTGAGTAACCGATGCGGATTTCTTGCCCGGTTTTTGAAGAGATTTTGGAGGTGATTTTTTGGATTTTTTTTCTGTGGATAAGTCGGAATAAAGGTGCTTTTTTGCTGGCATTTTTGAGTCCTTTTCAAAATCAGAAAAGAATCTTGAATGATTCCAAGGACTCCGTCAAGTCACAAATTTTTCTATATCGGACATATTTTTGCAGCTGAGTTAAGAGATTTTTTACTAACCTCGTGATTTTTTTAGAACCCGTTCATGGGATGTTGCGGTCAATTTACTGCCCGCGTGCGCGGAAAGGTAATCAGCACAGTTGTGCCCTTGCCGATATCGGATTTGAGCATCAGCGTACCGCCGTGAAGTTCAACCATAGCTTTGGCCAGCGGCAACCCCAGCCCCGTTCCTGGCACATTATCGCGCGAAACGACGGAGGCATCGTGAATCTGGCCAAACGGTTCGAGTGCGTGAGAAATCTTATCCTTTGGGATGCCGATGCCGTCATCGCTAACCTCAATTTGCAAATCCCCATCCATGAGCGCGCGGCTGATGAGTTTTATCGATCCGCCTGAGTTAGAAAACTTCACGGCATTACTAACCAGATTGATCAAAATCTGGCGAATCAGACGCGAATCCCCGCGCAAAAGCGGCATATTTTTATCATGTTGCGTGGTAATGGTCACATTCGCATTAAAAGCGCGGGAGGCCATCATCCGCACCACCGATTCAATAACCTCGGTCACATCAATATTATTTTCATCCAACTCAACACGTCCGGCCTCAATTTTCGACATGTCGAGAACTTCGTTGATAATCTCCAGCAAATGGCGCGCGCTGGAATGGATATCCACCATATATTCTTCATATTTGGGGATTTTCAACTGCCCAAACGTACCGTTCATCATAATTTCTGAAAAGCCGATAATGGCGTTGAGCGGCGTGCGCAGCTCATGACTCATATTCGCGAGAAACGCCGATTTGGCTTGGTTGGCGGCATCGGCCTGATCCTTCGCCACGCGCAGCGATAGCTCCATTTGTTTCCGCAAGGTGATATCCATGAGGGTGGTCACCTGAAATCTGCGGCGTTGGGAAAGCTCCAGCGTGGCGGTGGTAAAAAGCGTATTGACGATGCTGCCGTCCTTTTTGACCAATTTCATTTCGCCCGAACTGCGGATAAAACTTTTGAGGTAACGGTCATAATTTTCCGCCGTGGCCTTTTGTTCATCGGGGCTGAGCAACAGGATAAAATCCTCTCCCACCACCTGTTCACGCGGCCAGCCATAGCTGCGGACGAAACTGTCATTCACGCGCACTATGCGACGGTTGCGATCGGTGACGATAATGCCCACATTTGATGCATCAAAAATCGAAGTCAGAAGCGAGATCGCATCATCGCGTTCGCGCTGTAAAACCGAATCATCGGTTGAATCAGGTTGCGCCATGACATCGAGTAAGGTCACATTCCCATCGGCATCAAAAACCGGATTGATCCAGAACCCGTAAACCCGCAGCCCGCCCGGAAAACTGGGGAGGGCGTGAATGCTCACCGTTACCTTATGCCGCACACAAACCTCAAAGGCCTGTTCAAAATGGCGGGCATTTTCGCTGTCCATCAATTGGCCGATTTGAAAGCTGACAATTTCTTCATGACGACGATTAAAATATTCCAATCCCCGCGCATTAATATCACGGACCTTGAAACTGCCATCCTGTTCGTATTGGACCAAGAAACGCGGAATCGGCATGGTCTTAAATAGTAATTTATGATCAATCAAATCATCAGCCATTCCGTGCATTCCAAACTCATATATCGAACCTATTATAACCATAAAACTCTCTTTCCCCACCTAATCATGAATTCATAAATAAGCTGTTAAAACGAGAGTTTTTTATGGTGAGGGTATGGGCTCTACAGCTTAGGGCACGCCCTAGAGCATTTTGCGATTAAGTGGAAGCCGGTTAATCGCAACAAAATGCGACAAAACAAATACTTAGACCATTTTTTTCGAGTCTACATAACCGAAAAATGGTCTAGAGCTTGTTTTCGAGAATCACGTATCTAAAAAGCTGCGGAGTTTGCGGCTGCGGCTGGGGTGTTTGAGTTTACGCAGGGCTTTGGCCTCGATCTGCCTGATCCGTTCGCGGGTCACATTAAATTGCTGCCCGACCTCTTCCAAAGTATGATCCGTGTTCATGCCGATGCCAAAGCGCATGCGCAGCACGCGTTCCTCCCGCGGGGTTAGTGTTGCCAGCACGCGGGTGGTGGTTTCACGTAAATTAGATTGGATGGCACTTTCCACCGGCAGTGTCGCGTTTTTATCCTCGATAAAATCACCGAGCGATGAGTCCTCTTCATCCCCCACCGGCGTTTCCAGTGAAACAGGTTCTTTAGCGATCTTGAGGACTTTGCGCACCTTATCGAGCGGCATGTGAAGCCGCACAGCCAGTTCTTCTGGTGTTGGCTCCCGCCCGATTTCGTGCATCATCTGGCGCGATGTCCGCACTAATTTATTGATAGTTTCAATCATGTGCACGGGGATGCGGATCGTGCGCGCCTGATCAGCGATCGAACGTGTAATGGCCTGGCGGATCCACCACGTAGCATAGGTTGAAAATTTATATCCGCGGCGATACTCAAACTTATCCACCGCCTTCATCAATCCGATATTGCCCTCTTGAATCAAATCCAAAAATTGCAATCCGCGATTGGTATATTTTTTGGCAATGGAAATCACCAGACGCAAATTCGCCTCAATCATTTCTTTCTTTGCGCGGTTGGATTCTTTGTCACCCTTTTGCACAGTGGACACAATACGTTTATATTCCAATAGAGGAAGCGCTGATTCGGCTGCAATCGCGTCAATTTGATCACGGATGGCATGGAGATCTTTGGTGTGGCGATCAAAGAATTTATCCCATCCTTTGCCGGCCAATTTTTTATGCGCGGATTTGATATCACCGGTGAGGAGCGTGTCCTCATATTTGCCCAAAAACTCTTCACGTTTCACGCCGCATTCAACAGCCAGGCGCATCATGCGTCCCTCCAGCGAGACGAGGTCGCGGTTCATTTTGTAAAGCCGTTCAATTAATTGATCAATACGCGCGGTGTTGAGCCGCACTTCATTCATCAATTGCACCATCTCCGCTTTATGCGCATTGTATTTTTTGAGCGTGGCGGATGATGCATTCTTCCCAGCCTCGATTTTTTCCTGCTGGGATTTCTGCAATTTTTTGTAGGTTCTTTTGATTTGTTCAAAAATTGGGTAAACTTTGGGGGCTAGCTCCAGTTCCATCGCCACGAGCGAGAGGGAATTTTCGTCCATTTCCTCACCGCTACCGCCTTCTTCATCCTCCTGGTCGGCAGGGGGGGAAATCTCCTCAATTTTTGCTTTGGCTTTTTCCTTGATCTTTTCCTTCTCAGCCTTGTCTTTGATAGTAGCGGGCATCGCTGTTCCTGCGCTTGTCGCTGCATCAGCCGATTCGAAACCGCCGTCACCGCCATATGTGGCATCCAGGTCGATCACTTCGCGCAGCAAAATATCACCCGTAAGCAAAGCTTCATACCAGGCGATAATAGACTCAATTGCCAGCGGAGATTCACAAATCCCGCCAATCATGGTTTCGCGTCCGGCCTCAATGCGTTTGGCAATGGCTACCTCGCCCTCGCGGGATAGCAACTCCACCGTTCCCATTTCGCGCAAATACATACGCACTGGGTCATCGGTACGGCCGGTATCATCATCAGAAATATTTCCGCCGCCCTCATATTCTTCATCATTGTTGCTGCCTTCTTGCGGCTCGGCTTCTTCACCAATATCATCGGCATTATCAACCAATTGCACGCCAGCTTCGGAAATGGCGGACATAGCATCTTCAATCTGGTCTGAAGAAAACTCCTCGGCGGGCAGGGTGTTGTTAAGATCGTCATAGGTCACATAGCCTTGCTCTTTGCCTTTGGCAACCAAACGTTTGACGATTTTTTCCAAATTTCCTTTTTGGCCACTGGTGACCGCCAATTCTGCCGGGGGCTTTTTATCCTCGGATTTTTTGGCATTCAAAATCTTGGCCTGCGCCATCTTGGAATTTTTGGTTTTCGCGGATGCCGTTTTGGGGGATAACGCCTCTTCTGATGCTCCTTTTCCTTTTGGGGACTGTCCGATATTTTTTTGTGTATTCACCTTTTTATCGCTTTTTTTCGGGGATGGTGCAGGAGTTTTGGCCATATTTTCTAACTTATTTATTACATTGGTTGAAGATGAACGGGATGGGGACAAGTGCGTGCGTTGCCTTTTATGCGTTACCGATTTCTCTGCATCGTGAGAATGACTTAAATGCTTCGTTTTGTTTTCCAAGGGTTTTATAGTGGATTTTGCCACTGTTGCAACCTTTTTTAACAGTGCATCCTTGGCACGCTCCCGTTTTGATGGTGTGTTTAAAGCATTAGGTGCGGCTTTCTTTACCGCTTTGACCACGGCCTTGTTTTTTTTAGGGTTTTTAGTGTCGGCTTTGGAGGGGGCAGGGGGGCGGGCAGTCTTCCTCTTATTTTTAATCTGTGATTTTGTAGGATTTGTAGGAGACGATTTTTTACCTTGGGTTACTTTTTTGACTTGAGATTTTTTTCCCGCAGCTTTTTTTGTTTGTGCCGTGGTTTTGGTCGGGGATGCCGACGCTTTGGCGCGTGAAGTGCCAACGACAGACGTCCCCACTTTTGTGGCAGGCTTTGAAACTGTCTTTCGTGCAGAGGACTTATTTTTTTCTAAAATCGGTGTTTTTTTATTTGCCGCCATACGCAATGCCTGTTATAAAATCCGCAACTGTAAAATTTTAAGCCGAGGTGAGACTTTACTGTCCCATCGGTTGTCCTTAAACTAATTCCCTTTGGCTGCTTTTAAAAATCGCCCTAAACTTTTACGCTAAAATTGTTAATCCTTTATAAAATTTCAATCACTGATCATGCAAACAATTTAAACAGGGTTCAAAACCCGTTTCAGCGTATCATCTTGAAAAGACTCGTAAATCCTTTAAACTAACGGATGACTATAAGTGATTCGCAATCATTATGAAACCCAAATTTGCGACCACTTGTATTTTTACATATTATTGAACGGTGGGGCAGATCACTCCGACTCGGTCTTGTCGATGATTTCCTGGTCTTCATATTGCGCGAGTTTGAGCGCAAGAAATCTCTGCTCTAAGCTTTCCATGGCCTCTTTATCCTGCGTGGGGGCGGCCAGCATCTTGCCGATTTTAAGCGCATCATGGTGCATTTGCCCCGCATGCCATTGGCGCATTAAATTTTTCCATGCGTCATAAACATCCTCTAAACCCTGGTGATGGAACCCCTCTTGATGGACCGACTTATTCCGTGTCAGGAAGTCCAGATGAGTTTTAATATCCGGGCGCGCGATCAAATGATGATAATACGCCAGAGCATCTGCGGACTTGAGATGTTCCAGAACTTGTTCAGAGTGTTCTAACTCGCCGTCAAATTTCTCTAAAATCTCAATGACCGTTTCAACAAAGGCGCAGAAATCCTCTGCCCCGCAGCTGAGTTTGTGGCAATCCTCATGCACATGTTTATAAAGCATGGGAAAATGAACAATCATACATATTAAAATCGGCGGAATGGTTTTATCGAGCGGCGCAGCGGCCACACGCGGAAGCTTGAGGGGTGCAGTCTGCACAGATGATCTGAAGCCGCCAAAACCTGTGCCATAGCCCGATCCATACCCCCCGCCATAGCCGGAGCCATTGAACTTAGTTCCACCAAATTTTGATCGTGCGCCGCCTGCCCCGCCACTCCCACTACCGCCCGCGCGGTATGGAGCATAGCTCCCTGTGAAACTCGATGTATTTTTAGCCCCACCCGCCTGCAGCATCTTGGGGGATAATTTTTCAAACAATGCATGGGTCCGCGCGCGCAGCGCCGCGCGATAATGAAACTGCACGTTACGGTCATGAATTCGCGCCACCAAATCCTCACATTGCTGCGCCAATCCCGCCTTGCTTTCGGGGGTGGTAAAATCTTTGCCACTGGTGAGATCGAACCACAAAAAATCAACCAACGGCACGGCGCGTTTGATCAAGGCCCGAAACCCGTCCGCCCCGTGGGCGCGAATAAACGTATCGGGATCTTCCCCGCCGGGCAAAAAGGCGAATTTGAGAGAATGGTAGGATTTGAGCAAGGGAATAACACGCTCTGCCGCACGCTCCGCCGCGCGGTATCCCGCCCGGTCGCCATCAAAGCATAAAATAGGTGTTTTGGATTCTTGCGGGCTCATACGCCAGAGTTTGAGGATTTGATCTTCTGTCAACGCAGTCCCCAGCGGAGCCACGGCACCGCGAAATCCCGCCTGTTGACAGGCAATCACATCCATATACCCTTCCACCACCAATAACGGTTCATCCTTTGCCGCGATGCGGGCATGTTGAACGGCATAGAGGTTTTTCCCCTTGTGAAAGAGCGGCGTTTCAGGGGAATTCAAATATTTGGGCGGGGTGAAATTGCGCGATTGCGGCGGGCGCATAGAGTCGGGCAACGTCCGCCCGCCAAAGGCAATGATACGGCCGCGATCATCGCAGACAGGAAACATCACGCGGTCACGGAAAAATCCGTAAATATCCTCCGGCTTACCGGGCTCAGCTTGATCATCATCGCCTTCACGCCCATCCTCATGTTGGTTTTTTTGGGATAGTTTGAACAATCCCGCCCGCACGCAGTGTGATGGGCTATAGCCGCGGGAGAAAAGATAGGATTTGAGTTCCGAATCATTCATCGGCGCAAATCCAATGCGGAAATTCCGCAACGTCTCAAGGCTCAATCCGCGACGTTCCACATAACTCAACACATCGCGGTGGGCGGGGGCAAATAATTGCTCTTCGAACCATTTACAGGCATCCTCGCAAATCCCATATAAAATTTTGCGTGTCTGTTCGCGCTGTTCACGTTCATCCAACTCCGCGCCGGCTTTAGCTCCCGCTCTTTCACCCGCTTTTCCCCCCGCATAGGTTGGGGTGAATTTTGGAAGGCTTAAGCCCGCTTGCTCGGACAATAGCTTGAGGGCTTCATAAAAAGATAAATTCTCATAACGCATTGTGAAGCCGAACACATCGCCATGCGCACCGCATCCAAAACAATGGAAAAATTGCTTGTCATCATTGACATAGAAAGAGGGGGTTTTTTCATTATGAAACGGGCAGCACCCCTTGAATTCCCGCCCCGCGCGGGTCAGGCGGATTTTGGACCCGATGAGTTGGGACAAGCTCACCCGGTCGCGCACCTCCTGAACAAAGCGCGCCGACGCATGGCCAAAAGCCGATTCGTCCTGATCATCCATATATGCCATGGCTCATATATAAACTTTTGCGACCAAATATGGAAGTTTTCTTTAGGAGCACGAACAGATTTTGAGTTTGTTCAATCGCTTAATTTGGTCAATCTGGCGATAAAGAAACCGTCAATGCCGCCCTGATCATTCAAGATTTGGGGCAAAATCCGTACATCACCGCGCGGTGTGACGGCATTCGGGATATGATTGATTTCTGATGCATGAATGGGGATCCGCTCCACCCCCGCAGTCCCCGCCCCGCGGGCGAGCAATTGTTCGATTTGATTCTCTCCTTCGTCCTTTTGCAGGGAACAGGTGCAATAAATCAACACACCGCCAATTTCTAACATTTTCAACGCTTGATCCAGCAAGCGTGACTGAAGCTCAATCAAGCTGCTAAGGTCACTTTCCATCTTCATCCACATCACATCAGGATTGCGGCGAATGGTGCCGGTGGCCGAACAGGGCGCATCAAGAAGGATAAAGCGCGCGGGGCTGCGCAGCTTTAATACGCCGGCATCGGCCACTTCGGTTGTGACTTTATCATCAAGACGCAATCGCTTCATGTTTTCTTTCAACCGTTGCAACCGCTTGGCTGATCGATCGACCGCCAGAACATCAGCCCCCATCGCGGCCAATTGCGCGGTTTTCCCGCCCGGTGCCGCGCATAAATCCACCACACGCTGCCCCGTTAAATCATCACCAAACAGCCGCGCAGGGAGGGACGCCGCCAAATCTTGCACCCACCACATGCCCTCATGAAACCCGGGGAGCTCATGAACCTGACGGGCATTTTGCAACCGCAACCCACCGCCCGGCATCGGTTGGGCCGAGAGTGTCTGCGCCCAATGTTCCTGCTGGTCCGGGTGTTTGAGGGTGATATCGAGCGCGGCCTCATTCAAATTCGCCATAGAAATTTCAAGCGCATTACGCAACCCAAAATCGCGAATCCAGATTTTCAGCAACCATTCGGGGGTGTTGAGTCGCGGAATATCCTGCCGCGCCGTCCAATCTTTGCCTTCGGCGGCAACACGGCGCAAAATGGCATTCACAAACCCCTTTAACCGCACATGACCGCTATCTTCGGCCAACTGCACCGATGTATTGACTGCGGCGTGATCGGGAATGTTCATAAATACCAACTGCGCGACACCCAGACGCAAAATATACTCTAAAATCGGCGGATTGAGCGGTTGATCTGGCTTTGAGAGTGCCCGTTTAATCAAATCATCAATCTGGCCCCAACGGCGCACAACCGTTGTAACCAACATGCGCACAA
>JBDHTT010000012.1:0-24207 GCA_039808785.1 Alphaproteobacteria bacterium
CGGCTCTTGATGACCAAATTCAAGAGTTGGAAAAGCACCCATCGGTCCCAAGCTTCCAATTACGGGCCCTTAAGCTTGAGAAATTGCGTATTAAGGAGCAGTTGGAGTCTGAGTAAGCTTAGTGAGTGAACTTTAATAACATAGGTTTAAAAAGTGCGGGGGAATTTCTCCCGCATTTTTAATTTTGCTGCACTTATGCTGCAGCAATTTTGGGGGGTGATGGCGGCGTGTCTTGCAGTTGTACTGAGGATTCATAGTCTGCGCTCTCCGATGCACTATCTTGGGACACAGGCGAAGAAGATAAGAGTTCGGGAGAGGCAATGCTGCGCGGCGGGGTGTCGATCAGGGCGGTTTCCGGGATATCTTTGCCGCCGGTGGAAACCTGCAAATCCTTGAATTTGCGCAATTGCGGGATGATCATTTGATCAAGCGAGCCAATGGCCTTATTATAATGATCCACTGCACTGCCCAATCCGCGGCCAAGTTTGCCCATATGCTCCCCGAAAATTGCGATGCGGCGATAGAGGTCGGAGCCAAGCGTGGCGATTTTCTGGGCTTCCTCGGCGATTTTGCGTTGCTGCCACCCATACATCACCACCCGCAGCAAACCCATGATGGTGGTGGGGGACGCGAGGATGATATTGGCGCGGGCTGCTTCCTCCAACAAGGATTGATCGTTCGAAACCGCCAGCGCATAAAGACTTTCAGAAGGTAAAAACATCACCACAAATTCCGGCGTATCAAATTGCCGCCAGTAGGATTTTTGCGACAGGGCCTTTAGGTGATCACGAATCTTTTGCCGAAATTGGATGGTGGTTAGTTCTTCTTGCGCACTTGATTGATCATCCAACATCGCCCAATAGGGATCGAGCGGCGTTTTCACATCAATCACGATTTTAATGTCATTGGGAAGGTTGATAATAAAATCGGGTTTTTGCGTGCCGGCATCGCCCGTCACGGTTTTTTGTGTGTTGAAATGCACCCCCTCGACAAAGCCGATCAGTTCAAAGGTGCGTTGCAATTGCATCTCGCCCCACCGCCCGCGTGCCGCCGGATTGCGCAGGACATGAACCAGATTTTGTGTTTGTTCGCGTAAGAATCTTTGATCCTCAGAAAAGCTTTTGAGCTGCCCCTCCAGCCCCGCACCAGCCTTTCCCAAAGTTTCAATTTTTTGTTCCATGTCTTTCAGGCTTTTCCCAATCGGGTCGACGAGGTCAGCAATAGATTTTTGCCGACGCTCCAGATCAAATGATCCCTCCATCTGCGCTTGTTTCAATTTTTCCTGGGCCAATTGCAAAAATTGATCCTGGGATTTTTGCAGTGAGTTTTGCGCGAGTGCGTCAAAACTCAGCACTAATCTCTCCTCCATATCTTTGGCGCGCACAATTTTCGGCCATAAAAACGCGAAAATTGCTGCGGCCCCGATTGCGCAGCCAATCAGGAGGGAGGCGCTATCCAGTGTGAAATCGTAATTCATTTTGTTCCGCTTTCTGTTTCAATCTGTTTCAGGATGGGTGTTTTTTGTCTCGCGCAATTTGTCCCAATAGTTCAAACGTTTGGCGATATCGCGTTCAAATCCGCGCGGGACGGGGTGGTAAAATTCTGGGCGCGGTGCAACATTTTCCGGGAAATAATCTTGTCCAGAAAATCCATTTTCTTCGTCATGATCATATTTGTAATCATGGCCGTATCCTTGGTTTTTCATCAGTTTGGTGGGGGCATTCAAAATATGTTTGGGCGGCATTAGTGATCCATGCTGCGCAGCAAATTTGCGAGCGGATTTATAGGCCGTGTAGTTGGCATTGGATTTCGGCGCGGTTGCAAGGTAAATTAAGGCTTGGGAGAGTGCCAATTCGCCTTCGGGGGAGCCAAGACGCTCAAAGGCCTGCCACGCATTGATGCAGATGGTTAGGGCGTTTGGGTCTGCCAAACCAATATCCTCCACCGCCATTCTGACCATCCGGCGAGCGATGAAATGCGGGTCTTCGCCACCATCCAACATGCGTGAAAACCAGTACAGCGCGGCCTGAACGTCTGATCCGCGCACGGACTTATGCAGGGCGGAAATTAGGTTGTAGTGACTATCTTCGCCCTTATCATAGAGTGGCGCGCGCCGTTGGATCAACTGCAGCAATTCTTGCTCGTTGAGCTTGGAATTCTGATGATTTTCATTCGTTTCATTCTGGCTCACCAATGAGAAAATTTGCTGCGCTAACGTGAGTATATAGCGACCATCGCCATCCGCCAATGTGCGCAGCAATTCCCGTGCCTCATCGGTGAGCGGCAGTGGACGACTCATCAAATTTTCCGCACGTTGCAGGATGTTTTCCAGGGCCGTATCATCCAGGCGTTTGAGCACCAGAACCTGCATCCGGGAAAGTAAGGCAGCATTGAGTTCAAAGGATGGATTTTCGGTGGTGGCCCCGATCAGGGTAATGGTGCCGTTTTCAACCACGGGCAAAAACGCATCTTGTTGTGACTTATTAAAGCGGTGAATCTCATCGACAAAAAGAAGTGTGGAAACCCCGTTTTGTCGTCGGATTTTGGCTTGCTCAAAGACCTGGCGCAGCTCAGCCACCCCGGTAAAAATCGCGGATATTTGTTCGAAATGTTGGTTGGAATGTTCAGAAAGGAGCCGTGCAATCGTGGTTTTCCCGCACCCTGGAGGCCCCCATAGAATGAGAGAGGGCAAATGGTTGCCCCTGATCAAACGGGTGAGGACTCCCCGTTCACCCAAAAGATGATCCTGGCCTGCTATATCCTCCAATCTTTGCGGGCGCAGCAGATCAGCCAGCGGACGATCGTGGGGGGCAGAGGTATTTTCATGGCTGCGCACCCCTCCATGTGACGAAGGAAACAAAGGCGATTGTTGATGAAAGAGATCAGGCATGACGAAAATATAAAGTTTAGAGGATTTAATTTCCAGCAAAATACAGTATAAGCATAAATTATGGATCGTGATCAGGAAAAAATTGATTTTTTCTCCCGCCGCAGCTTTATGATCGGCGGGCTTCAGGCTTTGGGCATGTCGGCCTTGGTCGGGCGTTTGGCTTGGTTGCAATTGGTCGAGGGGGAAAAATATCGTACTTTGGCAGAAAATAACCGGATTAATGTTCGAATTTTGCCCCCCTCGCGCGGGCAAATTGTGGATAGGTTTGGCGTTCCTTTGGCTACAAATTTGCAAAATTTTCAGGTATTGGTGACGCCCGAACAAACCGAAGATGTGGCGCAAACTTTAGAAAATTTGCAAAAAATTTTACCACTGAGTGAGCGCATTGTTCAACGCGTGCTCAAAAAACTTAAACAAAATCCGTCCTATGTGCCGATTGAAATTCGCGATAATTTGGCATGGGAAGATGTATCAAGAATTGAACTCAATATGCCGCATTTGCCGGGAATTAGTGTTCAGGCAGGGGAGCTGCGCAGTTACCCCTATAAGGACTCAACGGCGCATATTATTGGGTATGTTGGGCGGGTGAGTGAGGCTGATCAGCTCAAGGATCCGCTGCTGGCTCTGCCGGGGTTCTTGGTAGGTAAAACGGCGATTGAAAAGAAATATGATCTCGAGTTGCGCGGCAAAGCGGGAAAGGCAGAGATGGAGGTGAATGTCCATGGCCGTCCAGTGCGGGAACTCAACCGCACGCCGGCTCAACCAGGAAATCGTCTCGTTCTCTCAATTGATGCAGAGTATCAACGATTTGTGCAGCAGAGATTAGCCACCGAACGCAGTGCCTCGGCTGTAGTGATGGATGTGCATACGGGGGAGGTCTACGCCTGTGCGTCACATCCGTCCTTTGACCCGAATGCATTTTCCGGTGGGATTTCGGTGGCGGATTGGGAACAAATGCGCGATGATCCGGCCCAGCCGCTCAATAATAAGGCCGTGGGCGGACAATACCCGCCCGGATCAACTTTTAAAATCGTGACGGCTCTGGCGGGTCTGGAGTCAGGTTTTATTGATCCTAACTGGACGGTTTTTTGCCCCGGCCATTATGATCTGGGTAATATGCGCTTCCATTGCTGGAAATCGGGAGGACATGGGACGGTGAATCTCAATGGGGCGCTGGCGCATTCGTGCGATACGTATTTTTACAAACTCTCAACAATGATTGGCATTGACCGGATCGCCGATATGGCCCGTAAATTGGGTCTGGGCGATGTGTACGGGTTTGATCTGGGGGAAGAACGGGGGGGATTAATCCCCGATATTAAATGGAAACGCAAAGTGAAAAAAGATGTGTGGCATCAGGGGGAAACGTTAAATGCCGCGATAGGTCAGGGCGATGTTCTCTCAACGCCGCTGCAATTGGCGACGATGCTTGCTCGTGTGGTGAATGGGGGATATAAGGTGACGCCGTGGCTTGCGGCGCGGGATGGGGACAGTATGGATTTGACGGCCTCATCTGCCGTGATACGCGCAACGCCGAAGCCGCTTTCAGTGAGCTTGGGTAGCTCCGATATCGGACTTGGGATTGACCCCAAACATTTGCGCGCAGTGATGGACGGGTTGGAAGCCGTGTGCCGGCAAGGGGGGACGGCCTATGCTTCACGTATTGTCGAAGAAAATATGGAGATGGGCGGAAAAACCGGAACATCACAAGTTAAACGCATTTCAAAGGCCGAACGTGCGACCGGCGTGCGGCGGCAGGAGGATTTACCATGGCATTTGCGCCATCACGCATTGTTTGTTGGCTATGCTCCTACTCAGGCCCCGCGCTATGCTTGTTGTGTTTTGGTGGATCATGGCGCGGGTGGATCGATCGCGGCGGCACCGATTGCGCATGATATCATGTTGGAGATACAAAAACGTGATCCAAAAGCGAAACCCCCTTCGTAAGATTTTGAACAACGGAGACAATCTATGTTTGGCAGTCATATTAGTCATGGTGATGAGACTCTGTGGGAAAAGCTCAAACATTTGGTGTGGGGCCAAGTTTTTTTGATTTGCTTGTTTGCCGGGATCGGTTTCACGGCGTTGTATTCTGCGGCGGGGGGGCATTTTGACCCCTGGGCTTCGGCACAGATGACGCGGTTTTTGGGGGCTCTTATAATGCTCGTTGCCTTGGCTCTCATTGATTTAAAATGGGTGTTTCGATCGGTTTGGATTTTGTATGGGGTGAGTTTGGTGCTGCTTTTGCTCGTAGATATTTTCGGGCATGTCGGGATGGGGGCGCAACGATGGCTGGATTTGGGATTCATCAAAATCCAACCTTCGGAATTGGCAAAAATCACCACTCTGATGGCGTTGGCGCGGTATTTCCATGCCAAGGATATGATTGAGATCAGAAAAATCAAAAGTTTGATTGCTCCCGCATTAATCATTGCTCTCCCGGTGGCGTTGGTGGTGAAGCAGCCGGATTTGGGGACCGGAATATCCATTATGCTGGCCGGAATTTCTGTGCTGCTTGCGGCGGGTCTGCCCATGTGGATTTTTGCTGCGGGTGTTATTTTGGCAGTTGTTTCCGTTCCTGTCATTTGGCCGTTTTTGCATGATTATCAAAAGGACCGCGTAACAGTGTTTTTTAACCCGGAATCCGAACCTCTGGGGGCTGGCTTTCATATTATACAATCAAAAATTGCCTTGGGGTCTGGCGGATTGTCGGGAAAAGGGTTTCTGGGGGGGACACAGTCGCACCTAAATTTCCTCCCTGAGAAACACACGGATTTTATTTTTACATTATGGGGGGAAGAGTGGGGTTTTCTCGGAGGGGTAGCGTTATTAGGGCTTGCGTCTCTTATCGTTCTTTATGGCTATTGGATGTCATTTCAATGTAAAAACCATTTTGGTCGTATCCTTACCTTTGGCCTCACTATGAATTTCTCAATTTATATCATGGTTAATATCGGTATGGTGATGGGATTGTTGCCAGTGGTGGGAATTCCTCTGGCGCTTATGTCCTATGGCGGGACGGCGATGTTGATGGTCATGGTAGGTTTTGGGTTGATGCAATGTTGCCTTGTTCACCGGGATGCGCGCCTTCCACGAGGATGATCCGGCAAAAGTTTTACTTTTACAAAAAAATAAAAATCTATTACGATGATATACAATTCTGTCGCGTGATTCGCGCATCTCATTTTTGTTCTGTCGTTACGTAACTATCCTTAGTTATTAATCAAATTTTAATGTTTGAATTCTAGTACTCAAAAAATAAAGGAATATAATTTGTTCCGAATCAAGGGGTTATCTATGTTCTATCATGTACCGATGTGCTGCGTGACTGCGCGTTTTAGGCAAGCGTTCGTTGCTTCCTTTATTTTTGTCGCAATTGGTTCGGGAGGGGTAATGCCTGCGCAGGCGGAAACCCTCACTATTGTTGATTCAGCCGGAAACCTCTCAGCCATTTGGGCGGGGGATTATTCGGCGACCTCTGGGCAAGATACGCAGATGCGGGATGGACTTCCTCCGAACTATTCGCAATATGGGCTAACTTCTGCTGATCGATGCACATCTTATCGTGCGCCCAATACCAATCAATATATCCCATCCAATTATCGCGGAGACCGTTTGGTGATTCAGGCTGGGGATATTATTTCTGAAAAACTGAAGCAATGGGCATCTTATCATGGCTACGATGTGTCATGGGAGGCCACGCAATATCGTGCCGAAGGAAATTTGACTTTGGATAAGGGGTTTGAAGGAAATTTGGGGGCGTTGAGAGAGTCGCTGCTGTTGGAAAATATCAAACTCAACATGATGATTTACGAAAATTGTGTTGTTCGTGTGCTTGAGGTGAAATAGATCATGAATCACAAACTTTGCGCAGTGGCGGCTTTTGTCATTTTAACCGGGTGCACAACGCCCATCCTTAAACCGGCGGATGAAAAGGTCGGGAGAACGGATATTGAGGCAACTCGGTCGATGGAAACCTTGCGCCGCGCCGATAAATTGGCTGAATTGCCCACGAACAACATTCAAAGAATCGATAAGGCTTGGTTGCCGGTCAGTAAGGTTGATGAGTATCAAGACCCGCATATGACCCAAATGCTTAGTCGCGATGTGGTCGTTAATCGCAGTTTTAAGGATTTAAGTGACGCTGCCGCCTATATAACTTATCTGACTGGTATACCGGCTACAGTCACATTTGCTCACCCTGAAAGTCAGTCCTCTACGGAATCTGGATCTTCGCAAAATGCTGCCTCTTCTCCTGTTCCTGTCTCAGCCCCTGCTCCGACTTCAACCGGAACAAGTGAAAATAGCGGTCTTTCTACGGTGTCTCTTGTCAATCGTGAGGCACCGGTTATTTTTAGCGGCAGTCTGTCAGGTTTGTTGGATTTAATCGCCGCCCGGTACAATATTTTTTGGGAATGGGATCGCAATTCTATCAGTTTTTTCAAAACAAAATCCAAAACCTTCCGCTTAACCGCTCTGCCTGGGGATACAAGCTTTTCATCCTCTGTCGGCAGCAAAAGCGAGGATAGTTCTTCCAGCAGCGGAGGCTCTAGCACCGCTGTGAGTAAATCAGACAACGCCAATAACTCTAAAATTGAGTTTTCCTCCTTGTCCGTATGGAAGGGGATTGAAGATAGTTTAAATACGATGATTTCTGAAGATGGCAAGCTGACCGTCACGCCGTCCACGGGGACCATTACGGTGGATGACACACCCACCGTTTTGGCGCGTGTCGCGAAATTTATTGATGAGCAAAACGAAGCCCTGTCGCGGCAAGTCGTGATCAATGTTAAGGTCCTCTCAGTTGATTTAAATTCCAATGACCAATATGGATTGAATTGGGAAGAAATTTATAGAAGAAGCCTTGGGATTGATTTCACTAATAAATTTACTGAACCTGATGGCGGGGCCAGCTTAGCTATAGGTGTTCTTCCGGGTAGCCCCTTTAATGGATCGAGTGTTTTCTTAACGGCCCTTTCGGAGGAAGGCAAAGTATCCCAAGTCACTTCGGCAGCGATTATGACAATTAATAATCAGCCTGCACCGATTCAAGTAGGGAATAAACTGGCGTATTTGGCCAGTTCTTCTTTAACAAAAGGAACGCAGGGGACAGGTGATACAATCACATTGGAGCCGGGGGAGGTGTCTACAGGATTTAATATGAGCGTCTTGCCGCATATTTTGGACACCAAGAAACTAATGTTGCAATATGCGGTTGATTTGTCTTCTTTAAAAAGCTTGAAGCCTATATCTGCGTTGGGGACTTCTATCCAACTTCCGGAAGTTGATACGCGTAATTTCTTGCAACGTGTTATTATTAATAGCGGTGATACTCTGGTGATTGGCGGCTTTGAGCAGTTTGATACCTCTGGCGATGGACAGGGGGTGGGGCACCCTAGAAACGCGCTTCTAGGTGGTAGTGCAACAGAAAAAGAAGCCAAGCGCATTATTGTTGTTTTGATTCAGCCTGTGTTGATGGGTTCTGGTGAATGAAGCAGCATTGTTTCACCATTGACGGCATTAAGTATGTTTCCGGTCTGTTTTGGCAGCCGTTGGCAGCGCATAGCCAATCCGAGGCTAAAAAAGAGATTAAGCTTTTGGCGGAAGAGCTTTCGCTGAATCTTTATGTCTTGCGTGAGACCTCAACAAAATACGTTGGTCTTGCGGCTCTTGATGATGAGGTGAAATCCGGAGCCCTGTCTGTCGCGGCAATTGTTTCAAAAACGTTGGAACTTGAGTCGGGGGCGCGGGATTTTATTTTTGTCTCGCCTGTCGAAGATGGAGGCTGGGTCTATGTCATTCAACGGGATGGTGTCATCCTCCCCGATGGGGACCAGTGTTTTTTTGATGAAGAGACCGCCAAAGCAAGGCTCTATGAAGATCTAAGCTTAGGGGATTGGTCATTAATTGTCGCCCCTGAATCTTGGAGAGTCGCGCAATCCACCGATCGTGATTTTGCTTTCATTCTCCCCGTTACCGGGGAGGGGAAAAAGCAGATTCACAAATGGTGGAGGCTTAAGCCTGTCGATTCTAACGCCATTATTACTGATAATAAAAAATATATCATCATAGCCGTGGTTTGTATGGCAGTGATCATTGGCGGAAAATATGTTTATCAATATTGGAGAGATCATAAAGTAGATCAAGCAGAGCAATTGACGGGGGTGATTCCCCCGCCGCCGCCGCCGCCGGAACATCCTTGGAAAAGCAAACCGCTTGCCATAGATATGGTGAATGCGTGCATGGCCGCATTAAATCAAGTTAATTTATTTCCCGGTAACTGGGATCTTTCCCTCATTAATTGCGCGAGTGGAAATTTGACGGTGTCTTGGAGACCACAGAAATATGGTTGGATTGAGCATCTTAAATCAGTTTCACCTGGCGCGGCAATTTCTGCAGATGCTTCTATTGCGTCACTGACGGTTCCCTTGAGTTCTTTGGTAACCGGGCAGGATGAGGCCGTTGGATTGATGGAAGAGAAATTAATTCATTTGCACAGCGTGGCTCATAAATATGATATAGGCTTTTCAACATCGTTATCTCAGGTTGCGTTCCCGCCTGCATCGGAACAGCAAGGCGATGTGCCTCCTCCGGATTGGGCTGAACTCAAGTGGAAAGCTGATAATGTTTTGCTACCCATCGTGCTTATTAGTGAAATGAATAATCCGGGATTTAGAGTGGATGTGATGACTGCCGTATGGGCAGAGGGAAAAATTGTTTGGACCGTGGAAGGAGTTCAATATGTTAAAAATTAGATTTTTACTTTTAAGTGTCACATGTATGGTCATGTTAAGTCTAGTATTGTCAGATAAAGTTTTTGCAGCCAGTCTTGATGACTTGTCGGCAGAGACTGATGTGTCGACCACCACTAACGTGGCAAAAGAAATCTCTGATATTAATGCGCGTGTGGCTGTGCTATCGGCTAGACTTTCGGAAATAGAGATGAAAGCAAAGATCGCGTCAAAACTCTCTGAGATTGATAAGATTGAGAATGGTGAGGGAGTAGGAGCGGGAGGGAATAGTGCTGCTCTTCCTAACCAACCGCCGGTGCTACCGGTTGCGCCCATGACTGGGAACCTTGCACTTGATTTGACAGGGGATGTAAGTACGATCCCTGGAATTAAGGAAATTGATGGCATAGATGGAAAATTGCGTGCGACTTTATATCTCGATAATGGCGGGACTCAAATTGTCAGGGTGGGGGATCATGTTGGGGACTGGGTCGTCAAAAATATAACAATTGACTCTGTGACTGTCCAGAAAGGCAAACAGTTGAAAAAGCTTCCATTTGGGAGTTCTATGTCGGTTAAATCGCCATCTCCATCTTCTGGGGCCTATGGCGGAAGTACCCCAAGCCTGGTCCCACCGATTCCGCAAATACCAGCGCCAAGTTTTTGATTTCATTAAACCTTTATTTATCAAATCCATATAAAATTTAAGATAATAAGTCGTTATTCCAATGACGCATTCGCGTCAGATAAGCGATTGTGGGGAATAGATAAGTGAAGGTTCTAACGGCAAAAGGCGGCGAATTTCAAGTCTCGGATGAGATGCGAAATATGTTAGTGCTCTTGGATGATGGGCGTTTGATTGTTGCGAAGTCATATGCTTTTAACCCCCATGTCCGTGGATTTATTAGCCGACTGAACAGGCTCGGCTTTGCGCACACTGTTCAGCATGCGGACCTTTCTGTTGTCATGGGGTATTACTCGGGTCAGCAAGTTCAGGAACGCCATTCCGACATGCAGATGGCGGCCAAGAATATGTTTGAAAAAGCTGTGGTGCTGCGGGCTTCGGATATTCATATCCGTGTGAGTAAACGGCTTAGAACTCAGGTATTCTTCCGTGTTCATAATGATTTGGAGTTTGTTGAGGAATATTCTTTCGATTATGGCGAAAAATTATGTTCAACGATTTATCAGGCCATGGCCGATGTGTCGGATTCCACCTTTGAACATATGTCGCGTCAGGATGCACGTATTTCTGAAAAATCAAAAATTCCTACCAATCTTGACGGGATACGTATTGCAACGTCCCCGCAGGTTGATGGCTATATTATGGTGTTACGGTTGCTTTATAACGACACCAGTAGTGATTTGGACTTGGTTAAACTAGGGTATGAACAATTCCAAAGCGATCTGATAGAATATCTGAAGAAAAAGCCCACCGGGGTTATGATTATCGGCGGTCCTACGGGTTCCGGTAAATCAACAACTTTGCAACGTGTGTTGGGCTCGATCATTCACGAAACGCAAGGTCGTAAACACATTATCACGGTAGAAGACCCACCCGAATACCCTATCCCTGGTGCAGTGCAAACCCCAGTGGCCAACGCGGACACCGAAGATGCGCGTTCTAAGGAGTTTCAAAAAGCGATTAAGGCCGCCATGCGGTTGGATCCGGATATTATCATGTTATCTGAGGTGCGCGATAATCCAACGGCACGATTGGTTGTTCAGGCGGCCATGACGGGGCACCAGGTCTGGACAACAGTTCACGCCAATAGTGCCCTAGCAATCATAGACCGTCTGCGTGATTTGGGTGTGCATGCTGACCTATTGACAGACCCAACGGTTATTGGCGGTTTGATTTGCCAACGTTTGGTTAAGCAGCTTTGCCCGCATTGTAAGGAACCGCTTACTGAAAATTTGGGGCGTTATGATGAACGGGATATTAAAAGATTTATGCATGTTCTACATATGGATAGGGTCTTTATTCAAGGCGATGGATGCGATCAATGTCGAGGATCTGGAACTGTTGGGCGGACCGTTGTGGCTGAAACTGTAATGACGGACAATGAATTGATGAAACATATTAAAAATGGCGATCGCTTGGCAGCCTTAGGCTATATACGCCAGCAGGGCGTCATGTCGATGCTCGAACATGCCATTAAAAAAATTAACTTAGGGATTGTCGATCCATTCCAAGCCGAGGATATTGTGGGTGTCCTCAACGCTGGACTCACGGAGAAATAAGAAATATTGAGAATAAGGAAGTCAGCCAGTTGAACTCTATAGAGCTAAAAATAAACCGCTTTTTGTTCCGAATTGATGTTTCTGGGAGACGGCGTTTATGGCTTAAGTTAGCCAAGCTACTTAATAATGGCGTACCCGTTATTGATGCTATGAGTTCTTTGCTGAAGCGTAGAGTTGACTCCGGTGGGGCCAAACATCCGGTGGCGATTGCCCTCCAACACTGGATTGATCATTTGCGCAATGGCAGCCGAATTTCGAGTGCGATTTCCGGTTGGGTTGATCAGGATGAACAGATGCTGATCTCCGCCGGTGAGCAATCCGGGACAGTGGGCGATGCGTTGGAAGCAACCGCCGGTATTATGGAGGCCAAGAAAAAGATTAAGACGGCCGTGATTTCAGGCTTGTCTTACCCAACAGTGATGATGTGTATTGCTTTCTCAGTTTTGATTATGTTTAGTTTTAAAGTGATACCGGAGTTTTCCAAAGTTGTTTCTGACGATAAATGGTACGGAATTGCTCGCATTATGATTAATTTTGCCGATTTCTCACGTAACTGGATTGTCGTGATTATCGCTGTGATTATTGGACTGATTGTTGCATTTTTTATGTCTTTGCCGCGATGGAGTGAGGGCTGGCGTAAATATGTCGATAAATACCCACCCTATAATATTTACCGTTTGGTGAACGGCAGCACCTGGCTGATCAGTTTTGCGTCATTGATCAATGCCGGGGTGCGGATTGAAAACGCACTTGAGCAAATGTCATCGGATGCCACTCCGTGGATGAAAAACCGTATTCGGGCTTGCTTGAGGGGAATGAGATCGGGTTTAAGTCCGGGGGACGCATTGTCACGGTCAGGATATGGGTTCCCAGATGAGGAAATTATTGATGACATTGCTGTTTATTCGCGCCTGTCGGGATTTGATCATGCACTGTCCATCATTGGGAAAGAATGGATGGTTGAGGGGATTGAACGCATTCAGGCAATGATGAAAGTGATCTTTGGAATTAGTGTGTTGTTTGTGGGGCTATTCGTGGCTTTTATGATGGGAGGGCTGATTGGTATGGAATTGCAGATGGCGACCATTATCCAAACATCACACTAAATTTTTGAGTTTAATTTTTACCAAAAGGAGAAAACCATGACTACACTCAAAACTGACACTACCCAAGCTAATAGGACCTGTAATGGACATACAGCGGAGGCAGGGGTAACTTTGATGGAGTTGATTGCAGCACTTTCAGTGATTGCCGTCATTATCATCGGGGCCCTGGCTCTTTATGGATCCGCTACCACGAGCCAGTCTTCTACTCAACTGGTCTCGGACATAACCGCCATTAAGAGTGCGACTAAACAGCTGTTTATGGGACAGGGAACATATGGGGCTAACGGTACAAACCTTAATGCAACGTTAATTGCGGCTAACAAAATTCCGAGCACAATTAAGGCAAACAACGGGGTATTAACCCATTCCATGAATGGAACTGTGACTGTAACATCTAACGGTGGGACATTCTCAATTGCTTTGACAAATATCCCTGTGAGTACGTGTATTTCTCTTCTCACTAGTGCTCAGAATTGGGCGAGCGTGACGGCTCCGGGCGGTCAAACTACTGCGGCTAACTTGCCGTCAACTCCTGCTAACGCCACAGCACGTTGCAATGCCACAGGTACAATGACCTTTGTGAGCAGCAATTAGTGTGAAGCCAATGGGGGTTGGGTGGATCGCTCAACCTCCATTTTCTTCAATATCGAAATAGTTAGAGTATTAAGCTGCCTTCCGATCGCACTACGATGTTACGAGTATAAATAACATCTTGATCCGGACAGCAGGAATCGCGAACACAATAAAAAAGGTGGATACAACCATAATAGCTTGTTTAATTCTCTCGAGGGAATCACTAATATACTATATGAGTATATAACGATGGAGCGGACGTTCAAATTGGAGCAAGTATGATATTGAAAATGCATGGATGTCACAGCTGGTATGGGCTTCAGACTGGGCAAAATAAAAATGGACAAAAGTGTTAAAGCTATGAAAACAACTGATGCGTACACTTTAAAAGACCTCGATTTTAAAGATATTTATCTTGGGGAGAAGGATATTTGGTTCGCCGGTGGATCTTCAAGTGACGGACCATTTCACCCTCCGGCATCATGCTTGCGGGAATTGGCGGAAATACGCGAATTGTGTTTAAGGAAAATGGACGAGTCATCTCAAAATGAGTTCGCTATTTCCTTTCAATCCATGGCGTTTCGCGTATCCCTTCTCACCAGCTTAAACGAAACCGTGTTTGTGCTGCGGCGCTTGCCGAGTGAAGTCCCAACGCTGAGTAAATTGAATATCCATTCCGGTTACTTGGATCATTTTAGAAAGCCGAACTTAAGCGGCCTTGTGGTTATTTCAGGGGCCTATGGTCAAGGGAAAACCACGACCGCATCGGCGATTGTGGCCGAGCGTTTAAAATTGTTCGGGGGCGTGGCCATAACAATTGAAGATCCGCCGGAAATGCCGCTCGAGGGTGTCCATGGCAAAGGAATTTGTTATCAAACTTGGGTTGATCATGGCGGATTTGGTGAGGCATGCCGTAAAACGGCGCGATATGCCCCTGACATTATTTTTATGGGGGAGATCAGGGATGCGGACGCAGCCGGAGAGGCTTTGCGGGCTTCGATCAATGGGCGTTTAGTTATTTGTACCATTCATGCCGACTCGGTTGCCACCGCGATTGAGCGCATATATTCTCTCGCCAACGGCGCTGTGGGGAGTTCAGAGGATACATCCAGTTTACTTGCTAATGGATTGTTGGCTGTTATGAATCAAAAATTGGAAGGCAGCCCATCTCAGCCAAAAATTGAGCATTTATGGTTGGGGGATGAAGAAACGCGCGGTGTGCGTAATATTATCCGAATGCGCCGTTTTGATCAGGTGGCGAATGAGATTACCCTCCAATTAAACCGCATGCTGATGCAGGTTAGAAACGATACAAATGAAACATTGACCGATATTAATGGCCGGCGCCGTCAGTCGCGAACCTGAGCCGAGATAAAAGGAGGGGGCATGTTACCATTATGGATTGCGATGATTTTCTTATCCATCGTCACATTATTTGTGGCGACTGAGATGCCCAAAAGTCAAGCTTTGGTAACTTCTGTGACATCTGAGACCGTATCTAATGATTTTTTGATGTATCGCGATGGGGTGATGCGGTTTTTACGCGCCAATCCCAATTTTGCGAATGGAAGCATTCCGGATGCCAACTTGACTTTTTTGGAAGGATACACAAAACGCGGCAATTGGATGAATTATGTCGGCCCGACGGGCATGCTGTATATTTATTTGTCACCGCCCATTCCTCCTAACCCTCAGATCCCGAAGAATTATCTCCAAGATCTCTACAAACGACTCGATGAAACCCGCATGCTTGGGATCAAAGATGCGGCAACCGGAAATTTATTCGCGCTTCGTGAATATAATGGAACGCGCAATACGGGAATTGCGATCCCCGGGGTCATTCCCGCAAGATCGATCGTACTGGTTGGGCGATAAAAGAAAAAATTATTGTAAAAAAGTTCGTTTTTTTTAAAATAATAGTTGACATATACACAAGTTAGGTTTATAAAAATCTCATAAGATAAACAAACGGCGGTAATATACTCTTCGATCCTCAAACAATGGGAAGAGTTTTTGGTAATAGAAAAAAGATAAATATTAACTCTCAGAGTGTGTTTTATAAAAAATTTTATAATTTAACGAGCTTTCTCCCCCCAGAAGAAAGGCAGGTCCTTGAGTTACCTCAG
Source organism: Alphaproteobacteria bacterium (assembly GCA_039808785.1). Classification (GTDB taxonomy): domain Bacteria; phylum Pseudomonadota; class Alphaproteobacteria; order Micavibrionales; family Micavibrionaceae; genus UBA1573. Next base: position 15,671 of record JBDHTT010000012.1, read on the forward strand.
GACCTGTTTCTTTTTGGAGCATTATCAAAATCTTGAAAAAAAATCACATCACATCGCTTTGCCCTGTAACCGCGCGATGGTCTTTGTCCGACCGATCAGAGGGAGCAGATCACCCAGTTCCGGCCCGTGGTCCATACCTGTGAGGGCCTGACGCAGCGGCATAAATAAATCCTTGCCCTTACGATTGGTGGATTGTTTGATGGCATCGGTCCAGGCTTTCCAAGTTTGCGGCGTCCAAGGCTCAATCGGCAAAAGATCAGTTGCAACGCGCATAAACTCCGCATCCGCAATTCGCGGGGTCACGGGACCGTTGGCGACCTGCCACCATTCCGCAATATCCGCAATTTTTTCTAGATTAGGGCGCACGATCAGCCAGAATTCTTCGCTCACCTCTTCCAATCCAATTTGCGCCAAACGAATCTTGGCATGATCGAAATCCAGTTGGTGGAGGATCTTGGCGTTAAGGCGCAGCAAATCATCAGGATCAAATTTCGGGGTGCCGCGACCAAATTTCGCAAAATCAAAAGATTTCAATAATTCATTATAATCACATTGCGCCTCAATCGGGTCAGAGGTCCCCAAACGCGCCAGAAGTGAAGGGATTGAGAGCGGTTCTAGCCCCACCTCATCCCGCAATTGAATAATGCTGAGTGCGCCCAAACGTTTGGATAATTTGGCCCCTTCGGCATCAGAGAGCAACGGCAAATGCGCAAATTGTGGCGGTGTGGCCCCCATGGCCTCAAACATCTGGATTTGTGCGGCGGTGTTGGAGACGTGATCTTCGCCACGCACCACATGGCTGATAGCAAAATCGGCATCATCAATCGCCGAGCAGAGATTAAACAACGGCGTGCCGTCCTGCCTGATCAAAACCGGGTCAGAGATATCGCGCCCTTCAAAATGCACGTCACCGCGAATCAAATCATGCCAGATAATCGGCTGGTCCTTCATCAGGAAACGCCAATGCGGGATGCGGCCTTCGGTTTCGTATTTGGCTTTTTGCTCTGCGGTGAGTTTGAGGGCGGAGCGGTCATAAATCGGCGGCAACCCTTGTGAGAGCCGTGATTTCCGCTTCAACGCCAATTCTTCGGGGGTTTCGTAACAGGCATAAAGCCGCCCATCCTGTTTAAATTTTTCAACAATCTCGTTGTACCGCGCCAAACGTTTGCTTTGATGCGCGGTTTCATCCCAGTAAAGTCCTAGCCAGCTTAGGCTTTCATAGATCCCCGCCTCAAATTCCGGCTTGGAGCGTTCGGTGTCGGTATCATCAATCCTGAGCAAAAAATACCCGTTATTTTGCCGCGCAAACAGCCAGGTAATCAGGGCCGTGCGAATATTTCCGATATGTAACATGCCCGTAGGGGAGGGGGCAAAACGAACGCGGACGTGGCTCTGGGCAGGGCTTTTGGTAGGGCTTTGGCCGGGGTTTTGATTAAGTTTTTGAGTCGAATCGGACATTTAAAATTCTTCTTTTTAAAATGATCAGGTTTTTAGATTTTGATTATGATCAAATTCTAAATAAAAAAAGGGCCAAATCATCGGCCCTTTCCAAACATACCAGGGCCAACCGCTTAAGCGGCTTCCTGCAAGTTCACAGCAGCGATTTTTCCGCGGCTATTTTCGAGTTCAAACGACACGCGTTGTCCTTCGTTCAAGACTTTGAATCCTGATTTTTCAACAGCAGAAATATGAACAAATACATCTTTTCCGCCATCATCAGGCACAATAAAACCATATCCTTTGTCTTTATTGAACCATTTTACAGTACCGGTAGCCATTATAGTGCATCCTTTTAGTGTTAAGTTAGAGTTAGTATAGTGTTTAGTCTCAAGGGTAGGATATAGGACACAGTGGGCGTTTTAACAGCTACTGGCGATATAATTCACCGCAGAAACATGACGGTGACCAAGCTAGCAAAATTATGGGATCTTGTACAGGGGCAAAATTTTCTTTTTTTGTAGCCCCCATATATGGTCAGGACGGAATAAAATGATCATTTTATTGAGCAGCACCATAAACTATGTGGATTCATGCCTTTTTGCATGTTTAATCTGTAGGCGATGGAGGGGAAATGTGATAAAAAACTAAATCGGGGGGCTCTATAACTCTCGCCTCCGTGTCTATGGATCTGCCCAAATGGAAAATTTTGATATTGCGAAATATTTTTTTGCGTTGGTATTGGTGTTGAGCCTCATGGGCGGGTTGTGGCTCTTGCTCAAAAAGGCGGGCATGGGTGGTGCGCCGTTTTTGAAATCCGCATCGCGGCGGCGTTTATCCGTGGTTGAGATACTGGCGCTTGACCCCAAACGCAAGGCTGTCATTTTGCGGTGTGATGATCAGGAACATCTTGTTATTTTGGGCCAAACAAGCGAAACTGTGGTCGGATCAAAAACGATTCAATCAGGGGCCATAGACTTAAGCACCACAGACACAAGCCCAACAATCGAAGAAATATAACATGACCGATGCGCTAAACCTCTCCAAATCCGCTTTTCGCCTTTTCTTTTGGGGGGGCTGTGCCTATGTCCTCAGCGCCCATACGGCCGCGGCGCAATCCATCACGCTAGATTTGGGCGGCGATACGGATGGCACAGTCACGGGCCGCATTATCCAGATGGTGGCGTTGCTCACGGTCCTCTCCCTCGCGCCATCCATTTTGATGATGATGACCTCCTTCACGAGAATCATTGTGGTGCTGTCGTTTTTGCGCTCTGCCATTGGTTTGCAGCAATCCCCGCCCAATACGGTGATGATTTCGTTGGCACTGTTTATGACGTTTTTTATCATGGCCCCAACGTTTCAGGAATCCTATAAACAGGGAATCGAACCGTTGATGAATGAACAGATCGATGAGGTCGATGCCTTTACCAAGGCCACGGAACCGTTTAAGCTTTTTATGTTCAAACACGCGCGGGAAAAGGATTTGCAGCTGTTTGTTGATGCCTCAGGAGGCCCAAAATTTGATAAGCCGACCGATATCCCGCTTCAGGTCGTCATCCCAGCTTTTATGATTTCCGAATTGCGCCGCGCGTTTGAAATCGGGTTTATGCTGTTTTTACCGTTTTTGGTGATTGATATTGTGACATCGTCCATTCTGATGTCGATGGGGATGATGATGTTGCCGCCGATTGTCATTTCCCTGCCGTTTAAGATTGTGTTTTTCGTGTTGGTGGATGGGTGGAATTTGGTGTGCGGATCACTGATCAAAAGCTTTGATATGCAGATCGAAAACCCCGTTGGCACCCTCCCGACTGGTGTCGTCGATACGGTGCCATCGGGTGCGAGCGGAAACATGCCGTGAGGACAAGTTTTAGGAGATAAGAGTGGATTACCAATCATTTTTTGCCGGAAAAATTGATGTGTTGAAAAATGAAGGACGATATCGCCATTTTGCCACGCTCAAACGTCATGTCGGGTCATTTCCCGATGCGCTTTATTACCCCGAAAACCGCCCCGAAAATGACTCTGAAAAGGGCGGGCCGCGCACGGTGACCATTTGGTGCAGCAATGATTACCTTGGGATGGGGCAACATCCTGCCGTTCTCAACGCGATGACGGAGGCGATTGCCCAAAGCGGCGCAGGGGCAGGCGGCACGCGCAATATCTCCGGCACCACCGCCTATGTGGTTGAACTTGAGGACAGCCTAGCGGATCTGCATCAAAAAGAATCTGCCTTAGTGTTCCCCTCGGGCTATACGGCTAATGAAGGCGCGCTGTCTACATTGTCAAAATTATTGCCTGATTGTGCGGTGTTTTCGGACCGGCTCAATCATGCCTCGATGATTCACGGCATTAAAACCGGTGCGGCGGAAAAATTTATTTATAATCATAATGATTTGAATCATTTGGAGGGTTTGCTCAAATCCGTTGACGCAAATCGCCCGAAAATTATTGCCTTTGAGTCGGTTTATTCAATGGAGGGGGATATCGCGCCCATCGCCGAAATTTGCGACCTGGCGGAGAAATATCATGCCCTCACCTATTTGGATGAGGTGCACGCGGTGGGCGTATATGGCCCGCGCGGTGGCGGCGTGGCGGAGGAACGCGGGCTTCTCCACCGTATTGATATGATTGAAGGCACATTCGGCAAGGCCTATGGCCTAGTTGGAGGATTTATCACCGGGTCAAAAACTTTGGTGGATGTTGTGCGATCCTATTCCGCCAATTTTATCTTTACCACGGCACTTCCGCCTGCCATTTGCGCCGGAGCATTGGCCAGCGTCAATCACCTCAAAACTTCGCAATCGGAACGGGCGGCCATTCGCGCCAATGTCGCCTATTTAAAATCGCTGTTGGATCAGGCCGGGTTGAGTTACCTTCGGGGCGCGAGCCATATCACGCCGCTCATCATCGGCGATTCGGTATGTTGTAAGGCCATCACCGATTGGTTGTTGGCCGAATATGATATCTATATTCAACCGATCAATTACCCAACCGTCCCGCGGGGGACAGAGCGGATGCGCCTGACCGCGACCGCGCTCCATACGCGCGAATATTCGGATCGGTTGGTCAAGGCCCTGAAACATTTGTGGGATGAACATCACGGGTTTTTAAACATCCGCCGCGCAGCATAAGGCAGAAAGAAAAGGCGGTGAACATGGTGTTTCACCGCCCCCAAAAGCAAAAGTAAAAGATTTTATCAAAAATCAGAGTGGTTTATTTCCTGAACTGAATTACCACGCGGCGATTTTCCTCTAAACGCGTGCCGTCGGGTGTTGGAACCGCTAGGTTTTCTTCACCCATGGCCTGTTCATCCAGATAGAAATTTGTGATATTGCGGGAGGTCAGTGCTTTGGATGCTGTATCCGCACGCCGCGCTGATAATTTGCTGTTGTAATCCATGCTTCCTGAAGTATCAGTATGGCCGACCACGGTTACCTGAGTCGGATGGTAAACATTCATTTCCCGTACGACCTGATCAATCACGCTCCATTGGTTTTTGCGAATATTGGATTTATCAAAGTCAAAATAGATCGTATACGTCGCCACTACGGGCAGCAATTTAATTTTACCGTCTTTCTTCGATTGAACGCACGATGCCATGTTCATGACTGAATTCGGCACCATGCGGTAATGTTGGCAGGGTTCACGCTGTTCATACTCCATGTAATATTTTCCGGCGATATCATCGGGCAATACATAGTCAAAATGCGGCATGTAATTCCCTAAACCAAGACTGCTATGTTCGGCTTTTGCTGCCGTAGGTGCCGCCAAAAGTGCGAGTACGGCAACCATAGTCAAAGATTTATACATAGTTTTCATGATAAGCCCCTTTGAGTTAGATGTGGTCTTTTTAATTCCTAACCGCTAATGATTAAGAATTGGTGATGACTATTTATAGAGTGCGCCAGCCGCAGTTCCCACACCGGCCCCGATCACGGCGCCACAGGTTACGCATCCGCCTGTTGCCATGCCGGCCACAGCCCCGACTCCAGTCCCGATGGCGGCACCCGATAAGATTCTTTGGTTGCGGTTGCTCATATTCTCACAAGCAGTCAAGCTCACAACTGCAAGGCTAAGCAACATGATTTTTGAGATATTTGATTTCATTATTTTAAACTCCGCTTTTTGGAAATAAATTTTTTGGTTCTAATTTAAATGACTTACTGGAAGTACATAGATTGAGTTTCAGAATTTTCTAGGGTGTGCGGTTATGATGATTTCAAACAAAAACAAGACACTACTTTTAATAAAATGCACTATATAACCGACAGATTTTGAGACGAAATAAGTGCTTTTCGACGATGAAATGTATATATGATTTCTTGAATCTAGGCAAGCACATGAATTCTGTAAAAAAACAGCGCAGCAGTAGAGGGCGTGAACAGGTTTTTAAAATTCCGGCTCATACTCCAACCCCACAATTTCGGCGAGGCGGGCGAATCCTTCGTCAATGGTGGAATGATCGCCTTTGTTTTGCGTCAAGAACTCTTCGATTTCGGGATAGAGCAGGATGGCTTCATCGACTTTTGGGTCGCTGCCGCGGCGATAGGCACCGAGTTGGATGAGTTCGGCCATATTCTCATAGGCCGAAATAATTTGTTTGCATTTGCGGAAAATTGCGTTTTGTTGCGGGGTGAAGGCGCGGGGGAGCGAACGTGAAACGGATTTGAGGACGTTAATCGCCGGATACCGCCCGCGGTCGGCCACGGCGCGTTCCATCACGATATGCCCGTCCACAATCCCGCGCACCGCGTCCGATATCGGCTCGTTGTGATCATCGCCCTCCACCAACACGGTAAACAGGCCCGTAATCGCGCCCTCACCGTGAATGCCCGGCCCTGCGCGCTCCAGTAACCGCGCCAGTTCCCCAAAGGTGGTGGGGGGATAGCCCTTAGTGGTGGGCGGTTCACCGGCTGATAGGCCAATCTCACGCTGCGCCATCGCAAACCGCGTCACTGAGTCCATCAGGCATAAAACCTGTTTCCCCATCGCGCGGAAATATTCTGCGATGGAGAGGGTCAAATAGGCTGCCTGCCGCCGCATCAGGGCCGGTTCATCCCCCGTGGCCACCACGACAACTGACCGCGCGAGGCCGTCAATACCCAAATCATCCTCTAAAAATTCCTGCACTTCGCGGCCGCGTTCACCGACCAGACCGATCACGGTGACTTCAGCTTCGGTATAGCGCGCCATCATGGACAGCAGCACCGATTTCCCCACGCCCGACCCCGCGAAAATCCCCATACGCTGCCCCTTACAGAGTGTTGTGAAGCTATTCACCGCACGCACGCCCAAATCCAGTTTTTCGCCCACCCTTTGCCGCGCATGGGCGGATGGAGCGGCATTTTTAAGCGGGATGGCGATGCTTCCCTGTGGTAACGGCCCGCGCCCATCGAGCGGTTTGGCCAAGGCGTTCATCACCCGCCCCAGCCAACGTTGCGTGGGAAAAATCGCCGGTTGGCGGTTGATGATAAAGGCTTTACAACCGAGCCCGATCCCCTCTAACGGGCCAAAGGGCAAAAGCAACGCGCGTTGATCGCGAAATCCCACCACTTCGCAGGGTATATCGCGCTGGGGATTGGGGCGAAGATGCACCATGCCCCCCACCGTGACATCGCGGCCAAACCCGGCAATTTCCACCAGCAACCCAAGGATTTTCGTCACCACGCCATAGACATGGTGATCGGGGATTGTGGCAATCTGGGCGCATAATTTCTCACTCAAACGATCCATGGGGGAAGTTTAGCATATCTTTGATCTTTGAAATAGGGCAAGAGAATCGAAAATTAAATAACCAAATCAAGGGCAAATTTCATTTTGCCCTTGAAAAACGCTGCGGAAACAGACAATCTGGAGTTCTGATTTTCCGTTAAAATTTCTTAATCATGAGTTTTTTAAAATGTCCAATTCTCCTGCTATTTCCTCTGTTGCGTGTGATGCAACCTCTTCTACGGCAAGCGGCGTTTATAAACCGCGCCCCGTGACCGGCTTTCCCGAATGGTTGCCGGAGGTACGCATGATCGAACAAAAATGGATGGATATTATCCGCCGCGTATTTGAATCCTATGGCTTTTGTTCGGTGGAAACGCCGGCGGTTGAGGAACTGGGCGTGCTGCGCGCTAAGGGCGAAGTCGATAAAGAAATTTATGTGATCGAACGATTGCATAAGGATGATCAGGACACAAAGGAAGCACGATTGGCCCTGCATTTTGACCAAACTGTGCCGCTTGCGCGTTATGTTGCGCAGCATTTTAATGATCTTGATTTCCCGTTTAAGCGTTATCAAATGCAAAAAGTATGGCGCGGCGAACGCCCGCAGGCAGGGAGATTTCGTGAGTTTTATCAGTGCGATATTGATGTGATTGGTGTCGAGTCTGTGCCGATGCATTTTGATAGCGAACTCGCGGCCATTATGGTGGATATTTTGCGCGAACTGGATATCGGCCCGTTTGAAATGCAAATCAGCAACCGCAAAATTCTGGCGGGACTGTGTGCGGGATTGGGCATTGCGGATGCCAAAATCGTCACCACTGCGGTGGATAAAATTGAAAAAGTCGGTGTGGATCAAACTGAAAAATCCTTGCTGGCGGCGGGGCTATCTGCGCACCAAACCGCAACGATTTTGAAATTTTCCAAAATCCGCACACCCGATGACAGCTTTGTGCAAATGGTGCTGGATTTGGGTGTGAAACATGAAATATTGGCTCAGGGGTTGGCCGAACTCGGTGCCGTGATGAACGCGCTCGCCCATATTGAACCCGGCTTTGTGGTGGCGGATTTGTCCATCGTGCGCGGACTTGATTATTACACGGGCACGGTTTATGAAACCAAATTGCTGCAAAATCCGGGCTTTGGATCTATTTGTTCGGGCGGGCGATATGAAGATTTGGCGGGTAGTTACATCAACAAACATTTGCCCGGTGTGGGGCTCTCCATCGGGCTTTCGCGGCTGTTCGATTTTATGCGCATAAACGATCTTTTGCCGATTGGGACAATCCCCCGCAAATGCCCGACCGATGTTTTGGTGTGCTTGCCCAGTGAGGATCTGCGGGGCCCCACCGCCGCAACCGCGCGTGATCTGCGCGCGCGGGGTC
>JBDHTT010000013.1:0-22757 GCA_039808785.1 Alphaproteobacteria bacterium
GCGATTATGATTCCGCCGCCCAATGTGACCGGGTCGCTCCATATCGGGCATGCGTTTACGATGACGTTGCAAGATTTGGTCACGCGTTACCATCGCATGAAGGGGCGGGATGCGCTTTGGCTGCCCGGGACTGATCACGCGGGGATTGCCACACAGATGGTGGTGGAGCGGAAATTGGCGGCGGAAAAACTGCCCTCACGCCGTGAAATGGGGCGTGCGGCATTCCTTGAAAAAGTATGGGAATGGAAGGGGCAATCAGGCGGCACGATTACATCGCAATTGCGCAAGTTGGGGGCTTCGCTTGATTGGAGTCGTGAGCGTTTCACGATGGATGAAGGGCTCAATCGCGCTGTGCGCAAGGTGTTTGTGGAGCTGTATCGTGAGGGTTTAATTTACCGTGATAACCGTTTGGTGAATTGGGATCCGAAGCTCTTGACGGCGGTATCGGACATTGAGGTTGTCGCCAAGGAAGTTAAGGGGCATATGTGGTATATTCGTTACCCGATTGAAGACGACCAGGAGCGTTTCATCACCATCGCCACCACGCGGCCCGAGACAATGTTGGGTGATTCGGCGGTTGTGGTTCATCCAGATGATGAGCGATATAAGGATTTGATTGGCAAATTTGCGGTGTTGCCGCTGGTGGGGCGGCTGATTAAAATTATTGGCGATGAATATGTGGACCCAGAATTAGGGACCGGTGCCATGAAGGTGACGCCCGCGCATGATTTTAATGACTTTGAAATCGGGCGTCGTCATGGGCTTGAGATGATCAATATCATGGATATTCACGCCCGCATGAATGATAAGGTGCCGGAGGAATATCAAGGGCTTGATCGTTTCGATGCACGCAAGAAAGTATTGAATGAGTTAGAGGCACTTGACCTACTGGAAAAAATCGAAGATATCACGCACACAGTGCCCTATGGTGATCGGTCCGATGTGGTGATTGAACCGTTTTTGACTGTACAATGGTATTGCGATGCCAAGACTTTGGCGGGTCCCGCGATTAGGGCAGTGGAGGACGGGCGCACTAAATTTGTACCCGATAATTGGAAGAACACGTATTGTGAATGGCTGAATAACATTCAACCATGGTGCATATCCCGTCAGTTGTGGTGGGGGCATCAAATCCCCGCGTGGTATGACGAGGACGGTGTGGTCTATGTGGCGGAAACCGAGGAAGAAGCGCAGGCACAGGCGGGCGTGGGGGTCAAATTACGCCGTGATGAAGATGTGCTCGATACCTGGTTTTCATCCGCACTTTGGCCGTTTTCAACGCTGGGGTGGCCCGATCAAACGGCGGATTTAAAAGCTTATTATCCCGGTTCCTTGCTCATTACCGGCTTTGATATTCTGTTTTTCTGGGTTGCCCGCATGATGATGATGGGGCTGCATTTTATGAAGGATGTGCCGTTCCACACGGTTTATCTTCATGCTCTCGTGCGCGATGCCAAGGGCCAGAAAATGTCGAAATCTAAGGGCAATGTGATTGATCCACTCGATGTGATTGCCAAATATGGTACCGATTCACTACGCTTTTGCTTGATTTCAATGGCGGCTCAGGGACGCGATATTCGTCTTTCGGATGAGCGCATTGAGGGGTATCGCAATTTCGCCACCAAAATTTGGAATGCGACGCGGTATTGTGAAATGAATGGATGTCTGCCGCAAGACAGCTTTAACCCGGCTTACGTGCGCGGGACTGTCAACCGGTGGATTATTTCACAAGTCTTGGAAACGCAAAAATCCATTGATCAGAATATGGGTGAATATCGGTTTAATGATGCGGCGCTGGCGATTTATCAATTCGTATGGGGCACATTTTGTGATTGGTATTTGGAATTCACCAAACCCTTACTGTCTGATCAAAATGATGATGAAACTCTGAAGGCCGAAACCCGCGCGACAACAGGTTGGGTGTTGGACCAAATTCTTGTCCTTCTCAATCCCTTTATGCCATTTATTAGTGAGGAATTATACGCAAAAATTGCGCAACGTGCACCCGGAACATTGGTGATGGCACAAGCTTGGCCAGATTATGATCCTGAGCTTTATAACTCGGATTCCGTAGCTGAATTAAATTGGCTGATCAAGCTGATTTCAGAAGTCAGGTCGGTGCGTGCCGATATGAATGTACCTGCTTCGGCTAAAATCGCAATGCGCATAAAAGATGCGAGTGCGCAGACACTTGACAGGGTAGAAAAATATCGCGAAATTATTCTGCGTATGGCGCGGCTTGACTCCATTGCCGAAATTACCGCTCCGCCCAAAGGATCCTTGCAAACGGTGGTTGATGAAGCCACTATCATTTTACCGATCGCCGAGATTATTGATCTGGATAAAGAACGTGCGCGGTTGCGCAAGGAAATTGACAAGCTGAGTGCCAATATTGACCGCATAGATCAAAAATTGGCTGATCAAAAATTCATGGACAATGCCCCACAGGAAATCGTCGATGAACAAAGATCGCGCCGTGCGGAGACTGAGTTAATCCTAAAAAAACTCTCGCAAGCATTGCAACAGCTTGAGGCCGCATGATCAAAATCTATTTCCGACGCGGCAATACGACGGAGCTTATCGAAGCGCAGAGCGAGAGCGATTTTCCAAGCGGAGTCGCCTGGGTTGATCTGGTCACACCCACCGCGGCCGAATTGGAAATGGTCCAAAAATATTACAACATTGAAATTCCATCCAAAAAAGAAGTGTGGAAAAATAATGTGTTGAACAGGCTATATGCCGAAGAAAATATCGCCTATATGACTGCGGCGCTCATTACAAAATCGGGCACTCCCTATCCCGATACGGCGGCGGTGACGTTTATTTTGGGCCCCGACTTTTTATTGACTGTCCATGATATCGACCCGACATCCTTTCGCAATTTGGGGGTGCGGTTGTTTAAATCAGCCTATTTATTCCAGTCATCGGCAAATTTGGCTGAGGCACTTTTTGAAGAAATGATTATACGTGTCGCGTATAATTCCGAACAAGTGGTCACGATGCTCGATGAGCTTTCACACGGGATTTTTGCGACCGATATTTTCCTGGATAAAAAAGTCAAAAACACAACTTCATTGATGAAATCGACGTTGAAAAGCCTTGGTAATGCCGCGGATCTCAACTCCAAGATCAATGAGAGCCTGCATAGTATCAGCCGTATGTTGATCTTTTTTAAACAATATACGCACAATGAGCCGGCCCAAAATTCGATCATTGATATGTTGAGTTCAGATGCGCAGGCCCTTATTACGCAATCGGCTTTTTTATCGGATAAGATCACGTTTCAGTTGGATGCAACACTCGGTATGATCAATGTCGAGCAAAACTTGATTATCAAAATTTTCTCAATTTTCACGATTTTCTTTTTGCCTGCAACGCTTGTGTCCAGCATTTACGGCATGAATTTTACGCATATGCCTGAACTTCATTGGGTCATGGGGTACCCGTTCGCCCTGACATTGATGGCAATCTGTGCCATTGTTCCGCAAATTTACTTCAGGAAAAAAGGTTGGCTGTAATCTCAATGGTCAAGATAGATTTGATCGCCGTGGGAAAAGTTAAAAAAGGTCCGTGGTTTGACCTTCAGGAGGATTATTTGAAACGGCTCAAATGGTCGCTGCGACTGTTTGAAATTGAGAGTAAATATACTGATCCCAAGGCGCAGCAGGATCATGAACAGCGATTGATCTTAGAAAAGCTTGATGAGGATTCTTTTGTTATCGTGTTGGATGAACGCGGGGATGGGCTGCGCAGTCTTGATTTTGCACAAACGTTGGAAAAAATACAATCGAGTGGTGTAGGAAAATTTTCGTTTCTGATCGGTGGTGCGGAGGGGTTTACTGAAGAGGTTAGAAATCGCGCCAATTTGCTGCTTAGTTTTGGTCAACAAACCTGGCCGCATATTATGGTGCGCGTGATGTTGTTGGAGCAAATTTATCGCGCCCAGCAAATTGCGGCGGGCCATCCGTATCACCGCGAAGGGTAAAGAAAAGGGTAGGGTGTGTTCATGCCGCGATATCTGCGCATTACGGTCTTGATTGTCATGTTGTGTGGGGGGGTGGCCTTTGCCGCACCCCAAGCCTTAGCCGAAGAGTCCCCGCCCATTCCGCCGCGAAAATATGAACAACGCAGCCAGATTGATCAATCGATTAAAGAGAATATGGCCCAACAAAAAGATTTAAAACAAAAAGCGACTTTGTTGGAATCTGATCTAAAAAATCTCAAAAAAAATATTATTGCGATTGCCGAGCAAGTGCAGGAGCAGGAAAAACAATCCTATGAGTTGGAACAAAGATTAGAGCAGCTGAAGACCGATAAAGCCAACCTGACGCAATCTTTGGAAAAACAAAAAAAATCAATTGCGGATTTATTATTGGCGATGGAGCGGATTAAGCGTTTACCTCCGGAAACCCTGATTGCGCGCCCTGATGCGCCGCTTCAAACCGCGCAGGCCGCCACGATTTTATCAACGATTCTGCCTGAACTTGATCGGCGCAGCAAGAAATTGCGGCTTGATCTGGAGGATCTGGGGCGGGTTGAATCTGAACTCACCACCAAGCAAGAGAGGCTGAGCGAAACGCTGGCGCAGCTCAAGGACGATCAGGCGAAGTTGGATGCGTTGATGAAAACCCATGAAAAAACCCTCAAATCCGCGCGGGCGGAAATGGCAAAGCGTGAACAATCGATTGCGGAGCTCTCAAAATCCGCAAATAATATTGATGAATTGATCAAAAAAGTGGATGCGCGCAATCGGGAGTTGGAGCAGCAAGCCTTGGCTGCGCAACGATTGCAAGAGCAAAAAGCATTAGAGGAAGCAAAGACACGCGCAAGGCAACGCCAAGCAAGGGAACAGGCCAAAAAACAGGCCATACAAGGTGCGCAAGAGGGTGATTTAGCGCAGGAAGAACCGATGGTTGCGGAGGCACCGATGCGGCCAAAATTAAGCACGCAGGCTGCACTCACCCCCATCGGGCCAATGGGAACGGGGCGGCTCCCCGTGCAGGGTATGGTCAAAATTCGGTATGGTGAAAGCGATGAAATCGGCGCAATTTCCCAAGGAATTACGATTGTTTCGCGCCCATCATCGGTGGTGGTGGCGCCATTTGGCGGTGTGGTGCGCTATGCCGGACCGTTTAAAAAATATGGCACTATCATTTTGATGGAACATAAAAATCACTACCATTCCTTAGTCGCAGGATTGGGCAAAATTGATGCGTTTGTAGGCCAATCGGTGGAGGCGGGGGAACCATTGGGGAGATTGCCAGATTATGCCGGGCGACTTTATTACGAGCTGCGACTTAACGGTAACCCGATTAATCCCGCGCGCCAGATTGCACCGGGGAGGTAATCGCGCCTAATCATAATGATTTAGGCCCTTGCCAGTTGGGTATTTTTGCAATAATTTGCACCACATATTAAGGCATATTTTAAGATATAAAAGTTAGTGATAACAGGACTGAAAAATGACTGAACAAAATTTTGATGTAATCGTTATCGGCGCGGGGCCGGGGGGATATGTCGCGGCCATACGCGCGGCGCAACTAGGCATGAAAACCGCGATTGTTGAGGCGAATCATTTGGGCGGAATATGTTTGAATTGGGGATGTATCCCCACTAAGGCGTTATTGCGTTCGGCGGAAGTTTTTCACATGATGACACATGCGGGTGAATATGGATTGACGTGTGAGAAGCCAGGCTTTGACTTGAAGAAAATTGTTGAACGGTCGCGCAGCGTGTCCAAACAACTCTCGAGCGGGATCGGTCATTTGCTCAAGAAAAACAAGGTCACGGTGTTTGATGCCTATGGCCGGTTAAAGGGGCAGGGAAAGGTTGAGGTTGAAACCAAGGACGGCAAAAAACAAATACTTGCGGCCAAGCATATTATTTTGGCGACGGGCGCACGCGCGCGGGTGTTGCCGGGGTTGGAGCCTGACGGGCAATTGGTGTGGACATATCGTGAAGCGATGGTACCCGATATGATGCCCAAATCCTTGCTGGTGGTGGGATCGGGAGCAATTGGGATTGAGTTTGCGTCATTCTATCGCACTTTGGGAACCGAAGTGACGGTGGTCGAGGTCATGGAGCGCATTATGCCGGTGGAAGATGAAGAAATCTCGACACTTGCGCGCAAAACTTTTGAAAAACAAGGCATGAAAATTTTAACGAATGCCAAAGTGGTTAAGTTGGATAAAGCCAAAGATCAAGTAACGTGCCATGTTGAAATTGGCGGCAAGACTGAGAAAATTACAGTTGACCGCGTGATTTCAGCCGTAGGAATTGTCGCAAACATTGAGGATATCGGGATCAATAACACCAAAATCAAAACTGATAAAGGGCGTATCGTCACGAGCCCATATAGCGAAACCGATGAAAAGGGTATTTATGCGATCGGCGATATCGCGGGGGCCCCTTGGCTCGCGCATAAGGCATCGCATGAGGGGATTATTTGCGTGGAGAAAATCGCGGGACTGAAGGATGTTCATCCGCTCAAGAAGGACGAGATTCCAGGGTGTACCTACGCCCATCCGCAGGTGGCCTCCATTGGCTTAACCGAGGCCAAAGCTAAGGAAGCGGGATATGAAGTTAAAGTTGGGCGTTTCCCCTTTATCGGCAACGGAAAGGCGATTGCCTTGGGTGAACCCGAGGGATTGGTGAAAACGATTTTTGATGCCAAAACCGGCGCCTTGCTCGGGGCTCATATGATCGGCGCCGAGGTCACCGAAATGATTCAAGGCTTTGCCATTGGCATGACGTTGGAGACCACGGAGCTTGAGCTGATGCACACTGTTTTCCCACATCCGACCTTGTCTGAAATGATGCACGAGTCTGTTCTTTCGGCCTATGGCAAGGCTATTCATTTTTAAAAATTTGACTGGCGATAGGGGCGATGAGCACAAAAAATCCAAATCAAAAGGCGACACATCGCCGCTCGGCTTTTGAGATTTTAAAGCCCCTCATCCAAAAATATATGAAACCATATTGGGGGCAATTGGCGGTTGCCCTGGTATTTATGGTGGTGGCGGCGGCCGCGACCGCATCCTTTGCCAAGCTGTTGCAACCAGTGTTGGACAAAGCTATGATCGGCGTTCAGCATAATAAAGAGCCTGCATCGGTCATTGTGCCGTTGGCGGGGTTGATCTTTCTGTCCTTTGCGCTGCGCGGGATTGCAACTTATATCCACACGATTAAGATGAGCAAAATTTCGCAATCCATCGTAGGCGATATTCAACGCGATGTGTTTTCGCATTTTATGACTCTGGATTTGGGGTTTTTTCATCGTCATCCCAGCGGGCAATTGGTGTCCCGCGTCACCAATGATGTGAATGTGATGCGTGCGGCTGTAACTGAGACTTTGACAGGAATCGGCAGCAATTTGCTTACGCTGATTTTTTTGGTAGCCGTTATGATTATGCAGGATTGGCGGCTTTCGCTTGTGACCTTCACTATTTTTCCTTTTGCATCGGGATTGGTGGCGGTTTTGGGTCGAAGGCTGCGGAAAGTATCCAAAACGATTCAAGGGGAAACGGCCTATTTGATGGTGATTCTGACGCAGATTTTCCAAGGGATCAGGCAAGTGCAAGCTTATGGAATGCAGGATTTTGAGCGCAAGCGCGCAGGTGATGCCGTTAATAGTGTTCGGCAGCTCAACATTAAGGCGGCGAGGATCAGCAATCTCTCAACCCCCATTAATGAAATATTGGTGGGCGCGGTGGTCTTTGGCGTGATTGTATATGGTGGATATCGAATCGCACATGGTGAGCTGACACCGGGGGGGCTTATGTCTTTTATCGCGGCTTTTTCGTTAGCTTATGAGCCGATGAAAAGGCTGGCCAAGCTCAACAGTACACTGCAGGTTGGGCTGGGGGCCGCAGAGCGGGTTGAAGATATGATGACCATTCGACCAAGCATCACGGACCGGCCCAACGCGCACCCTCTCAATGCTCAAAATCCGACCATCAGTTTCCGCGATGTAACGTTTTCTTATGCCGCTTCTAATCAATTCGACAAAAACGATCCCTTATTATCCCATTTTTCTGAGGGACAAATAGCAGAAGGGGCTGTAGATTTGAGTGATAAGGAGGGGGGGATCGCGTCTTTAGCCCTTAACCATATTACGATTGATATCAAGCCCAATCAAATGACGGCATTGGTCGGGGCTTCGGGTGGAGGGAAAACCACCCTGATGTCCTTGATCTTAAGGTTCTACGACCCGCAAGGGGGGCAGATTCTGATCAACGATATTGATCTGTGCGATGTCACGTTGTCATCATTGCGTGCGCACATGGCTTTGGTGTCGCAGGATATTACGATCTTTGACGGGACGATTGCGTCAAACATCGCCTATGGGTTGCCGCATGAGGTTCACTTGGACGATATTCGTGAGGCTGCTTGCGCGGCGGCGGCTGATGGGTTTATCTCAGCTCTTCCCAACGGCTATGACACACGCGTGGGTGAAAACGGAGTGTTGCTTTCCGGTGGGCAGCGGCAACGTATTTCTTTGGCACGCGCAATCCTCAGAAATGCACCGATTTTGTTATTGGATGAAGCAACCTCGGCGCTTGATAATGAGTCTGAGCGTACTATTCAGAAAACATTAGAGTCACTACAGCAAGGACGAACCACATTGGTGATTGCGCACCGCCTGAGCACTGTGCAACGTGCTGATAAAATTATCGTGATGGATAAAGGCCGTGTAGTGGAGCAGGGTACTCATGCTTCACTCATGGCCCACAACGGAGTCTATGCTCGCATGTTCCTTTCAGGACAGATGGAGTAAGCCCCCACAATAGCCGTCTTGAGCTATGGGGATATTTGGATATGTGGTGCGTGATTCAAGAAATCTTTGTTCTTTACGTTGAAACGCTTGCCTTTTCATAGTGTCGCGCTGCGTGTACCGCATCATTTTTTTTACGGCTGATGCACAGCTTTTTCATGGTGTAGCCGATGCAGCTCGGCGACACGCCGAAATGCTTTGCCCGCTCTTTGTGGGTCAAATCTGGCCGGGCCTCAACATCCGCGGCCAATGCGTCAGTGTCGATCTTGCGCGCGCCTTTCGGCCCCGGCTTTTGATAGGAAAGAGGGTCTTCCGCCTTCATCCAGCGATGAACGGTTTGATGGCCCACATTGTAGCGCCGCGCAGCCTCACGCTGTGATACGCCACTTTTAACGCACGCGATTACCCGTGCCCGCAAATCTGATGAACATCTCATTCGTACGCTTTACCTCATCTTTAACCATATTACCAGTGTTTATTGAGTTGGTTATAATACTCTGTTAAAGATATCCTATTTTTTTGTCGTAAAGAGCTATGAAAATGACCATGCGCAATTTTTTTAACGTTTTGTTTTTATTGATCGTATAGAATATCCATGCGTGAATGTTACTATAAAAGTAGGGGAGAACATATGTCTAAAGATTTTTTGAACATGACATTTTCTGATGCTCTTAAACCAGCAGTCACGGGAACAAGGAAAGACTTATCACAGCAAGCGCTTGAAGAAATTAAACAGCTCATGGGACCTCGTAGTTTGGCTTTTGTAATGGCAATTATAAAAGCGTGGGTAGTAATCATTTCAGTGGTTGCTCTTGCAGTGTATATTGACAATATATTTTTTACAATTTTTGCAATTTTTATTGTTGCGACTAGGCAAAATGTTTTGGGGCTAATGGTGCATGATCAGGCGCACTACACTGGTATAAAACATAAATATGGTGATTTAATAACTGATTTTTTTGCTGGGTACCCTCTGATTATGATGTCAGTTAAAAACTACGCCAAAGTTCATTTGACACATCATAAATATTTTTTAACCGAAAAAGATCCTGATCTGCATAGAAAATCTGGCAAAGATTGGATATTTCCCATGGAGCATAAACAACTAGCAAAAATTTTTTTAAAAGATTTAGTGGGGCTCACTATCATTGAAAATTTTAAAGGAAAAAATGTCAAAGACACTGCGGTTCTTGCTCCGCGGTTGTGGGAAACTCCGAAATGGGTTAAGCCTCTATATTTTTTATCCATAGCACTGTTTGTAACTTATACAAACAGTTGGGATATAGTTTTAATCTATTGGATATTGCCGCTGGTAACATTCATGCAAATTATTGTGCGGTGGGGTGGAATTTGCGAACATCGTTATATCTATAATGGAACTTTAGAGGAAACGACCCCCTTGATTATTAAGCCATGGTGGGAGAACCTTATCATGCCCTCACAAAATTTTATGCTTCATGTTTATCATCATTACTATGCAAATATTTCCTTTTGCAACCTTCCTAAAGTACACGAAATTTTTGTGAGAGAAGGTTTAGTGGATGAAACATCAATTTTTCAAGGGTCATGGGACTACTTAAAAAGTTTGTTAAAGAAGGCCTAATATATCGGGCACATAGCAAGGAGCAATTTGTGGCAATTTCTTCCGCCCGTTATGTTCGGATGCGTCTCTATCGCAATAAATTGAAATCTTAGAACCTGTTCATAATCTCTACTCTGGCGTTGGCTTTTTACGGTATTTCTGCGCTTCCGCTTCTCACGTACATCTATGTACGATCCGATGCGGTTCTCGAAAAACCGCAAAAATCCTGTGCCATAGCGAGATTATGAACAGGTTCTTAAGAAACTGGCAGGGGCAGAAGGATTTGAACCCTCGACCCTCGGTTTTGGAGACCGATGCTCTACCGCTGAGCTATACCCCTGTGCAAGTTCATGTGTGCAAGTCCAAGAAAATGATTTCCGGCCGGACGTGCGGTGTGGCCGGAAACCTTATATATCAAATTGATATTTCGGTGGTTTGTACCTTAAAATCAATTCTTATTCTACTAAAAAATGCTACTTGAGCACAAGAATTAGCATGAATAATAATTTTTATATTCAATCGGGTGTGGCATGGTTTCAAACTCCAGCACTTCTTCCATTTTGAGCTCAATAAAGCTATCAATCAGGTCTTTGCTGAATACACCGCCCTCAAGCAAAAATGCATGATCGGCCTCTAATGCGTCCAAAGCATCACGCAGCGAACCGCACACGGTTGGCACTTTCGCGAGCTCATCTTTGGGCAATTCATACAAGTTTTTATCCATCGCATCGCCGGGATTAATTTTGTTTTTAACCCCATCGAGCCCGGCCATCAACATGGCTGCATATGCCAAATACGGATTGGCCGCAGGATCAGGGAAGCGAACCTCAACCCGTTTGCCTTTCGGCGATCCGCAATACGGAATACGGCAGGATGCCGAGCGGTTACGGGACGAATAGGCGAGCAACACCGGTGCCTCATACCCCGGAACCAAGCGTTTATAGCTGTTGGTGGTGGGGTTGGTAAAGGCGTTGAGGGCCTTGGCGTGTTTAATGATCCCGCCAATGTAATGGAGCGCGGTTTCAGACAACCCCGCATATTTATCGCCGGCAAAGAGCGGTGTTTTTCCCTTCCAAATGGATTGGTGCACATGCATGCCCGACCCATTATCGCCAAAAATCGGTTTGGGCATAAAGGTTGCGGTTTTGCCATAGGCAGCCGCCACATTATGCACAACATATTTATAAATTTGCATATTATCGCCGCAATCCAAGAGAGTCGAGAATTTAATCCCCAATTCGTGCTGGCTGGGCGCGACTTCATGGTGATGTTTTTCCACTTCAACACCCATGGAGGCGATGATCGAGAGCATCTCAGCCCGTAAATCATTGCCCGTGTCCATTGGCGCATCGGGGAAATATCCGCCCTTGACCTGCGGACGGTGCGCGAGGTTGCCCTCACCCAACACGCGGTCAGTGTTATACGGCCCTTCTTCACTATCAATTTCATAGGAAACTTTGTTCATGCGCACGGCGTATTTGACATCATCAAAAACGAAAAACTCAGCCTCAGGGCCAAAGAAAGCCGTATCGCCCACGCCCGATTTTTTCAAATAATCTTCGGCAAATTTGGCGACCGACCTTGGGCAACGTTCGTAATGTTCACGTGTTTTTGGTTCCAAAACATAACAGAAAACTTTGACGGTCGGTTGCGCCGCGAACGGATCGCTGCACACTTTGTTCAAATCCGGCAAAAGGATCATGTCAGATTCGTTGATGGCTTTCCAACCGGCAATTGACGACCCGTCAAAATAGATCCCTTCGGTGAGCAGAGCTTCATCCACTGTTGATATATGTTGCGTTGTATGTTGTTGTTTTCCGCGCAAATCGGCAAAAACAAAATCAACATACACGATTTCATTTTCTTTAGTAAAATCAAGGAAATCGCCGGGAGTCTTAAACTTAAATTGTTGCGCAGTCGTGGCCATGTACCGTCCTCATCACGTTAGATTGAATATGCAAAAAAAGCAAAACAGATATGCTACAATGCGATGCATTATCACTTTTAATATGGCGCGTCTATACAAATTTTACTGATTTGAAAAAATTTTAGAACGTAGTTTTATATGTGGGCTTTTACGGCGGCTTGCCCAAACGGGTAAAAGTTTTTAACATGGATGAGTTGGATAGAAAAGCTTTTAGGCGGATGGATAACCAAATGATCTGGATCAATGGAAAATTTAGCGATGACCCGCTTCAGATTTCGGTATTTGATAAGGTTATATTGGGTATGTCCGTATTTACCAGTATTTTAGTCGATCACGGGCGGCCCATATGGTTGCGTGATCATTTGCAGCGGCTTAACGCACATGCGCGGGTTATGAGGCTCAAGCTCGGCTTCACGCTTGAAGAACTTGAGGAAATTTGTACGGAGCTTATTCATCGTTCTCCGGAGATATCTTGCGGTTTTGGGGCGTTGCGTCTTGAACTGACGGCCGGAGTAGGCGCACGCGGTCTTGACTATCCGCCGGAGGGCACGTTGTTTATGACCTATAGCACAGCGGCTGATCCACGGGCAGCGATGGAGGTAAAAATTTTATGCCACCCACGCTATCGTCGGAATGCGGATGATCCGCTTTCGCGCATTAAATCAGGGAGTTACGGCTTAGCAGCACTGGCGAAACAAGAGGCAAGATTAGATGGCTTTGACGATGTGATGTTCCTCAACCATCACCATCACGTGACCTGCGCGTCCAGTGCCAATATTTTAGTGATGGCAGATGGAAGATATTATACGCCGAGCCTGAAAGACGGGGTAATGGACGGCATGATGCGGGCGCATGTTATGCGGGAACTAAAGGCCGAAGAACGTACACTCACGCTAGAGGAGGTCAAATCATGCGATCATGTCTGGTTGATCAATTCCTTTGGATTGCGGGCGGTCAAACAGATTGATGACGTGGCCATGGTGCCAAAATCATTGTCTAAATTTATTGGGGTTCTCTAACAATTGTATAAGCATTACTGCCCTCATAACGCAGAAAACCATGGCGCCCATACCAAGATAATAGTACTCTGTTACATTTATAGCATTCTGAATCGGTAGTTTCAGCATCACAAAAAAGCTGTAGTCCGCGTGTATCGGCAAGATCGCACAAAAACTCAAATGCACTTGTGCTCTCCCCACAGCCTCGCTCATCGGATTCTATACCCCATGTGTTTCTTTGATATACGCCACAGCTTCACGCCGCCCCTGTGGCGTCACCACTTTTTTGAGTTCACATCCTTTAAGATCGCGTTATTCAGCATCGCCTCGGCCAGTAGCTTCTTCAACTGGTTGTGCTCCACCTCAAGGGCGCGGAGCCTCTTTGCATCAGACACCTCCAAAGCTGCAATTACTCTCGCTTCTATTGTTATATGGTGGATTTTGAGTCCTGAACCTAAGGGCTTGTTTATGATATCACGTCTATTCTGCTATATCGAGTGGTGCAGAGATAAGATCAGGCTTGGTTTCTTTCTGGATGTCAAATACCAATTGATCATCTATGCAATCTACATGCACCCATCCACCTTGTTGAAGTTTGCCGAATAGGAGTTCTTCGGCTAGCGGTTTTTTGATTTTGTCTTGTACCACGCGCGCCAGAGGACGAGCACCCATCGCGATGTCGTATCCGCGCTCGGCCAAATATGCGCGGGCGTTGTCGGTCAGGGTAATGGTCACGCGGCGGTCGGCTAATTGTGCCTCAAGCTGCATGATAAATTTATCGACCACTCGCAGGATGGTTTTGGGGCCGAGCGGCGCAAATGGAATAATAGCATCCAGCCGATTGCGAAATTCAGGGGAAAAAAGTCGTTTGATTTCTTCCTCATCATCGCCTGTGCGGTGGAGTGCACCAAAACCGATGGGTGAACGTGCCATTTGTGCCGCGCCCGCATTGGTGGTCATGATTAAGATCACATTGCGAAAATCAACATTTTTGCCGTTATTATCGGTCAAACGCCCGTAATCCATCACCTGAAGCAATAGATTAAATAAATCCGGATGTGCCTTTTCAATTTCATCCAGCAGTAAAACCGCATGCGGGTGTTGTTCAATTTTTTCAGTCAGCAGACCACCTTGCTCATATCCCACATAGCCAGGAGGGGCACCAATCAGGCGCGAAACCGAATGACGCTCCATGTATTCGGACATGTCAAAGCGTATGAGTTCAATGCCGAGTGTCCGCGCCAATTGCCGTGCGACCTCAGTTTTTCCAACCCCCGTAGGGCCGGAGAATAAATAGCTGCCGATTGGTTTTTCTACATCACGCAATCCGGCGCGCGCCATTTTGATTGAGTCGGTTAGGGCCGTAATCGCCTCATCCTGATCAAATACCATGGTTTTCAAGTCGCGCTCAAGGTGAGTCAGGACCTCGCGGTCATCCTTGCTCACGGCCTTGGCCGGAATACGGGCGATGGCTGAGACCACTTGCTCAATATCCTTGGCATGGATAGTTTTCTTGCGTTTTGAAGGAGGGAGGAGCATTTGGGCTGCACCAACTTCATCAATCAAATCAATCGCTTTATCGGGCAACTTACGGTCACCCATATAGCGCGCAGAGAGCTCCACCGCTGCGCGCAGGGCATCGGCTGTGTATTTGACTTTATGATGTTCTTCGTAATAGGATTTAAGGCCTTTTAAAATGCGGATCGCGTCATCAATTGAGGGCTCTTCCACATCAATTTTTTGGAAACGGCGGGCCAGTGCACGGTCCTTTTCAAAATGCGAACGATATTCCTTATAGGTCGTGGAGCCGATGCATTTCAACGTCCCATTGGCCAGAGAAGGTTTCAGCAGGTTGGACGCATCCATTGACCCTCCACTAGTTGACCCGGCACCCACAATCGTATGAATTTCATCAATGAATAGTATGACATGATCGAGATTTTTTAGCTCATTTAGCACCGATTTCAGGCGCTCCTCAAAATCCCCGCGATAACGCGTTCCAGCCAGCAAGGCCCCCATATCCAGTGAATAAATCACGCTGTCTTTGAGGACCTCCGGCACATCTCCGTCAACAATTTTCTTGGCCAGTCCTTCGGCAATTGCGGTTTTTCCTACGCCCGGATCGCCAACATAAAGCGGATTGTTTTTGCTGCGGCGGCAGAGAATCTGGATCGTGCGATCCACTTCTTTTTCTCGACCGATCAGGGTGTCAATTTTTCCGTTGCGCGCTTTTTCATTGAGGTCAACGCAATATAATTTTAAAACATCCTTGCCGCTTGGCGCTTCGCTGCTTTCTTCCTCTTCTACGCCACGCGGAGTAGGGCGGGAATCATCATTTTGTTGCGGCACTTTGGCGATGCCATGTGAGATATAATTAACAGCATCAAACCGCGTCATGTCATGTTGTTGTAGGAAATAGACTGCGTGGCTTTCGCGCTCAGAAAACAGGGCAACAAGGACATTGGCACCTGTAACCTCTTCTCGTCCTGACGATTGAACATGAATGGCTGCGCGCTGCAAAACCCGTTGAAAGGCCGTAGTGGGTTTGGATTCCCCCACATGTGGGTTGACGAGGTAACTCAGGTCCACATTAAGGTAATTTTCAATCTGCTCCCGCAAGTCGTTGAGCCGGATGCCGCACGCTCGCAACACCGCTACGGCATCTTGGTCATTGAGCAAGGCCCATAAAAGATGTTCCAGTGTTGCATATTCGTGCCGTCTTTGCCCCGCCGCCGCCAATGCTTGATGTAAAGTCTGTTCTAAATGACGCGATAACATGATGTCTGTTCAATTCCTGATTGTTACCTATCATAGTAATATGAAACCCCTTTGGCAAAAGTTAATATTTATGAGCGCAGGGAATTATTTTTTAATCATAAAATATTTGAACCAGAAATAATCCCTGTGGTGGGGCGGTGGGGCCTGATTTTGTACGGTCTTTGGCTTCCAGTACAGTTTTAATATTATCTGGAGCCCATTTCCCGCGCCCGACTAATAATAAGCTCCCGACCATGTTGCGGACCTGATGATGAAGGAAAGATTTACCCTCAAATTTAAAAATAATTTCCCGCCCCGCCGCTCCGTGATCTTGTGAAAACACATCGGCGCGGTCAAGCGTACGAAGAGGCGATTTTGCCTGACATTCCCGCGCGCGAAAGCTGGTGAAATCATGATATCCTAATAAATGGTGCGTAGCGTTTTGCATGGATTCCACATCCAAATCATAATGCACATGTAACCGTAAATCCCTCAAACAGGCGGAACCTGACGCACGATTTAGGATACGATAGTGATAAATTTTGCGTATAGCATCAAACCTCGCGTGAAAATCTGGCGCAACAATTTCCGCATTCAAAATCACAATATCTTCGTTATGCAAATAAAAATTGAGTGCGCTGCGCAATTGATGCGCGCTCAAGGGGCGGTCGCCGTAATCCAGATCAAAATGTGCGACTTGGCCTTCGGCATGCACTCCGGCATCTGTACGTCCCGCAACATGCAGCGTGCAGTGCTGGCCGCAAAATTTGTAAATCGCATGTTCAATAGTACTCTGAATGGTTGGGATGTCGCCCTCCTGCCGCTGCCACCCCGCGTAGCGCGTACCCTTATATTCAATCAAAAGTTTCCAACGTATGAGGGGCATGGTGTAAATCAGATAATCCCTAAAAGTTCAATAAATTATTTTCACGTAAATTATATTGAAATCATTATAAAATACGTGCGAATAAGAGTCTTATTCATACAAATTTTACACATATTCGCCATAAAAATCTTGTAAAACTACAGCCATTATAATCTCTGCGTTGTAAATTATATTTGAAAATCATTGATATTTGGAACATGAGGGTTTCTATGCTGACGCGTATAAAAATTTCACAAAAGCTTCCCCTTTTAATTGTTTTTTTGTGTATTTGCTCGGCACTTGCCGTTGGGATGATTACCGTTCGTAAAACCAGTATCGAGCTTGATCAGGCCAATGAAGAGAGGCTCGTGGCCTTGCAAGAAGCCAGAACATCGGAGTTAAATAACTATTTGCGCTCTATTCAAGAGGATTTGGAGATTTTATCCCATAATCCCCGCACATTACAGGCTTTGCGCGATTTTACAACCGGTTGGGACGAAATACGCGCCACTTCGGATCCAACCAAGAATTTACAAACATTCTATATTGAAAAAAACCCGCACCCGGTGGGTGAAAAAGAAGCCTTGGATTTTGCCAGTGATGGATCATTATATTCGCAATTTCATGCGAATTATCATCCGTGGTTTCGGCATTTCCTCAAGCAAAAGGGGCTGTATGACATATTTTTATTTACTCCGAACGGCGATGTTGTTTATACCGTTTTTAAAGAGGCGGATTTTGCCACAAATGTCCTGAATGGGGAGTGGAAAGACAGTGATTTGGGCAATATTTTCCGCACTGTTAAACAAAATCCAGATCAATCACAGCCTGTGTTTTTTGATTTTAAACCCTATGCGCCCAGCCACGATGTGCCGGCGAGTTTTATTGCGCAACCAATCAGGGATGAACAAGGTCATTTCGCGGGCGTCTTGGCTTTTCAAATGCCAATTTCACGGATAAATGAAGTGATGCAATCGGCCAATGGGTTGGGCAAAACCGGGGAAATCAGTATTATAGGAGGAGATTACCTCATGCGAAACGATTCGCGGTTTGAAAAAGAGTCAACAATCTTAAAAACCAAGATTCAAAATAAAGCCGTGGAGCAAGCGCTCAACGGGAATCGCGGATATATGAAGGTTAAAAATGCTCACGGTTTGCCGTCTTTGGCGGCCTATGGGCCGCTGGATTTCTTGGGGACCAAATGGGCTGTGGTCGCGGAAATTGAAGACTCTGAAGTTCGGGCACCGATCCACAGCATGCAGTTATACATCGCCTTTGTCACCTTGGGTGTCGTGGTCTTGGTGGCGTTGATTGCGGTGTTTACGTCGCGTAAAATTTCCCAACCTATTACAGAGATGGCCAATGCAATGAATAAAATTGCGCGCGGTGATTTTGCCGTCGAGGTGCCGGGAATGGAACGCGGCGATGAAATCGGGATTATGGCTAATGCAGTGAGCGTTCTTAAAGAAAACTCTCAACAAGCTCAAAACCTTCAGTCCGAGCAAGAAAGCCTGAAACAGCAGGCGAATGAAGAGCGGCGCGCGCTTATGCATAAGCTTGCGGATCAATTTGACCGACAGGTGGGCAGTGCGCTGCAGAGCCTTTCGGTGGCGGCGGAGCAATTACAAGCGGCGGCAAAAAATATGGGCAATACTGCACAGGAAACCCAAATTTTCAGTCAATCTGTTGCCTCTGCCGCACAGGAAACCAGTGTGAATGTGTCATCGGTTTCCCATGCCACCAGTCAAATCAGCAGTGGATCGCACCAAATTGCGTCACAAGCTGAAAACGTGGCACAGCAAGCAAATATTGCTTCAAATACCGCTACGGGTACGGGGCACAAAGTGGACCAGTTAAATGAATTGGCGCAAAATATTGGCCATGTGGTTTCATCGATTCGTGACATTGCTAAACAGACAAACCTATTGGCACTCAACGCGACTATTGAGGCGGCGCGTGCGGGGGAAACAGGGAAGGGATTCGCCGTGGTGGCGGGAGAGGTCAAGAAATTGGCGACCGAAACCGCGATAAAAACCAATGAAATCGAGGACCGAATTGCAGGAATACAATCTGCGGCGCAAGAGGCGGTTGTGGCAGTAAATGAAATTATTCGCAATATTGCGGATATTGATCAGGTTGCCTCTCAAACCGCAAATGCGGCCCAGGAACAAAGTGCCATGATTACCGAAATTTCCAACAATATTTCCGAAGTTTCTGTTGCGGCGGATCAGGTATCCTCGGCGATTGTGAAGGTTCAAAATGGCGCGGAGGAAACGGGTGAGGCATCCCTAATGTTAAAAAGCCACGCTGACACAATTGCGCAGCTTTGTGAAACTCTTGGGGCATCTGTGGAAAATTTCCTCAGCGAGATCAGAACGGATAAAAGCGTTTAAAAATCCGCTTTTTGCATTGGCGCATTCTTGCATTTTGCCCTGAAAGGCGGTATGTGAGTCAGCAGGGTATATGTCACGATTACAGCATTTTGCGATTAAGTGGAAGTCGGTTAATCGTAACAAAATGCGACAAAAAAATACTTAGACCATTTTTTAATTCTGCCCAAACCAAAAATGGTCTAGGTGATAAACAAAATAAGGAGATAAAGAACGATGACTGCGATTATTGATGTGATTGGCCGCCAGATTTTGGATAGCCGCGGCAATCCAACCGTTGAGGTTGATGTGATTCTTGAAAGCGGCTCTATTGGCCGCGCGGCTGTGCCTTCGGGGGCATCGACCGGTGCGCATGAAGCGGTGGAACTCCGCGACGAAAATAAGAAAAAATATGGCGGCAAAGGCGTGGAAAAAGCCGTCAATTTTGTGAATAACGATTTGTACGACGCCGTGTGCGGAATGGATGCGGAGGCTCAGGCGCTCATTGATCGTGTGATGATTGAAGAGGATGGAACTGAGAATAAGGCAAAATATGGCGCGAATGCCATTTTGGGGGTTTCACTGGCGTGCGCCCGCGCGATGGCTAATGAACTCGATCAACCGCTTTATCGCTATGTCGGCGGGATGCATGCGCACTTACTGCCTGTACCGCTCATGAATATCATCAATGGCGGTAAACATGCTGATAACCCCGTGGATTTTCAGGAATTTATGATTATGCCCGTATCCGCCCCGACAATGGCGGAGGCCGTACGTTATGGTGCCGAAATTTTTCATGCCCTTAAGAAAAACCTCGCGGCAGCGGGAATGAATACCAATGTGGGGGATGAGGGCGGCTTTGCTCCGGCTGTGAAATCAGCGGAAGAGGCATTGGATTTTATCATGAAATCCATAGAATCTGCGGGATACAAAGCGGGTGAAGATATTATGATCGCGCTTGATGTGGCCTCAACCGAGTTTTATAAGGACGGTAAATATCATTTGGAAGGAGAGGGCCGCGTCCTCTCAACCGCTGAAATGATCGCTTACTATCAATCACTGTGCGATAAATATCCGATTGTCTCCATTGAGGATGGCTTGGCCGAAGATGATTGGGATGGTTGGGTTGAGTTGACCCGCGTGTTGGGCGACCGGGTTCAACTGGTTGGTGATGATTTGTTCGTGACCAA
This sequence comes from Alphaproteobacteria bacterium, assembly GCA_039808785.1. GTDB lineage: Bacteria > Pseudomonadota > Alphaproteobacteria > Micavibrionales > Micavibrionaceae > UBA1573. The sequence goes on from JBDHTT010000013.1 coordinate 20,462, forward strand.
CCCGAAACGCTTGGCGATGGGCATTGAACGCAAAGCGGCTAACGCGATTTTGGTGAAGGTTAATCAAATCGGCACGCTGACCGAAACTCTGGAAGCCATTCAAATGGCACAAAAAGCCGGCATGGGTGTGATTCTCTCTCACCGTTCGGGGGAAACCGAGGACTCAACCATTGCTGATCTGGCAGTTGCGACCAACGCGGGCCAAATCAAAACCGGTTCTTTGTCACGCTCAGACCGGATTGCGAAATATAACCAATTGATTCGCATTGAGGAAGAGTTGGGCGATATGGCAAAATATGCGGGGGCGAGCATCCTGCGTGCTTGTCCGCAAAACTGCGCCCCTCATTGCAAGAAAAATGCTGCTTAGTAATAGCGAAATTGTTAGAACCTGTTCACGATTTCTACCGCATCACGAACAGGCTCCTTGCGTTCAAAGCTATTGAGCCTATGACTTTTCAGCTACGAATTTTCACAAATGCTCACGAATATACTCTGTGCCTGAATAAAAGTGCATGAAGCTCATTATGTTCGTGTTTATTCGTGATCATTCGTGGCTAAAATAAATTACGGTCCTATTCTTAGCGTTTATCCACGGGCACGTAATCCCTATCCGGTGCGCCGGTGTAAAGCTGGCGTGGGCGGCCGATGCGGTTGCTGGGCTCTTCCATCATTTCTTTCCATTGCGATACCCAACCCACGGTACGCGCCATGGCAAAGAGCACGGTGAACATAGAGATGGGGAAACCCATCGCCTTGAGAATAATGCCCGAGTAGAAATCCACATTCGGATATAATTTGCGTTCGACAAAGTAAGGGTCGGACAGGGCAATGCGCTCCATCTCCATCGCGATTTCCAGCAGCGGATCTTTGATTCCAAGTTCAGCCAGGACTTTATCACAGGCCTCCTTCATCACGGTGGCGCGCGGGTCAAAGTTTTTATAGACGCGGTGGCCAAAGCCCATCAAGCGATATTTCTTATCCTTGACCCCCTGAATAAACTCCGGAATGCGGTCTTTATTCCCGATCTCTTGAAGCATTTCCAGCACGGCCTGGTTAGCACCGCCATGCGCAGGCCCCCAAAGTGAGGCAATCCCCGCAGCAATACAGGCAAACGGATTGGCCTGGGACGATCCTGCGAGACGTACGGTGGAGGTTGAGGCATTTTGCTCATGATCAGCATGCAAAATCAGGATTTTATCCATGGCATCGGCAATCACGGGGGACACCTTGTATGGTTCCGCCGGTACCGCAAAGCACATATGGAGGAAGTTTTCGGCAAATCCCAAATCATTGCGCGGATACACAAAAGGTTGCCCGATTGAGTATTTAAACGCCATAGCAGCAAGGGTCGGGAGCTTTGCAATCAAGCGATGCGCCGAGATTTCACGTTGTTGCGGGTCGGAAATATCAAGCGAGTCGTGATAGAACGCAGCCAGCGCGCCAACCACGCCGCACATTACTGCCATTGGGTGGGCATCGCGCCGGAACCCACGAAAGAAAAATTGCAATTGTTCGTGCACCATCGTGTGGTAGGTCACATTTTTTCGGAATTCTTCGAATTGTTTTTTGTTCGGCAAGTCGCCGTAAAGCAAGAGGTAGGCAACCTCAACAAAATTGCTTTTTTCTGCCAAATCCTTGATGTTATACCCACGGTGAAGCAAAACGCCCTTATCCCCGTCAATAAAGGTAATTCGCGATTTACAGCTGGCGGTGGAGGTAAAACTCGGGTCGAGCGTAAAAACACCTGTATCCTCGTACAATGACCTGATATCAATCGTGTCCGGCCCCAAAGTCCCTGAAACAACGGGGAGAACCCACTTCTCTCCGGTTTGATCGTTGCTAAGGGTAAAAGTTTTCCCGGCAGTTTCGGTGTTTTTGGCGTCAGACATAGAAATCCTCAATTGGTAAGTGTTTGAATTTTGGATAAAAAAACTCAGTAAGGATTACATACTCTACGCGCCTAAGGTTAATTGTGCCTTAACGGTGAACTATATTTGGAATGGAATAGGATATTATCATTTTATTCATGAACAGGTCCTAAAAATCTGAACGAATCCATCTATGATTACGCGGGCAAATATGGTTGAATAGCCTTTATGTTGACTTATATTTTAAGGCGTTTGGCGTTGATTATCCCGACTATTTTCGGGATTTTGCTGGTTAGTTTTGTGGTGATTCAGTTCGTTCCCGGCGGCCCCGTGGAACGCATGATTGCGCAATTGCAGGGCCATGGGGGGGACGCCGCCTCTCGGTTTTCCGGCGGGAATGGCGATTTTTCAAGCGGTGCCGCATCTGC
>JBDHTT010000014.1:0-20885 GCA_039808785.1 Alphaproteobacteria bacterium
GCGCCCCGGATGGGCGAGATGCGCCAGCGCGAGCGCAGTGGCAAAAAGCGGCATGTCAGCATCGCTTTTTTGACCGTAGCTTTTCAGCTCTTGAAAGATGTTATGATCTGCGCTCATCTCACGGCGGTAAAACTTCAGACTGAACACTGCCGGGATTGTTGCCGGAGGGGGTACTACCATAGGGGGCATTAGAAGAGGAGTTAGGGGCCGTATTAAACTCACCCATTCCCCCATCGTTATAGGAATCATAAGAAGGCTGAACCATCTGTGTCGGAGCAGAAGGATTTTGAGTGCGCGATGTGGTGGTCCCGGCATCATTGCGCACCGGTTCCCCCAACAGCTTGACATAGCTAATCACCTCTTTCACCCCCTGAATCTTGCGGGCAATATTAATCACCCGGTCTAATTCACGTTGATCTTGTGCTACCCCCATCAGGTACACAGTGCCGCGAACGGTTTCAATGGAATAGTTGATAGATTGCACGTATTTTTCAAATGTTAATCTGGTTCGCAATTGCCCGGTGATCCAGCTATCTTTGGCATAGCTATCCACGCCGCCCATCGGACCCACGCGAATTTCATTAATAACCTGTTTAACGCCTTTGGCCTGCCACGCGAGCCTCACAGCCTCCACCCGGTCTTCAGGTTTTTGAATCACACCGGTAATCAGGACACGTCCCTGATTCACCGTTAAATTCAGCTTAGCAAAAATATCAAGATCTTTTTTGAACCACAGATCCTTAATCGTCATCCGGATTTGTTCATCGGTGACGGCAGCATTGAGTCCACCTTCCTTGGCCGATGCAATCCCCACCGCAGCCCCCACACCGGTGGCAATTCCCACAGGAGCACAGGCCGAAAACGTCAGAGTAACGAGGCTCGCAAGCCCAAGGAAAAAGAAATTTAGTTTCTTATTTTTAAGGAGTGAATCCATTTTCATCATGCGACCTTCGTATAAATTGGATATGAATTTTGTAACAAGATTTAAGAATTTTATGATGCAATCATCCATGCGTTGGGAATATGGACCAATTTCCATTTTGACAAGGCAATCACATCAAATCTGAGAGTATAATTTTTATACGCCGCAGGGCAATGGTTTTTGGATAAAAAATATTGCGCAGCGCGTGAAATGCGATATTGCGAGCGTTCAGCAATCGCCGCGCGGGCGGAATCAAGAGACGTGCGAGATTTCACCTCAACAAACACCATGACATTGTTCCTCACCGCAATCAGGTCAATCTCACCGACAGGCGTCTTAAACCGTGTTGCCAAAATACGAAATCCCTTGAAAAACAAATAAAGCGCGGCATAACGCTCGGCCCAGACTCCACGCGCATAATTGGTCAATGGTTTACGAGGTACTACGCTTTGCCAAAGACAGGTATGTATTTTTTTCAAAAGCATGATAAGCGATCAGAGTTAGAAAACTAGGGTCAAGAAAATATAATTATTCTAACCATGATCATGGCTGAAAACAGGCCGTAAAGATAGAGAATTTTTGGAAGCTCCCATTTTTTTTCCAATATAGCCCCGATAAATGCCATTAAAAAAGGCAGTGCAAGGGCAAAAATACCCGTATAAATTAACGGAATTTGATCCCCTTTACCCATAAAAAACCCTAAAAATATGGCGGCTGACACCGCCTCTAAAATCGGGTAGCGCATGGGGACATTCAGGCGGCAATATCGGCATTTCCCGCCCAGAAAAACCCACGAAAATATGGGAATCAAATCGAATATCCCCAAAATATGGTGGCAATTGGGGCATGTGGAGCGCGCCACACGCCCACCTTGACAATCCGCTTCTCCTATAATCCAACTACGGCCACGGAGGGTGCGATAGGCAATCGCCGATGAAAAACTTCCCAGTGCCGCCCCGAGCATGGCAACAAAAACCCAGACCATCGCCCGATAAACCGGGTCAACATAATAAAAAATCGGTAATGAAAAAAAATCCATCATCAAGCTATAAAAAACACAAAATTATGATCGTAAATTTGAGAGTCGATCATAAATCTGATCCCGCGGAATGGCCCGCCCGCTTCCATATATGGCATCAATCTCGAGTGCCTTTTCATAGAGACCAATCGCTTTATCCTTATCCCCCGCACGGTCCGCCACAACGGCTTGATTGAAATAATGGAGCGGGTTGCGCGGCTCTAAACTCGCAGCCAAATCAAGATATTTATAGGCATCCACCAAATTCCCGGCATCGGCATAGGTCACGCCCAATTGCGCCGCAATCGCGACATTATTTGGGTATTTTTCGCGTAAATTCAGCAGTTTCTCAAGTGCCACCGCCGGTTGCTCCTTGCGAATAAGCCCTGCAAGATTGATGATGGCCTCAGTGTTGTCAGGAGCAATATCCAAGACTGCTTCATAAGACTCGATTGCTTGTGCCCTCTCTCCGGTCTTTTGGAACAAAACAGCACGCCCCATGAGTATGCCAACGTCGCGAGGATTTTTACGATATAAATCATCGTAAATTTTGGCGGCGGCATCATACATGCCCAATTTGACGGCGCGGCCTCCTGCTACCAATTGGCGATCAAGATTTGTGGCCTCAATCAATACTTTTGTGGCATCTGAATAATTTTTTTCATCCTGCTTAACCTGATTATTTGTTTGCGCCTTGGCTTCGCCCGCCTTTTGAACCACAATAATACTATTATTGGTGCCGCGCTGAGGATTAAGAGAGGGGGCTGGCATTTTCGCCAATAAATCCCCCGGTGGAGAATCATAAATTTTATTTTCCTCTTCATCTTTCTCCAACTCATCAAACGGAGAATAACGAGAAGCAGTGAGCGCGGAACTAACGGTGTGCGAGGAGGCGTTGGAGTCCTTAGAGCTCCCGATGTTCTTGGTCACTGTTGAGTCTGAGGAAGACGATAGTGCATTTTTCTTGGTCTCTTCCCCTTTATCATCGCCCAAATCATTGATAACCTTGCTAACATCACCTCCTTGTGTTTTAGGATGAAAGATTTTTGTATTGGTTTCTTGCACCAATTTCTGATCCTTACTGGGGGCGGTAGTCTGATCCTTAGCCTCTGCATTTACCCCCCCCATCAAGTCGCGCTTACAATCTTTTACAACTGGTGCTGCGTCTTGAGAATTCGTGTCTTGCGAATTATTGGGTTTAGTCACCGCAAGCTCTTGCGGTGTTTCCGCCGCAATAGGCTTTGGTTGAGGAGGAAGATCAGAAGACTGAACCGACTGAGTATGCGTATTTGTTGTCAAACTCTTCGTGGTATCCGGAGACTCAACAACAATCGTTTGCACCTTTGGCTCTGATATTTTTGCGGTATTGGATTCCTTGTGGGGAATTCCAACTTCGTTTGCCGCACCAATGCCAAAACTGCGCATCAATTCATTGATTGAAAATTTATCCGGGAATTGATTGAAAATTTGCGGAGCGGAATAATAGGAATATCCGATCAGCCCGCCAAAAATGATGATGATCACCAACGATGCGATGCCCATCGAAGTCCCCACTTTTTTCTGGGCCTTTTCTTGGTTGGGATCTGCGAAAATTCCCTCCTCGTCTATGTTGTCCAGATCTGTGTTTTGATTTTTGAATCCGTATGAATCTCGCTCCTCACTTTCAGAATCCGTGATATCATCAAATGACCCATACTCATCACCATAATGATCCTTGGAAGAAAAATCTTCATCGTGGGCCGTGTCTTGCGAAACCTCATCCTTCCCGGATGCATGCTCATCATCTCCATCTAACTCGATGTTGATAAAATCATCATTCACATCCTGCGGTTCTTTTTGATTATCCGGAACAGGCAGCATAGGAAGAATTTCGGAATTATTGCGGGGATCGCGGGAATTGGACATTTGGGGGCCTCGGCTATACTCTACATACTCGTAATATACTCGTACGGCTCATCATCAGAAATTTGAATTAAAATAAGATTAAAATTTATAATTTTTGAAATATATAGTACCACGAAGAGCATGATTTTTTTCTGGATTTTTAGATGGAAAAAGCGCACAGTACCACGATTATAGACATTTTTTTGAAAAAGTGGATCTTTTTTAATAGATGTCCTGAAGCCCCGAATAAGCCTTCGGAGATGATCCGTCCCACCTTGTTCGGTGCAATTTGAAATATGAATCTATCAATTTATGTTTTAAATGAGAGTTCGATGTTTAAATATTTTTATAAAGGAGATTAAAATGCTTGGAGTAGGCGACCATATGCCAGAATTTGAGGTTGTGGGTGTAAAACCCAAATTTATGAAACATGAGGAAAATGGCGAATCCGCGTTCGAAAAGATCACCGAACAAAGCTTCCCCGGAAAATGGAAAATCTTCTATTTTTATCCGAAAGATTTTACCTTTGTTTGTCCAACTGAAATCGTTGAATTTGCTAAGTTAGAAGGCGAATTTGCGGATCGTGACTGTGTTGTGATGGGCGGCAGCTGTGACAATGAATTTTGCAAATTGGCTTGGCGGCGTGAACACAAAGACCTTGCCCAACTGAATCAATGGCAATTTGCCGACACCAACGGCTCACTGATTGACGGTTTAGGCGTGCGTGAGGATTCTGGTGTCGCGTATCGCGCAACCTATATCGTTGATCCGCATAATGTGATCCAACACGTATCGGTCAACAACCTCAATGTTGGGCGCAATCCAAAAGAAATTTTGCGGATTTTGGATGCTCTGCAAACCGACGATCTTTGCCCTTGTAACCGTCCGGTGGGCGGCGATAATATCGACCTGAAAAAGGTGGCCTAACCATGTCGGCATTGGAAGAAATTAAGGCGGCTTTGCCTGATTATGCCAAGGATATTAAGCTGAACCTGTCTAATTTAGCGGCGGAGGAGAGTTTAACTCCGCAGCAATTATGGGGGTGTTTTCTGGCCTGTGCCCTGACCACGCGGCAGCCTGAATTGATTGAGGGGATTGAGTCGGATGCGATGGCTCAACTGAGCGAAGCTGAATTCAAGGCGGCTCAAGCCTCCGCCACCATCATGGCCATGAATAATGTCTATTATCGCAGCATCCATTTGATGAGCAATAAGGAATATCAAAATCTTTCGGCCAAATTGCGCATGACCGTAATTGCGGGCCATGGCATTGATAAGATTGATTTTGAATTATGGTCATTTGCGGTATCGGCGATTAATGGTTGCGGCATGTGTTTGGATGCCCACGAAGCGCAATTGCGCGAAGGCGGGTTATCAGCTGAGCAAATTCAATGCGCGCTGCGAATTGCAGCAACCGTGAATTCGGCGGCGACAGCCCTGGATGCGGTTAAATATTCGGCCCATGACTTGACCAAAGCCGCTTAATATTTCCTATAAACTGAATAAATTCCGGGGCCGCATAACGCGGCCCTTTTTTATCCATTATCACTATTCTGCCAAATTTCTTGAAAACTTCCCGCAAGCTCAACACTCAAGCTTAAAACTCAAGTTCAGAACTCATGGGGGGCAATAATAAACAGACTTTAAAAGAAAATTATTTTGCTGTTTCGGCTGCAATATCTGCGGCAGAAGGAAGAGCCGCCGGGCTGTCAGCCAAGGTGCGCAAATAAGCCAGCACAGCGGCACGGTCATCCGGTTTTTTTAATCCGGCATAAGTCATTTTGGTACCCGGGGCATAATCTTTGGGTTTATAAATAAAATGCCCAATTTCTTTGTAGGTCCAAACATCGCTGCCATTGGCTGTGAGTTTGCCGGAATAAGCAAATCCCTCATGCGATTGTTTTTTGCGGCCAACAATTCCATACAAATTGGGACCAACCCCATTTTTGCCACCCTTGTCAAATGTATGACACGCGGCACAGGCTTTGGCAATTTTTGCTCCCTTGGCCGGATCGGCTTTTTCAATCATCGCCAAAATTGGTTCAGGCCCGGCGGGAGCTGCCGCCGCAGCTGCACCGCCCGCACTACCATCTGCCGCGCTTGCCGCCGGGGTTGCAGATTTTTCCGCAACTTCAATTTTAACCGCTTCATGCGATAGCATCGTCGGGCTAACCAGTTGCCTTGAAACAAAGCCACACAGCCATGCCACAATCCCGGCACAGAGTACGGCAGCCAACGCAATATTCGTTCTCATGTTCATTTTAGCCTCATAAAGCGGAAAAATTAATTCGGATCAGATTGCGCGTTTCATTAACGCGATGGACACTATACAACTTTTTACAAAGTCTGGGAAAGGTTTTTTGCCCTATCCGCACAGACGGACGAAATGTCGCAGATTTTTACTTATTATCCTCTCGCTTGTTTTCCTGCCTATTCCAATTCTTGAGACACCAAATCCACATTTCCGCCGCTTGCCACAATGTTGTTGGACACGGTGAGTTCGGTGGCAAAGCGGGTCAGGTAATGCGGTCCGCCGGCCTTTGGACCCGTCCCCGACAACCCCATACCGCCAAAAGGCTGCACGCCAACCACTGCGCCGATCATCGACCTATTCACATAAATGTTTCCTGCCCGCACACATGCGCACACATGATCAATGCGCGATTGCAACCGTGAATGAATGCCAAAGGTGAGACCATAACCGGTGCTGTTAATCTCCTCAATCACTCGGTTGAGCCCTCCATCAGGCCCGGCTGCGGAATATCGGATCACATGAAGGACGGGCCCAAAGACTTCACCCTCTAACTCCCGAATTGATGAAATTTCATAGGCACAAGGGGCAATGTAGCAGCCATGAAGACTCACCCGCCCACCCGCGATTTTTTTGGCGGTCCGGTCAAGCTTGGCGATATGATCCAATAATTTCTGCGCGGCCTGTTGGTCAATCACCTCCGCGACATCTGTGGCCAGTTGCTCCGCCGGTCCCACGACTAAGGTTTCCATCGCCCCGCGCAGCAAAGTAATGATATGGTCCGCCGTATCGTCCTGAAGGTAGAGCACGCGCAGGGCCGAGCATCGCTGGCCCGCAGAACCGAAACTTGACAAAATCACATCATCAACCACCTGTTCGGGCAGGGCGGTACTATCCACAATCATGGCATTTTGGCCGCCGGTTTCCGCAATAAAAACCGGTAAAGCTGCAGCATTTTTATGCGCTTGATCACTCAAACTCCGTGCAATCTGCCATGCAGCCTCATTCGATCCGGTAAAGGCGACACCGGAGATTTGCGTGGACGAGACAAGTTTCGCCCCTACCTCCCCATCCCCTTGAATCAGGATCAGGTTATTGCGCGGCACGCCTGCCTCATGCAGCCATTTGACGGCCCGCGCGGCGATATGCGGTGTTTGCTCCGCAGGTTTGGCCAAAACGGAATTTCCCGCCATCAACGAAGCCGCAACTTGCCCGATAAAAATCGCCAACGGGAAATTCCACGGGCTGATACATACAAACACGCCGCGACCTGTGAACTCAAGCTGATTGCGCTCTCCCGTCGGTCCAGGAAGATTTTTCGGGGCAAAAACCACACGCCCCTGCGCCGCATAATAACGCAAAAAATCCACCGCTTCACGAATTTCGGCGAGTGCATCGGATAAAGTTTTCTTGCCCTCCTGCTGCAGCAAAATCGTCAATGCGGCGCGGTCAGCTTCGATCAAATCAGCGGCCCGGTCAAGGATATCCACGCGGGCGTTTGCCCCCAATCCGTTCCAGTGCGTGAAGTTTTTCTGGGCCTCAGCCACTAATGCCGCAGATGATTCGGCTATTGCATTCTGTGCGGTATTTTCCTCAGAACCAGAAGAAGAATTTGGTGCCGAATAGTCTTGCGCCATCTCAGTTTTTGCCGCATCCAACTGCGTAAAAAACTCATTCCGCGTGCGGGTGCGGGAGAGATCAATTCCGGCGGAGTTTGGCCGCATATCGCCTTGGGATTTTAACAAAAGCGCCGGACGCGGCAGGGGCTCTGGGGTACTCTCACCACGCACCTTGGCAACGGGGGACATGGTTAAACGATCAATCGAAATATGGTCATCGCGCAAATGCGCCACGAATGATGCATTGGCTCCATTTTCCAACATTCGCCGCACAAGATAGGGCAATAAATCCTCATACGCCCCCACCGGCGCGTAAAGTCGCATACGGCAATGCTCTTGTGCGGTTAAAAGATCACCTAAAGCCGCACCCATACCATAGAGTCGTTGAAATTCAAAAGAGTCGGGGTCAAAGTTTTGTTGCGCAACAAAATCAAGAATTGCTGCCGCCGTATAGGCATTATGCGTGGCAAACATCGGATAAATCACATCGCGGTTTTTGAGCATGAATTGCGCCGCGGTCAGGTAAGATAAATCAGTCTGGCTTTTGCGTTGAAACACGGCATAATCAGACCATCCCGCCATTTGCGCACGCTTGATTTCCCCATCCCAATAGGCACCCTTAACCAACCGAATTTGAATTTTCCGTCCCGATTGATGCGCGTGCTGCACAATGGTTTCCAGCACATTCAGACAGCGGCGGTCATAGGCCTGAACCGCCAATCCAAACCCATGCCAATTTTTGTGCGGGCATTGCGCGAGGGCCTGCAGCATAATGGTGAGTGAGAGCTCCAACCGCTCAGATTCTTCCGCATCTACGGTGAGGGCAATGTTATAAGTTGCGGCGAGCGTCATCAACTCAAGCAATTTCTCCACCATTGGGGGCAAGCAAAGATCGGCATGCGCCCAATCATAGCGCGGATGTAGGGCCGATAATTTCACCGAAATACTGTGACGATGTGTGATCGGTGCTTGCGCCCCTTGGCGTTCGCCAATTTTCATCAATGCTGTTTTATAGGATTCAAAATATTTTCGGGCATCGTCATGGCTGCGTGCGCCTTCCCCCAGCATATCAAAGGAACAACAAACCAGGCCGTCTTTCGCAAGGGCTGCCGCATTTTTAAGTGCTGAGTCAATCTGTTCACCAATCACAAACTGCCCGCCCATGCGGCGCACCGATTCCTTCATGGCCTTGCGAATGACCGGCTTGCCCAAACTATTTAAAATTCCGCCGGCCAATCCCCCCATTCCCAAAACTGATTTCGCAATCCCCAGCCCTACCCCGGCCGATTTCATGAAAAAATTCTCACCCCCCACCCCTTTCCAATCGGATACGGATAGCTTTTCTTCGATCAGTGCATCCTGAGTTAGCGCATCCGGAATGCGCAATAATGACTCTGAGAGTGTTAAGAGTGCCCGCCCTTCAGGAGAGTTGAGCCCATAGGATTTAAGAAAATTTTCTACCTCGCCATGATTTGCGGGCATTGCACGAATTTGGGTGATCAATTGCGCAGCACGCGCCCGTACCCGATCCTCCCGCTGCTCATCCCATTCCAACCGCGTGAGTAAATGCGTCAGAACATCCTTCAACGCCAAATCTTCATGACGCGGCAATTGAACATCCATAGACTCAAAAGAGTCGGTATTGAGATTTTCTGCCATTTTTACACTCCTCAGTCTCTCTTTTCGGTTCTCATCCGCACTCTGAACTTTTGCAGAAGAGTCTATTCCCAGACAATAAATTAGCGCGATGCCAATACATGAACATAAACATACTTATTCAGCGCCGTGGAAAAATAACATCCCGATGTGCGCCCGTTGAGTACCGCATCGCTGATTGTATCCGCATAGGTAAAACTGCCCGTAAACGGGGTATTCTCCCCCGCCAAGGTCAGTGAGGGCGGCGTGGTAAGGGCGTTAATATTCCCGCCGCTATTGATCATGCGGCAACTCGCCAACGACACACCCGGAAGAAGTGCCAACAAATCGCTGGAGGTCGCATCTCCCACCGTGGTGCCCATGTCCTCCAGCTCCAGCGCGCCGTTGAAAATCCATTCACTCCCGTCATTCAAACCTGCCGAAGGCAATTGATAGGGAACCGCGCCACCCTGAGGGTTAAACACTTCCTGCGTTGGTTGCGTGCCAAAAGTGCCATAGGCGACAGAGCCGTCATGCGCGAAACTAAGATCCTCGAGCGTCAGATTTTTTGAAATCGTTAGGCGCGTGATGGCTTGGGCGATAATACTGGGGAATTGTTGTAAATCAGCGGATGTAACCTTGCTTTTTTCGCTTTCCGCCGTCCCCGACCCACTATTTTGGATAGAATTTGATACGGCATAGCCAAGGGCCGCGAATAACAGAATCGCAAGCAAAATCAGAACCAGAACATTGCCCGATGAACGGGGATTTTTGATCAAGGTTTCCCCTACGACAGACTTCCTGAACAAAGATTGATTTCGGTGATTTGCGTGAGTATGATGAGACATTAATTTTTTGCCCCCGCGGGGCCCCTGAAGAATCGCATGATAACGGATTTGAGAATGATGAAGGATTTGAGTCTCACGAGCGCACACACCCAACCATTCCCCGATCATTATATGGTTTTTTGTGCGCCTTGGCTAGAGCCGCAAGTGATTGAAAACGGGCTAAACCAACTCCAAACTCATCATGCGACTTTGGGCATTGTGAGCACGCAAAATATTGAATGGTTAAGTCGCGGACGCGCCGCGCAGATTTACGTAAATTCTATAGATACCGAATTTTTCATTAAAAATATCCGCCCCATTTTTCATGATTTTAAAATCGATGTCTTGATCGTGCCTGCTGCTGATCGGCGTAAAAAGCTCCTGATCGCCGATATGGACGCCACGATTGTAGAAGGGGAAACGCTGGATGACCTGGCCGAGCTTGCCGGGATCGGTGAGCAAATTTCCGTAATCACCCATCAAGCCATGCGGGGGGAAATAGATTTTGAAGCGGCTCTGCGGGCGCGGGTGGCATTATTGGCGGGGACCGCAACCGCGTTGTTGGGGGAAACCTATGCACGCATGAAAATCTCCGAAGGGGCGCGGGCCCTGGTGCGCACCATGACTCATCACGGTTCAACGGCGATATTAGTATCAGGAGGATTCACGTTTTTTACCGAAAAAATAGCCCAAATATGCGGATTTAACGCCCATCACGGCAATGAATTTGCTATTGAAAACGGCATCCTGACCGGCGAAGTAGCGGGGCATATATTAGACAAAGGGGCCAAGTTGGAATTTTTAAAATCCTATCAGAATCGCTTGGGGTTACGGGGGAGTGATCTGCTGGCCGTCGGCGATGGGGCCAATGACCTACCCATGATTCAAGAAGCAGCAAAGAGCGGCCTTGGCATCGGTTACCACCCCAAACCAATCGTGGCCGAACATACCGCCAATCTCGTATGTTTCAGTGACCTCACTGCCCTCTTATATATTCAAGGATACACGGAGGCGGAAATCCTATAGGGTTTTTAGAAGTACCTTATACTAAATCTTAATATTTTGCCTATTAAAATAACAGGATTTACAACCAATATCTGTATTTAAAGACTCTTGAAACCTATGGCCGCCGCACCTTCTGCTCTACGATTTAAAATTCCGGATGAAGAATTAGAAGAGCTCATCCATAAATATTGCCGCGACTTTACCGAATGGGCGCGGCTGGGGCGTTTTGACCCGATCACCGGGCGCGATGAAGAAATTGATCAGGTCGTGTTAATCTTGCTGCAAAAGGGGCGTAAAAACGCTGCATTGCTAGCCCCTGCCGGGGTGGGGAAAACCGCGTTATGTGCCGGTTTGGCGCAAAAAATTGTGGCGGGCGAAGTCCCCGATTACCTGAAAGACGCCCGAATTTTAGAGCTTGATTTGGCGGCGATGTCGGCGGGCACGATGGGCCCGGCAGAGTTTCAGGGACGGTTTCTGCCGATTTGTAAGGGCATTGCCGAGCGGTATCATGATCCGTCCTACCCCAAGGTCGTGCTGTTTATCGATGAAATGCATCAGGTCATGCCGTCTTGTGAGGGGAGTGCCTATAAGGGATTGTCGGAGGTCATGAAACCCTACCTAACCGTTGGCGACCTTCATATTATCGGGGCCACAACATTGGATGAATTCCGAACTTATGTGGCGATTGACCCGGCGATGGACCGGCGGTTTCAAAAAGTATTTTTGAGCATTCCGAATGTACCGCAAACCATTCAAATTATGAATAATCTAAAGGCCGGGTATGAACAACATCATAAAATCACTGTATCTGATGAAGCCATAGAGATTATTGTCAACGCTACGGAAACCCACATGCGCAAACGCAATCAGCCTGATAAATCCATCATTATGATGGATGCCGCGATGGCGCATCACGTCAAAAATTATGGCACGGGGGGCAAGCTCAACCTCAATTCCGTCTATTACATGATCGGCAAAGAAACGGGACTACACCCCGATGCCATCAAAAAGTAACACACCAATTCAATTCTTCCTCATCCCAGCTCTTCAGAGATGATGAGGTATGTCACGTTGTATTTGGTAAAAAATACTCTGGAAAAATGATCACAAAACAGCTATAAGGATGGCTCAAAACAACAGGAAATTCGATCATGACCAATCCCTACCGCACCCATCATTGCGGCGCGCTGCGCCTTGAAAACCGGTCCCAAACCGTGACCTTGTCGGGGTGGGTGCACCGCATTCGCGACCATGGCGGCGTATTATTTATTGATCTGCGTGATACATATGGCTTAACGCAATGCGTTGTGGATATGGACTCCCCCGCACGGGCGCAAATGGAAAAATTGCGCGTTGAGTCGGTGATTACGGTTGAAGGAGAGGTGAAACCACGGGCCGAAGGTACCGCCAATGCCAAACTCCCCACCGGCGACATTGAGGTTTATGTTAATAAATTGACCATTCAATCCGCCGCCGATGTGATTCCGTTTCAGGTTGCTGAACCTGACCAAACTGGTGAGGATCTGCGGTTAAAATATCGCTATCTTGATTTGCGTCGCGCGGGAATGCACAGCCGTGTACGGTTGCGCAATAATATGATTGCCTCATTGCGCCGCCGCATGTGGGATCAGGGGTTTCAAGAGTTCAACACGCCGATTCTCACGGCCTCCAGCCCCGAAGGCGCGCGCGATTATCTGGTTCCCTCTCGCCTTCATGCCGGGAAATTTTATGCCCTGCCCCAGGCGCCGCAACAATTTAAACAGCTTTTGATGGTTTCGGGTTTTGATCGTTATTTCCAGATCGCCCCTTGTTTCCGTGACGAAGATGGCCGCGCCGACCGTTTGGCGGAGTTTTATCAACTTGATATGGAAATGTCCTTTATCACTCAAGAGGATATTTTCAAAACCATGGAACAGGTCATCGGCGGCATGTTTACCGAATTTGCCGATTGGACGGGCGAGGAACGCACAGTGTCCGCCACTCCGTGGCCGCATTTGACATGGGATGATGCCATGTTGCGGTATGGGTCGGATAAACCGGATTTGCGCAATCCGCTGGAAATTTGCGATGTGACGGCGGTGTTCCAACGCGACGATGTTACCTTTAACGCCTTTAAATCCGTGATTGCGGCGGGCGGTGTGGTGCGGGCCATTCGTGCGCCCAAGGTGGCCGACCGTCCCCGTAGTTTCTTTGATAAGCTCAATGATTGGGCGCGTGGCGAAGGGGCCGCGGGACTAGGCTATATTTTGCTGGACAATGATGAGGGCAAAGGGCCGATTGCCAAATTTGTGTCCGCAGCCGCCCAAGCCGAACTCAACCGCTTGGCGAGCCTTGAAAACGGCGATGCGGTGTTTTTCATTTGTGATAAACCAGTCAAAGCTGCCAGTATGGCCGGCAAAGCCCGTGATAAAATTTGTGATGATATGGGCCTTCGCGCAAAAGGCCAGCTTCGTTTCTGCTGGATTGTCGATTTCCCGATGTATGAACAGAATGAAAAAACCGGCGCGATTGACTTTGCCCACAACCCGTTTTCGATGCCGCAAGGGGGGATGGCTGCCCTCAATAGCCAAAATCCGTTGGATATCAAGGCATATCAATACGATTGCGTCTGTAACGGGTTTGAATTATGTTCCGGGGCTATCCGTAACCACCGCCCGGACATTATGGAACGTGCCTTTGCCATCGCCGGTTATGACCGCGCTGCGTTGGAACATAAATTCTCTGGCATGCTGAACGCCTTCCGTTTTGGGGCTCCGCCCCATGGCGGTTGCGCCTTTGGGATTGACCGTATGGTGATGATTTTGGCCGATGAGCCGAACTTACGCGAAGTTTATGCCTTTGTGATGAACGGTGCCTACGAAGATCAAATGATGGGGTCCCCCAGCACCGTCAGCGATCAACAACTTAAGGACCTGCACCTCAAAATCGACCTTGGAAAGCCCAAAATACAAGCCGCGGGGTAATGACCCGCGCTTGGAATGACGTATTTGACGGAGGTTTTTTAGACCATTTTCAGGATTTCAGTGATTGCCAGCAAACTTCTAATGATAAGACCGCAGCAATGACGTCAACACACCCTGAACCGTTACACGATCAGGAGTCAGGACACGTGGCTCATAGGCCGGATTTTCGGCCCGCAACACAACGTTGCCATTCTTATGCTGTAAGGTTTTGAGTGTGGCTTCATGCCCATCCACTAAGGCCACCACAATTTGGCCATCCCGCGCCTGACCCGTTTTGCGGACGATCACCGTGTCCCCATGGTGAATTCCGGCATCAATCATGGAATCGCCCTCAATCAACAAGGCATAATGCTCTCCCTTACCCACCATAGAGGAGGGGATAGAGATAAAATCCGTATCATTTTGAATGGCTTCAATCGGGGTGCCGGCGGCAATTTTCCCCGCGAGCGGCAGAGAAATCAAATCATGCAAATAATTCCCCGCCGTTGTGGTTCCCATGGAAATAGCCGGGCCCGAGCTTTGTTCCCTTAGGGCCAAAATTTTATCATCGGGCAACCGCACAACATCAATCGCCCGCGCCCGGTTCGGCAAACGTTGTAAATATCCGCGCTCCACCAAAGAGGTAATCAGTCGGTGAATCCCGGATTTTGATTTCAAATCCAAAGCGTCCTTCATTTCTTCAAAGGATGGTGCCACCCCATCCTTTTTTAGCTGCTCATGAATGTACACTAGCAATTCTCGTTGTTTTTTAGTGAGCATGATAAGGCCTCTTAAACATTATGTTGGAAGAAAAAGTGAAGGCGAGAAAGGACGATCAGATGAAGGGCGATTATATGAATATTCACTTGTCATGTCGTCGGCTTTTGACTCAGATTTTGCATGCGCCAGCGTAAAGCAACTGAGGGTCAAAAAGAACATTAAGAGAAATAATTTTAAAGAGAGAGAAATCAGTCCATTCATGGAAAAATCCTTGGTTTTTAAAGAATATCTGTTTTGTTCACATCAATATCAAACATGTTCTTTAAATGTTTACATCATTTTTTATGATTCGCCAAGTATTTTTTTCACAGACGCAAAAATATCTGCATCCCGCATAAAACTTTCCCCGATGAGAAAGGCGTCAAAGCCGCTCGTGTGCAGTGCCGAGAGCTGATCATAATTATGAATACCGCTCTCCGCCACGCGCAAAATATGGGGCGGGATTTTCTCCACCAACTCAAAACTTGTGGTGAGGGACACCTCTAGCGTTTTCAGATTGCGCGCATTAACCCCAATCATCATCGGGTCAAGCATCAAGGCTCGATCCAGCTCCGCTTCATCATGCACCTCGATCAATACATCCATGCCAAGATCACAGGCGTAATTATAAAATTCATGCAATTCCGCATCTTTTAACGCCGCCGCAATCAACAGAATGCAATCGGCACCGAGGGCACGGCTTTCGATAATCTGATAGCGGGAGAGAATGAAATCTTTCCGCAGCAAAGGAATATGCGTGACTTCGCGCACAATTTCCAAATCTTCGTCCGTTCCCTTAAAATAAGGCTGATCGGTCAGCACCGAAATGCACGCCGCCCCTGCGCTCTGATAGGCCCGTGCGATCTGAACCGGGTCAAAATCAGCCCGAATAATACCTTTGCTGGGCGATGCTTTTTTAACCTCTGCAATGATGGATGGCTGCATCAGGCGTTTTTTCGCGCGAATTGCATTACAAAACCCGCGGGGCGGGTGTTGCAAGCGCCCCCGCTGCTGATGCACGACTTCGGGAATCAGATGTTGATTGCGACGAATGTGAATCCATTTATCCGCACATATTTTCTCAAGAATATTGGGGCCGGAAATTGAAGTCGGATCGGATGAGGAAAGAGAAGTCATGCCTATTTTTTACTGTTTTTGTTCTGAATTGTCCAGAGCCGAAACACCATGTCTTCGTAAGAACCTGTTCATGATCTCACTGCGGCGCAGGCCCCAAGGGGTGCGGCAAGAGTATTGAATACGGGAGTGTTGAATGCCTACGCAGTGCCGCGCATATTTTATGGCGGCAGGTCATCTAATCTTCGGTTATCTTGGCTCGCGCACGAGTCCGTATGGGGGGGATTAAGCGGCAGGGCCATCACCCAATTATCATAGGTGATAAAGGCGCGTGGGTCGTTTGGATCATTATATTTTTTCTCTGAAAAACCTGTTTCGGCCATGCCCGTAATCGCCATAAATTCATCGCCCGGTTCAAGATAGAGCGGGATGCTGTTTGACCCTTCAATATAGGAATAGTCCGAGAGCAGCTGCCCTTCGGGGCTCACGCTCAAAAGTCGCGCAAATTTGCGTCCGCCAAAATCGGTTGGGTTTGCGGCCCATAATCCCCAGATTGTGCCATCAAACGTCACCTTTACATCCGCACCCGTGTAAGCATATTGCCCCGCGAGATATTTCTGCCAAAGCGGCGTACCGTCAATTGTTGTGCGGATCATCCAGCCGGCCTTATCGCGGTAAGAGGCATCTTTATCATTGCCGCTCGCATCAGCCCGCAACACAGGCAAACTATCGCCAATCGCCACAATACCACCATCAGGAAGGATTTTTGCCGCGCGCAAAGTGGCCCCCGCCCCGCGCGTATAGGGCCGTTCAAATAAAATCGTACCTTGGGCATCCACACTCAAAATCCAGCCGGCCTCGACCTTATGTTCATTTTTGATGCGGCCGGTGATGACCATCCGTCCCGAATTCCCGCGCGTGAGGGCAAACGGGTCGGTTTCAATCCCGGGCAAATAATCGCGTCGGCGTTCTATACGACCATCCTCCGACACCCATAAGAGCGTCGTGCGCGGCAGAGCATCCGCCCGTGATTTCGCCCCGCGCGGCTTGGTTTGCGACAAAATCACAAATCCGGTTGCATCGGCGTCCTTGGTGGCCGAATTCGCCGCTGTGCCTTTTCTGCCGCCGCTAGTACGCGCAACCATCGCTCGCGGAATAAAATCCTCATCGGGGTTTCCGAGGATAAATTGCCGTTTTCTCTCCCCCGCGCCATTAAAAAATTCCACCAGGATACGAGAGCGGGCTGGTGATTTGAGGGACGGGAGAGGTGCAAGCGCACTCATCACCACTATCGATGATTTTTTCAATAGCGCAGTCGTTACCTGATCCAACCCCGTGACATCATAATGGCGATCAAACAGCTCTTCTCCTGCGGCATTATAGCGGGTGATGAAGCTGCGCGCAGGTTGAAACTCCCCTGTTTTTCCGCCCGTATCCAATTGTTTTTCCACATAGGGTCGCGTGTCGCCCACCACAACGATGCCGCCATCGGCGACCTTCATAAGCGCGCGTGGACGATCGGCCCCCAATAAGCCCCAAGTTTTTTTCCACAAGGCACTCTGGCGAAAATCCGGCGGTTTAAGCGGTACGATTTCGGCGTAATAATTGTTGCAATCGGTTGGTATTGGTGATGCTGGTGAGGAGTTAGTCAGTGTCTCTGGAGCACCTCTCCCCACGCTGCCCCCTACACCCGCGCCCCAAGAAGGTGATAGCGGAGGCGCGAGCGCGAACAAAAAAACAGCCAAACCGATAAAATGATAGAGTGCGCAACGTGCCGCCCATCGCCTCATTTTCCAGGCACCATGACAGGAAAAACTACGGAGAGGGAGGAGAAGACTGTTCAAGGATCGCATAATATCCGCTGAGGGCATAAGGTTGTTGATAGAGGATATGATAGGGCGCATAATTTTTCAAATCTTTCGTGCGGTACACCACCAACCCATTCGGATGCCGGGCCAGCCAGTCTGCGATATCTTTAACTCCGATCTGTTCAATCGGCCGGGTTAATCGCGCCAAAAATCCAAACTCACCATGATAAATTTGCGCCGCCGCAATGGGTCGGAGATCTATAACTTCCTGTGAATTTGCCAGTGGTGGCGCAGCCCCCTGATGATCAAATTCCTGTAACTTCACCGCAATAGGGGCCAAATCATAATTGATCAAAAATCCGTTTTTGGCCGCCCCCATAAATCCTGCCATCATCACCGCCATGGACAGGGCAATCAATGCCAAGGGATAGGATAAGGGGCGGGCCGATAAAGGAGGGACCAAAGATTTTGCCAAATATCCCGCAATCCACCCGCACATGACAATGACCATCATCACGGCCATTGGCACGATGGGGTTAGATTTGGCAAAGGTTTCTTCGATATGGACTGAGCCGTGAATGGCCGCCCCAATTTGATCCGCATAAAAATTCATGATGACTGGGACCGAGCACAACAGGGCGACAACCGCAAGAATGGCCCATATATCCACCTGTCCTAGGGGTCGTGAATGATGGAGGAAAAATCCGGCCATAAGTAAGGAAACAGCAGGTAAAAGCGGTACAAGATAGTGAATTTGCTTTCCACTAATCAATGAAAACGCCACAAAAACCGGGATGATCCAGATCAAGAGGAATCTTTTGACCACCGTGTCTTGCGAAATTTTTGATGCAAAAAAATTCCGCGCACCACGCCATAGTGCAGGCGAGAGAGCCCACGGCAAAATGAACATCGGAACAAAAGTGAGATACCAATAAAACGGCCGCTGGTGATCAAACGCGTTCACCACGCGCCCTGCCGTCTGGCCCCAGAAAATTTTATCGGCAAATTCCTTGCCGCCGTAAATAGCTGCAGGAATCGCCCAGCATAACGCAATCAACACTCCCAAAATAAAGGCCGCCGCAAAGGATTTGAAATAGGCACGCGGCGCGGCAAGCTCTTGAGCTTTCTCACTCTCCTCATACTTTTCATTAGCATCATGCCAGAATTTTATCCCCAATAACACAAACGACAGATGCAGCAGCATCACGGGGCCTTTGGTCAAAATTCCAATGCCTATGGCTGCGCCCAAAATCAAAATATGGATACTCCGTCCGCTCCTCCCGGAATCCCACTTCACAAAATCCCAAATCGCAGTAATGCCCAAGACCACCAGCACACTGAGCAGCACATCAAACATAATCAGATTGGCATAGATCACAAAGGGCAGGCTGCCGCCCAACAACGCCACCGCCAGCAACGGCGCGTCCGGATGCTGCGGATATAACCGCCGCGCAAGTCGCGCCGTCAACATCAATAGACAAAAAGAGGCGAGATACGGCACAACCATCGCCGCCGACTGCGACACACCAAAAATCGCCCACATCAGGTTGATCAACCAAAACAACACCGGCGGTTTATGATGGTAAACTTCTTGATTAAGACTGGGGACCAGATAATTGCCGCTTTGCTTCATTTCCCACGCCACGGTCATATAGCGGGTTTCATCAATTGGAAAAATCGGTCGCGCCCATAGGGACGCCGCGCACAAAACCCCGCAAATCACAACAGAGAGAATCAATGCGCCGCCATAGCGAGAGAGAAATAATTTCATGATTAATTTGCGTCCGGTGTATGCGTGATGGGTGAAGCTGTGGCAGGAGCGGAGGACTGGGCAGGATGTTTTTTATAAATCAAATAAATATTGCGCAGATAAATAAACAACCCGGCGGCCTGACCCACGATAAAAACTGGGTCCCGGCGATGAATGGCATAAATGAGCAAAATCATGCCCCCGCCCAACGAGAACCACCAGAAAAGATTGGGAACGATGGATTTTTTTACACGTTCTGATGCCAACCATTGCACCAAAAACCGCCCTGAAAACATTGCCTGGCCAAAAAATCCCAAAACCAACCAAAATCCGTGATCCTTGGCCAGTTCTACGCATTGTTCCGCTGTCATAATCTTGATCCTTTTGGATTCATTTGAAATAAGTTTGTAAGATTACTCTTCTGAAATAGTGAGTTTTTTAGCCGCCCGCGATTGTAACCACATCACCCCGATCAGATCAAAAATCCCCGCCCATAAACGGTCCCAAAACCCATATTTTGAAACACCCCGCGCGCGCGGACGATGATCAACATCAACCAGAATAATGTCGCCATATTCACGGGCAAACAGCGCAGGCAAAAAACGGTGCATATGATTAAAATAGGGCAGTGCCAAATAATCCGCGCGGCGAAAAAGTTTGAGCGAGCATCCAGTATCCCGCACCCCGTCCTTAAGCATTGTGCGACGAATAAAATTGCCGGTGCGCGATGTAAATTTTTTCAGCAAAGAATCCTGGCGTTTGCGCCGCTGCCCCGCCACCAACACCATGGGGGCGGTTTGGCGCGTCATATAGGCGGCATAGAGTGCGGGAATATCGGCAGGGTTATTTTGCCCGTCCCCGTCCATCGTCACCACCAATTCCATCGCAGCGGCCCGTATCCCGCTGCGCAATGCTGCACTTTGTCCCGCCCGCGCCGAATGACGCAGCACGCGGATTTGCACAGGATGAGGAACGGCAGAGCTTGCCAAGGGGCGCAGTTCAACCACCACACGCGGCGTTGCGTCTTGGCTGCCGTCATCCACCACCACAATTTCGGCAATCGGGCATTTTTGGGCTGCGTTCAATATTTCCTCAATCAAAGCCGGGGCATTTTCGGCTTCGTTTAACATTGGCACCACCACCGAAATGCGAGGGGAATGGTGGGGAAAAGGGTGAGGAGAAGATAAGTCCATAGTTTCCATCGCGGCAGATTATCGTTTTGCGTCCGCCCTGCCAAGTTATATTTTAGCAATGTTGCTTTGATGAATGCTAAAAACTTACCACCCCTCACATTCCGTAACCCCGTCCATCCAAACCCAAGCCCACTCGCAACCCCGCACTTGATGCGGGGTCCGGATACAGAAGCCCGACTCTGCAAAGACCCCGGATATG
>JBDHTT010000015.1:0-20703 GCA_039808785.1 Alphaproteobacteria bacterium
ACACCCGCACGTTGCGCAGAATCCTGAAATTCTGGATGTGGCGAGCATGAATCGCAAAAATGTGAAAGGATAATGATGATGGCTGATTTGAACGATTTGAAAAATCTTTCCGAAAATGCGAGTGTTGCGGAAGCTGCGGCCCCGCGTGAGCCGAAAC
This sequence comes from Alphaproteobacteria bacterium, assembly GCA_039808785.1. Lineage (GTDB taxonomy): Bacteria > Pseudomonadota > Alphaproteobacteria > Micavibrionales > Micavibrionaceae > UBA1573. The sequence continues at coordinate 158 of JBDHTT010000015.1, forward strand.
GCGATGCTCAGGGGCGTTCCTATGCGACCGGTCGTCGTAAAGAGGCCACGGCGCGCGTATGGATCAAACCCGGAAGCGGCCGCGTGACCGTTAATGGCAAAGATCAGGATATTTATTTCGGGCGCAAAACGCACCTTTTGGTTTTAAACCAACCGTTTTTAATTGCGGATCGGTTGAATCAATTTGATGTTGTTTGCACGGTGAGCGGCGGCGGGCTGTCCGGTCAGGCCGGGGCTATTCGTCACGGCATTTCCCGCGCATTGCAATATTTTGAACCGGATTTGCGCGCACCATTGAAAACGGCGGGATTGCTGACTCGCGATTCTCGTGCCGTTGAGCGTAAGAAAATCGGTCTCCATAAGGCACGCCGCGCCAAACAATGGGTTAAACGTTAATTTTTATTCGGGCGATGGTATCTGGTGTGTCTTTACACTTTTGAGTCCATCGCCCGAAATGTATTTAACTTTAGGAAATCTTCTACGATCTCGCTGCGGCTAAGGATTTTTGCAGCGTTTCTGCGCTTCCTTCTACCCCATTGATAAAAGAGATCATATTGTTGGAAACATATATCTAGATGTCTTTATGATTCTAATCTTATCCCTCCCTCCCATTTGGAGGAATTCGCTCTTGAGTGGGTGTCGTGCAGCAGTTAATCAAAAAGAGACTAAATTGCCTGATCAAAATAATCCAGATGCCCCGTGTAGCGATTCATGAATTCGATGATTTGGAAATCGGGGAGGGGACGGGAATAACGATACCCTTGTACCTCTTCACAGCCTTCAGAGATCAAGAAAGCCTCATGTTCCTTGGTTTCCACACCTTCTGCAATGATATGAAGGCTGAGTGATCTCCCAAGCCCGATAATGGTACGGGCAATGGCAGCATCATCAGGGTTATTCAGAGCGTTGCGAATAAAGGATTGGTCAATTTTCAGGCGATCAATCGGGAATTGCCGCAGGTAAGACAGGGAAGAATAACCTGTACCAAAGTCATCAATTGCAATTTCAACGCCCAATGCGTGAAGATCCTTAAGGGTTTGGACGGTTTTTTGGATATCCTCCATAAATGCGCTCTCGGTCACTTCTAACTCTACAAAATTCGGGTTAATACCAGTTTCATCCAGGATTTGTGCGGTATAGGTGACAATATCGCTTTGTTGGAATTGCTCGCCAGATACGTTGATCGCAATCCGAATCATATGCCCCATATCATGCCATTTTTTGGCTTCACGGCAGGCATGGCGCATGACCCATTCACCTATCGGGACGATTAACCCTGATTGTTCGGCAATCGGGATAAATTCAACAGGGGAGATAAACTTGCCGCCTTCTTTACTATTATCCCTACGGAACCAACGGATTAGGGCTTCGGCGCCAATCACTTGTCCTGTGCGCAAGTCCAATTGCGGTTGATAATAAAGTGTGAGTTCTTCTTCCTCCAGTGCGTTGCGTAAATCGCGCAGCATTTGAAATCTGGCCTGAACCGCGCGGTCGAAATCCTCTAAATATTCACGCACGCAATCGCGCCCGTCTTCTTTGGCGCGGTTGAGCGCAATATCGGCATTTTTAAGCACCTGATCAGGATCGAGCGCATCATCGGGAAAAGTCGCGACCCCAAAGGATGCCCGCACCTGAAAGGTTTCATTGAAAACACGGAACGGTTCTTGGGTAATAATGCCGCGAATGCGCTCCCCCACATCGCGCGCGGTGAGGGCATCACTGGTAAGTGGGAACGTCACGGCAAATTCATCTTCGCCTGATTTAGCAATGATGGCCGATTCGGGCAGGGAAGCTTTTAATCGTTTGCCAATTGCACTTAAAATAGCATCACCGACATTATGGCCCATTGAGTCGTTAATGTCTTTGAAGTGGTCCAGATCAAAGGCCACCACCGCAAGGCGCGTGATTTCCTGTTGGGTTTCGGACGCCGCGCGGACATGGTCTGAAAGCTTTTGCAAAAATAAGGTACGGTTCGGCAAATTCGTGAGCGTATCGTAATAAGCGAGGCGGTGAATCTGGCTCTGGGCTGCGTTTTTAACTTGCCGGATATTTTTGGCGTTTTGTTTGATCAGCTCTTGTGTCGCTGCGATCGTTGCACCAATTTCGTCCTCAGGATTATAATTTGACCGCTCAATATGCGGGGCTTCAGGATTGGCAATGGCCAGAAGCACGTTGTCGCGCAGGAATAAGATTGGCTCCAGCAACCACTTGCCCAGCGCAATCATCAGCACTGTGGTCACCAATGCGGACATTAAAATCATAATCAATATGCTTTGTTGAATATATTGATCAACCTTACTCAGGGCTCCCTGAGCATCAAGCCTTACAACGATAAAATAGGGCAGGCCATCAATGTCTTTGGGACGAAATACAGTTTCGTAATATTTTCCATCCTCGGAAACCCAGGTTTTTTCGGCATCACGCTCTCCCAACAGCGTGGTGTTCATGTTCTCACCGCTCACTCCCAAAAGTTGAAAATCGATTGAATAAACGCCTATGCCGACTATGGAAGAAAATGTAACCAAACGACTCAGTTGAACGTTGGTATAAGGGGATATGAGTTGATTCTTTTGGTCGCTTGCCACGCTCACCAGGGTTTGGCGCGCCAGCTCACGCAGTTCGTATAGCTGACGATCACTATAATTACGAAGCGTCAGAGCCATGACACATGCTTGGACAGCAAGAATTGTCAAGAACACTGCAGCGACGATCTTCCAGCTAAGCTTAGAACTCCAAATGCTTGTCTTGGGTTCATCATCTTTAGCCCAAGCAAATAATTTCATTGTGCTTTTTTCAACAGGCTCATCTGCCATTACATTTTCCCCATGAAGCATAGAGGTGCCCAACTTAATTTATAATTTGTCTGAAATATACACAGAAACCAAACTCAATTTAACTATGACATGATTGTAGAATAACCAAGGATTGTTAAGACTTAGTATATTTACACTGATTTTGGTTCAGATTTAAGCTTTCAGATGAAAATTGGAATATTTAGTGTTTTTTTATGCACAAAGTGTCATGATTTTAATATCTGATAAGATTTAGATGATAAGTGATTCTTTTTATTGGTGTTATTATGATTTACGCATGTCTGTGTTGGCTTAAAAATTACCTATTTGATTGTATATTGATCGAAGTTTTGTTAAATTTACGGCAGGAGTGGGGCATTCAGCCGCATGTTGTCGGTTTCTATTATCTTTTTGTTTCCATGGTAAATGGCCTAAATCAATTTTATTACAATACGGAAGCCTCTATCTCAGAGACATGAAAACGAATTTGAAACTTAAATCATTATATCATGCAAAAGCTCCACAAGGATTGAAATCCAGTCTGGATAATTTTTGGTCGCGGGGAAGAAATGCACTTTACCGCGCGGGTTATAAGGGGGTTTTAAGGTTGGCCGTAACTGAGGCTATGGTCATATTGTTCCTCATTGCTATTTTGCTGTTTATTATCAAGTTTCATAACCCCGAAGACAGGTATTTTGCCACAACTGAGGATGGTCATTTGTTGCCTATGCAATCTTTAACCGAACCTAATTTGAGCATGCGTGCCTTGACATCCTGGAGTGCGCAAGCCGCAACAGAGGTGATGACATTTGGTTTTAATAATTATCAATATAGATTGCAGGAATCGTCCAGAAACTTTACTGAGGAAGGGTGGCAAAGTTTTTCATCCGCGCTCGAGCGTTCAAAAATTATTACAAATGTTGTTAAGAATCAACAATTAATCTCGGCCGCCCCGGCGCAAACGCCTATTGTGGTGGCGGAGGGGCTCTATCAGGAGCGTTATCAGTGGCAGGTGCAGGTTCCGTTGGTTATTACCTATCAGGCGGGTTCAGCGATTAGCCAGAGCTATATGCTGGTAACAATGCTGATTGTGCGGGTTCCGAATATGAATAGCTCAAATGGTATCGGTATTCAACAATGGGTCGCACAATAAAGCCGACCGGCCATAGATTCTGTTATTCCGCCGTCCAGCCGCCATCAATTGAGACTGCCGATCCCGTCATACCGCGGGCGGCATCAGAGGCCAGATAAACCGCGAGTGCGCCGATTTCCTCAGGCGTTGTAAACCGCCCATTGGCCTGCTTTTCCGATACAAGCTCCGTGGTTTCTTCCTCAACCGTGCGGCCGCTGGCTTTGGCGCGGTCCTCAATTTGTTTTTGCACCAGTGGGGTGAGAACCCAGCCGGGGCAAATAGCATTGCAGGTAATATTTTGTTTGGCGGTTTCAAGGGCCGTTACCTTGGTCAACCCCACCACGCCGTGTTTGGCCGCGACATAGGCCGATTTTTCGGCAGAAGCCACAAGCCCGTGAGCAGAGGCAATATTAATTATGCGTCCAAACCCGCGTTTTTGCATGCCTGGTAACGCAGCCTTAATCCCAAAAAACACGCCCGTAAGGTTAACGGACAACACCGCATTCCATTTTTCGACGGGAAATTCGGTGATGGGGGCCACAAATTGAATTCCCGCATTATTGACCAGAATATCAAGGGACCCTAGCTCCGATTCGATTCTATCGACCGCCGCCTGCATGGCGGCAAAGTCCGATACATCCACGGGTACAAAAATAGATTTTACGTTGAACCGTTTTTCAATATCCTGGCGAATTTTTTCAATTTCTGCCGCATCGCCAAAACCGTTCAGGGCAATATGCGCGCCTTCTTTCGCCAATTCATGCGCAATCGCGAGCCCAATGCCGCTGGTGGAACCCGTTACAAAGGCAACTTTTTTTTCTAAAATCATGATGATCACTTTCCTAATTATTTTTTAAAAAACGAATCGGCCTGGGTCAAATGCGCTTTTTTCCTTATGATTTCGCTTTTGACTTTGTCGCACTCTAATGTGAGATCTTCTAAATATTTTTCAAGGTCTTGAACGGATAGAGCCTCAAGATTTCGCGGGAAATCCTGAGTGGCTTTTTTAACCGGGGGGAGATCGTCAAACATGGATATGCTTAAGCTCCAAATCTTCAGAGAGTTGCATGGGGTTTTTAAACAGGATTGTTTGAAATCCAATGGTTTGTGCCGCCATAATATTTTCTATCTTATCATCAATAAATAATGTCTTCGCTGCGTCCAGATCATAATCACTTATTAAACGATGGTAAATTGCAATATCTGGCTTCGCAAGTCCGACCTCTCCTGAAATCAACCTCCCGTCAAACCAATGAAAGAATGGAAAAATTTGCAAAGACTCGTTGAATTTTATGTCATTCCAGTTGCTTAAGGCCAGTACGTGATACCCTGCTTTTTTGATTTTTGAGAGAAGCTTAACTGAGCCGGAAACCTCTCCCCTTAACATTTTTTTCCATTCATCCCAGTACAAATTAATCCAAGTCTCATAGTCTGGGTGCAAGGAAATCAGTTCATTTTTGATCATTTGCCAATCATGTCCTAAATCAAGACGATGATTCCAATCAGGTGTAAAAACTTGAGTCAGAAAATATTCAATTTTTTCCTTATCTGAAGAAACTTGATGGTAAAGATATCGCGGGTCCCAATCGACCAGAACGCCCCCTAAATCAAACACGATGGTAGGCATGGATGATTGTTGCGAGTCGTTTTTTTGAGTGATTGGTGTGGTTGACATGGTTAGTTTAAATCAATGCGAATTTTTGACTGATCGAGCAGATACTTCAGTTGTCACCGTTTGCGGTGGGGCGTGTTTAAAATTAAGGGTTAGAGTCACTTGCTCACCCTGTTTTAAGACATCGTGAAGCTTGATTAACATGAGATGCGGGCCCGAATCAGGTGTAAGACGAGTATCTTGCCGGGCGGGTAAGGGGAGGCCATCCTTCAATTCCCGCATATGCATGATATTATTTTCGTCCGTATTCATCGTATGAATCTCAATATGATCGCATTGCGGGGAGGATGCGGAAGTTAAAACATCATCCGTATCACTGCGGTTTTCAATGGTTAAAAAAGCTGCGCCTGAGCCGCCTGGCACTGAAGTTTCAAAAATCTGAATGTCTTTAATCAAATACGCGGAAGAGGGCGGAGGTGTATCAAGGCTAGCAGCCACCACAGTTCTTGACAAAGGTAGCGTGCATGCCATGGCGCACAGCATCATGATAAATATCCTGAAGATATATATGTTGCCCATATGGCGAAAGAAAAAATCATGACGTGGGGTAAAAATTGGATGCATGGCCAAAACAATCTCCCAAAATAGTTTCAATGTGTATCCTGATTAATTTTACGTTCGTATGCCTCAGAAATTAATAATCTTAGTTTATTAACACTCCGCATATCCTCCTCTTCTTGGGGTTGATAAGCGCGGTCACCAATCACCAGAAATGGAACGGATCGTCCCGCCATATCAAAAACCATTCGACCATTTGCTTTTGCCATGTTGGCTACTTCTGGAAGTTTCATATCGGCTTCCGCCTTTGGGATATCTATGGCGAACTCTAACGCTAATTTTTTTGCCAGATTAAGCGAAACCGGTTCGGTGGATGATAATATTTTATCATGTAGCTCGGCCCCCATGCCCTGGCGTGCAACGGCGGCCACAAAGCTCGCAATATCATTTGATTCCTTTGGATCCACCCATGCGACCGGTCTGATGATAATTTTAACGTATGGCTCTCCCGCCACTGCTTGCTTTAAGGTCTCATTCATCACACGGCAATGCGAACAGCGGTAATCAACAAACTCAACCAAGGTTAGGTTACCCAGCGGGTCGCCCCAAACCATTCCGGCCACAGGCTGTGAGGCTTGCGCCACCGCAGTTTTAAAACTATAAACCGTATAGGCTTTTAACGCGAAATAACTCACAAATAGGAAGACAAGTATCCCGCCAAAAATATATGAAATTACTTTTCCTGCTTTTCCCACTTTTTGCCTCTATTGAAATAATATACTCAGTTTAAGATTCCGCATTTTTCTGCATTCGGGATTATAGTGGAAATTTCTTTCGTGATGTTAGAAAATAATTTACATCCAGATCGTTTTGCGCAAGTTTAAACGCACCTTCCAGCGGATGATAGGTGAGCCCGCAAGCATCTAAGAGTTCAAAATCCTTGTTCATCAAGATATGGGCTAACTCTGACGGTTTCAGAAATTTTTTCCAATCATGTGTTCCGGCGGGGGCCCAGCTTAAAACCCGCTCGGCCGCGACAATGCCCAACGCAAATGATTTCCATGTTCTGTTTAGTGTTGAGAGAACAAGCAGCCCGCCCGGTGCAAGACATGAGGAACAAAGCCCAATAAAATCACCCGGATTGCTCACGTGCTCTACAATCTCTAAGGCTAAGATCAAATCAAATTGTGGTTTTTCCTCGATCAAGTCTTCGAGCGCAACGGCGCGATAATCAATTTCCAGATCTTGTGATTTTGCGTGGTCCTTAGCAACCGCGATGGCATTGGAATCGGCATCAATGGCGGTAACATCGGCCTTAAGACGTGCCAGAGATTCGCTTACCAGCCCGCCGCCACATCCGACATCAAGAATTTTTAAGCCGGAAAAGTTACGTTCGTCACCAAACTTTTGCCACGCTTGCGCCAAATACTCCATGCGCGGCCGAGTCATTTTGTGAAGCGGTGCATAGGGACCGTGAATATCCCACCATTCTTTGGAAAACTGTGAAAAATGTTGGATTTCCTGGGAGTCAATAGTCTGGACAACAGTTTGCGCTGTTGGCGGCTTTAAGGCGTTCGGAATGTTGGATTTGCGATTCATGACACGGATGCTAGTCTTTTTTGAAATAAAAAACTACTCCAAAAGTATAGTTTTTTAATCCGCAAAGACTTATTGTTCAACTTTATGGAATAATGGCCCTGCGAGTTACTGTCTGCGAGTTACTGAAGGATGGGGCGTAGATGACCCGAATTCAATTTTAAAAATGACGAAGATTTTATTGAGAAAAAGTGTAGTTTTTTTGCATTGCCGCTTTGTTGCCACTTGACGCAGGCAAAAATATCATGTTTGCTGCGCGGTGTTTATGGACTTTAACTCTAGGTGAGAAAATGGTTGTGTCGCGGAAAAACAATTCGCAAAAATCTAAAGAAATCAAAACCAATAAGAAAACTGAAAAGCCGGAAAAAAAATCCGCGGTTGTAAGCTTAAAATCTCAAAAATCCCAAGAAAATAAAATCACAGCTTTTGGCCAGGCATTTGTCAACGCTCTGCGGGAGGTGGACAAGGAAAAGCTTGATCATGACTTGCTTTCGCACGTCATGCGTCACCATGAAAAAATGTCAAAAAATCGCAAAAAAGGCGATGTGGTGATTGAGGTCAGCAACCCGACGGAGGCCAGCCACGGATGGTTTGGACTACATACCATCGTTGATATTGTGGCCGATGATATGGTGTTTTTTATTGATTCGGTGTCGGCCTATATCGCCGAAAAATCCTATTTGATTGAACAAATTTTCCACCCCAGAATCTATCAAGACTCTAAGGATAGCTACCTTCCTAAGGCTCAGGCCAAGGCCAAGGGCGTTAAAGGAGAGATGCATATTTTCTTGCAACTCAATCGGCGCTTGACTGATGAACAAATGCAGGAAATCGCGGCGGATTTGCATGAAATTATCCGTGATGTCGCACTTGCGACCCGCGATTGGTCCAAAATTAAGGCCAAGTTGAGCGAAGCTAAAAACTCGTTGACCACCCTCAAAGACCAGGATCAGCGGCTGTTTGAAGAATATAAAAATTTCTTGCAATATATTCACGACGATAATTTTACCATGTTGGGGTACCGTGAATATGATGTTAAAAAATCATGCCTAGTGCTTAAACCCGGCTCTGCGCTTGGGCTGTGTGACGCTGAACGGGGAGGGGATTTTATAACCCCCGAAGATGCGCAAAAATTTGTGCTGAATTTAGAGGCCCGCAAAGATTTCCCGCAGGTTTTTGTCACCAAGCTGCTGAGGGCGTCCGATGTTCATCGCCGCGTACCGATGGATGCCGTGGTGGTGCGCCGCTTTGATTCTAAGGGGCAGTTGATCGGTGAGCTGCACTTCTATGGGCTTTTTACCTCCGTGACTTATTCGCGCGGTATCTCAACCGTGCCTTATTTGTGGTATAAAGTTGAACAGATTATGAAGCAGGCAGGGTTTGATTCCGGTGAACATAGCGGCCGCGCCCTGCGTCATATTCTTGAAAAATATCCGCGTGATGAATTGTTCCAAATCTCCCACGAAAAATTGTTCAAAATTTGCATGGAGATTTTGCGGCTTCAGGAACGCCCGCGCATTGCACTCTTTATGCGCCGTGATCCATTTGCGCGCATGGTGACATGTTTGATTTATCTACCGCGCAACCGTTATGATACGCGGCTCAGGATTAAATTTAGTGAGATTTTGGAACAAGAAATCGGCACAAAATTTATTGGATTCCAATCAACTGTTGATGACTCGCATTTGGTGCGGGCTATCTTTACCCTGGGCTATACCGATCACACCAAATTGGATGTAGATATTGAAAAAATTGAAGCGCGGCTTCAGGAATCGGGCCAAAATTGGGATGAACGGTTGAATGATACGTTGGTGGAACGATTAGAAAATGAGGATGAAGCCGCGATTTTAACCTATCGCTATGGCTCTGCCTTTCCTGTCGCTTATCAAGAATCTTATCTTGCCAAACAGGCCGTTCATGACATTGATAAAATTGAACAGGTGATTGCAAGCGGCCAACCCGATGTCGATTTGTACAAACCGCACGGATCGGGGGATAATCGTGTGTCGCTGAAAATCTATTCAAGGGAAACGCCGATTGCCTTATCAGATATTTTGCCGATTTTAGAAAATATGGGATTGAAAATTGAGGCAGAATATCCGTACGAAATTCGCCCCAATCACACCAATAAAACCATCTGGATTCAAGATTTTGAAGCCTCTATCAACGGCATCATTCAAAACGGCGTCAATAAACTCAGCATAAAAACTGTGGCGCAAAATTTTGAAAATTGCCTGAAGGGGATTTGGAATGGTGAGATTGAAAATGACAGTCTGAATAAATTGGTTTTGTTGGCGGGTCTCTCGCCCCGCGAAATTGTTATTTTGCGCACATATATTCGCTATATGCGCCAAACTAAAATTGCATTTTCGCTCCCCTATATGGAGCAAGCCTTAACCGATTACCCGGCCATTGCCAAGCTGTTGATTGAGTATTTTGAAACGCTGTTTCATCCGTCGCAATTGAGCGCGCGTATGGCAGCCGCAAAGAAAAAATCAGCGCAGGAAAACATTGTGTCCCAGGTAGAGGCTGAGCTGCAATCCGTGGCCTCATTGGATCAGGATAAGGTGCTGCGCGCTGTTTTGGCGATTATGCAGGCGAGTTTGCGGACCAATTTTTACCAAACCGGCGACCATGGCCACCCCAAAAGTTGGGTGTCGGTGAAGTTAGAGAGTGGGCGCGTGCCGGCGCTTCCCGCCCCTGTACCGTACCGTGAGATTTTTGTTTATTCGCCGCGGGTTGAGGGGATTCACCTGCGTGGCGGGAAAATTGCGCGCGGAGGGCTGCGTTGGTCCGACCGCCATGAAGATTTCCGTGTCGAAGTTCTGGGGTTGATGAAGGCGCAGCAGGTTAAAAATTCCGTCATCGTGCCGATGGGTGCCAAGGGTGGATTCGTGGTAAAAAATCCGCCAAAATCAAATGATCGTGCAGCCTATCAGGCCGAAGGGGTGGCGTGTTATCAAACCTTTATCAAGGGGCTTTTGGATGTCACCGACAATCGGCGCGGAGGTGAGATTGTCCCACCTGCAAATGTGGTCAGGTTGGATGCGGATGATCCTTATCTGGTGGTTGCGGCCGATAAGGGCACGGCGACATTTTCGGATATTGCCAATGCGATCTCGCTCGAATACGGGTTTTGGCTCGGTGATGCGTTTGCCTCCGGCGGATCTGCTGGTTATGACCACAAAAAAATGGGCATTACCGCGCGCGGTGCATGGGAATCGGTGAAACGCCATTTCCGTGAGCTTAATCACAACACGCAAACCCAGGAATTTGAGGTGATTGGCGTGGGGGATATGGCCGGGGACGTGTTTGGCAACGGGCTGATTCAATCCTCAAAAATCCGCATGGTTGGGGCGTTTAACCATATGCACATTGTGTGTGATCCAAACCCTGATGCGACCAAAACTTATAAGGAACGGTTGCGATTATTTAATGCCGTGAAAGGATGGGGGGAGTATGACCAATCCTTGCTGTCCGAAGGCGGGCGCATTTATTTGCGTTCAGAAAAATACCTTAAACTCACCCCGCAAATTCAAAAACGGTTTGAGTTGGAAAGTGATACTGTCTCTCCTGCTGAACTCATTCGTGCGATGCTGGGTGCGCGCGTTGATCTGCTGTTTTTTGGCGGGATTGGAACCTATATCAAATCCACGCGTGAAACCAATGCGGATGTTGGGGATCGCAGCAATGATACGTTGCGAATCGATGCGGCCCATGTGCGTGCCAAAGTGGTCGGGGAGGGGGCAAACCTCGCGATGACCCAAAATGGCCGCATTGAAATGGCCATGAAAGGCGTACATTTAAACACTGATTTCATTGATAATTCCGCCGGGGTAGACACGTCGGACCATGAGGTGAATATCAAAATTCTGCTCTCTGACATTATGCGCAACCCCAAATATAAAATGGATTTGAAGGCTCGTAATGCTTTGCTCGCAAAGATGACGGACGAAGTGGCGGCGCATGTGTTACAGGATAACTATTATCAAACCCAGGCGATTTCGTTGCTGGAGCGTCAGGGGGCGGATTTACTCCCTGAACATGCCGAGTTTATGAGATCCCTTGAGAATGCCGGTTTGCTCAACCGTAAAGTTGAGTTCTTGCCGGGGGATGAGGAAATCGCCGATCGTTTGCGGATTCATAAGGGATTAACGCGGCCCGAATTGGCGTTGCTGGTCTCTTACGGTAAGCTTACCTATACCACTGCATTATTGGCATCCAATGTACCGGATGATCCACAGATGATTGCATGGGTACAGAATTACTTCCCGCCCATATTGCGTGAAAAATTTGGGACAGAGATTGCGCAGCATCAATTGCGGCGTGAAATCACGGCGATGGCTATCTCGAATGCAGTGATTAATCGGCTCGGCCCAACCTTTATCCGCAAAATGAGCGATCGCACAGGGGCCGATATCGCCGCCATAACCCATGCGTATTTGATCGTGAGGGAATCCTTTGGTCTGCCCGCGATTTGGGCGCAGATTGAATCTCTCGACAATAAGGTGTCGGCCCAGATTCAGCTCAATGCCACACGCAAAACCATTAAATTGGCCGAGAGGGAAACATCCTGGATTCTGATGCGTTTGGGGCGTGCATTACAGCGTGATCAGGATGCACAAATCTTCACCAAGGGTGTGCAGGAAATCAAATCCATTCTGCCCAAAATTCTTCCCGGTGATATTCTTTCCGACATGCGGCAACGGCTGAATGATTGGGTTCAGAGCGGATTGCCAAAAAAATTGGCTGAGGATATTGCCATCATGCCCTTGATCGGGTCATCCTATGACATTATCCAAATTGCAAGAGATCAAAGAATCGATCTGGCTAGTGCGGTTCAAGCCTATTTCTCACTTGGTTCGCTTTTTAAGCTAGAGCGATTACGGGTCAAGGCCCATAATATCGCCGCTGATCATGGTGACGTCGCGCAGGCCGCCAATGGCTTAATCGAGTCGCTGAATATTGTTCAGGCCGATCTCACCCGCAAACTCCTTGCTGATATGAAAGGCAATGTGAAGGGTAGTGATGTGGCACTTAGCTGGGTGGACAGCCATTGCCCCCGCGCGCGGCAAAGCTTGCAGCTAATTGAAAGACTGGAAAATAGCGGATCGGTCGACTTTGCGGCACTTGTGGTGATTGATCAGCAGTTGCGGGCCCTGTGTTAAAAACAGCTGTGACCCAAGAACCTGTTTACGAACAGGTTCTTTCTATACTAGGAATACTGACTCCCGGACGTTGTCACTTCGCTCCTGACGCAAAACTCCCTACGCTGCATCGCTTGGGCCGTCACCGGCAATTTAGTATTCCTAGTATAATGAAAGGCTCTGTGATGTTTTTATTTTAGCCAGTCCGGTTGGCTGCCCGGGAGGGCAAGGATGAGCCCGTCAAGTGCTTCAGTCACAATAATCTGACAGGAAAGCCGCGAGAGCTTCGTGAGGTGAAAGGCAAGATCAAGCATATCTTCTTCGGCCTCTGACATCTCACCACTCTCCGGCATAACTTTGTCCCACCAATCGGGATGCACATAGACATGACATGTGGCGCAGGCGAGTGAACCACCGCAGGCCCCCTCGATTTTATCCATATGGTGATGTACGCCGACCTCCATAATCGACAGCCCTAAAGGTGCATCGATGGTCTTCGTGCTTCCATCCAGTTGAATAAAATGAATAAGCGGCATGAAACGGTTATCCGTACGGGGTTTAAAAGTTAAGCAGGCGGGCCTGGCGTATATTTTCTATGGCGTTGATTTTGTCAACCACCTCTTGGCTAATGGGGGTATCCAGCGATACCAAGGCCACGGCACTTTGATTCGGTCCGATTCTCCCCAATCTAAAATCGGCGATGTTGCAATTGGCTTCGGCCAATAATGTGCCGACTGCGCCAATCATGCCGGGCTTGTCATCATTTTTTATGAACAGCATATGAGGAGTGATGGCGACCTCTAACGGGACCGATTCGATCTCAATAATCCTTGGTATTTGGCCGGAGAATAAGGTGCCCATCACTGTATGCTCACCGTCCTCGGCACGAATTTTGATGCCAATGGCGTTTGACAAATCGGCGTGATCCTCGATATATGTATCACTCAGGGCGATATTTTTTGCCCTAGCAATTTCGGGCGCATTCACCATGTTCACATGATCAGACATTTGTGCCAAAACACTTGCCAGCAGAGCCGCCGTCAAAGGTTTGGTGTTTAGTTTGCATAGGCTTCCAACATAAGTGATTTCTATTGATTTGATTCCCGTCTCTACAATTTGGCCCGCTAATTTACCGATTTGTGTAGCGAGCGTGAGATAAGGTTTGAGTTTTGGTGCATCTTCGGCGGAAATGGACGGCATATTGAGCGCGTTGATGACCGCACCTTTCAGCAGGAAATCCGAGACTTGCTCGGCCACCTGAATGGCGACATTCACTTGGGCTTCTGTGGTTGATGCCCCTAAATGCGGGGTGCAGATTACATTCGGATGCCCAAATAAAATATTGCTTTCTGCCGGTTCTACTTCGAAAACATCAAGGGCCGCACCAGCCACATGACCGGACTCCAGAGCCTCTTTAAGGTCTTTTTCGACAATCAACCCACCGCGCGCGCAATTAATAATACGTACGCCTTTTTTGGTTTTGGCCAAAGCTGCCGCATCAATCATGCGATTGGTTTTATCGGTTTTCGGGACGTGAATAGTGATAAAATCTGAACAGGTCAAAAGCTCATCAAGGCTCACGGGTTTTACCCCCATATCGGCCGCGCGGTCAGCGGTTAAAAACGGATCAAACGCAATCACATTCATGCCCAAGCCGATGGCACGATTGGCAACGATGGACCCAATATTTCCGCATCCAATCACACCCAAAGTTTTGGCATAGAGTTCCACGCCGTTAAATTTGCTTTTTTCCCACTTACCCTGATGAGTGGACAAATTTGCCTGAGGAATTTGCCGTGCCAACGCCATCATCATCGCAATGGCATGCTCGGCGGTTGTGATCGAATTACCAAAAGGGGTATTCATCACCACCACGCCGGCTTCTGTTGCCGCCGCAACATCAATCGTATCAACACCAATGCCTGCACGACCCACAACCTTTAATTTTGGTGCGCTTTTAAGGACTTCCGCAGTGATTTTTGCTGATGAACGGCACAGAATCGCATCATAATCATTGACAATTTTGCTAAGGTCTTCGGGTGATAATCCGACCTTAATATCATAGGAAATTTGATTGCTGGATAAGATTTCTTCGGCTTTTTTGTCCATTTTATCAGCGATTAAAACTTTGGCCATTGAGGGCGGTTCCTTTAAAAATAAATCATAAAAAATTACTAAATTTCGCGGCCATGATTTCATATTTTGAAGAGGTTAATCAAGCAAATTTTTAAGGATTTAAAAGTTTTTTATGCGCAGTCAGTGCTTGATTTATCTACGATTTCAGCCAATATCAATGAAGTAACAATGGAAACCACTTTAAATAAGGTAGGATAAAAATGACTCAAGAAGTAACCGATAAAAATTTTGAAGCAGAAGTTTTAAAGTCAGATGTGCCGGTCATGATTGATTTCTGGGCGGAATGGTGTGGGCCGTGCCGCGCGATGGCACCCGTTGTTGATAAAATCGCCGCTGAGAAGAAAGACGTTTTGAAGGTGGTGAAAATGAATATAGAAGAAAACCCGGATACGCCTACAAAGTATGGAATTCGTGGCATTCCAACCTTCATGATTTTTAAAAATGGGCAATTGGTCGATACAAAAGTCGGAGGCATGAGCCAAGATCAAATGGCAAGTTGGGTTGAAACGATTTGATGAAATCGCGTAATCAGCCAAGGCTTCGTCGGATTATATTGATAGGTGTTTGTTGGTAAGAGTGATGTTCGGCTGATCTATTGATTAATGATTTGCTAAAAAATTTGTGGCGATGATGTCACAAATTTTTGCTCAGGAAATTATTTTTCAAATGGTGTTTTGAGAAATTTTAATTTCGATGTACACTTGATCGAATCGTGTTCTAACCTCAAATAGGAGATACCTAAAATGGCAGTAACAAAAAAAGCACCAGCCGCTAAAAAACCGGCCGCTGCGAAAAAGCCGGCTGCAAAAACTGCTGCGAAACCAGCAGCAAAAGCAGCTGCGAAAAAGCCAGTCGCAGCGAAAACCGCGGCTGCTAAGAAACCAGTAGCCGCGAAAAAAGCTGCTCCGGCTAAAAAGCCAGCCGCAACGAAAACTGCGGCTGCTAAGAAACCAGTAGCCGCGAAAAAAGCTGCTCCGGCTAAAAAGCCAACAGCAACGAAAACTGCTGCTAAGAAACCAGTAGCCGCGAAAAAAGCTGCTCCGGCTAAAAAGCCAGCTGCAACCAAAACTTCCGCTGCTAAAAAACCAGCCGTTGCGAAAAAACCGGTTGCTGCGAAAAAAGCTGCTCCGGCTAAAAAGCCAGCCGCAACCAAAACCGCCGCTGCTAAAAAACCAGCCACTAAAACCACTGCTGCTAAACCAGCTGTGAAGGCTGCTCCAAAAGCTGTTGCGCCGGTTAAAAAACCATCTGTTGTTTCGACATTGTCTACAATGCCGATCTCAACCGGTGTATAATTTTTGATCCATTCGAAAACGAAAACCCGTCTTTTGACGGGTTTTTTGTTGTTTTATGCGTGATTGCAAAATTCTGTGTAAAAATCATATTAATGATTGATCGGAATCGCAAGAACTTCTAAGACTGGATTATGCGCAATCTTCCGAATTATTTGACCATTGGCCGATTAATGGCCCTGCCGATCCTCATCATGCTGATGTTTATGGCGGGGGATGCGGCGGCTTGGGCGGCACTCGGGCTTTACACCGTGTGTTGCATCACCGATTGGTTGGATGGATATATCGCCCGCGCCTATCAGGTTGAAAGCCCGTTTGGCAAATTCCTTGACCCCGTAAGTGATAAGATTTTCGTGGCCGCGGTGCTGGTGACACTCTTGGCGAACGGCCATTTGCCGTCGTGGGGATCGATTCCCGTGATTATCATCCTTTCACGTGAATTTTTAATTTCGGGATTGCGGGAGTTTTTCGGCCCCAAAAATATTCGCTTTCCGGTGTCAAAACTGGCAAAATGGAAGACAACCGTCCAGATGTTTTCATTGGGATTTTTAATTGTTGGCGAAAGCGGAGAGGCCGTTTACGCTTATAATTGGGAGACAGGCTATGTGTTGCTGGTCGCGGCGGCTATTTTGACCATGCTCACGGGGTGGTCCTATTTAAAGGAAGGGGCGCGGCATTTCCATGTTCAATAAGCTTTATCAATTATTGCGCCCGTTGGTGTTTTTGATTGACCCGGAGCGCGCGCACGGCATAATGGTTTTCTTGCTCAAACTCATTCCTTTTCGCTTGCTGACGGGCGGGATTGCGACATCGCCTAGGCTGCGGATCACAGTATGGGGGCGCGATTTCGCAAACCCGGTGGGGCTAGCCGCGGGATTTGACAAAAAAGCCGCGATCATCGGCAAACTTTTTGATCTTGGTTTTGGATTTGTTGAGGCAGGAACGGTTACAATCAAGTCGCAAATCGGCAACCCCAGGCCGCGCATTTTCCGTGACCCCGTGAGCCGCGCCGTGATTAACCGCATGGGTTTCCCAGGCAGCGGGGTGGAAGTTTTCAAGCGAAATTTGCGTGAATTTTTGGGCAATGTCTCACGTTCCCAGGGGATATTAAAGGGGGTATTGGGGGTTAATATCGGCATGAATAAGGATCAGACCGACCCCGCGAGTGATTACCTGCATTTGCTGAAGGAATTGGGAAATTTGGCGGATTATCTCACGATTAATATTTCATCTCCCAACACGCCTGGCTTACGTAATTTGCAAGAACGCGAACCGCTGAGAGACTTGTTAACCGCCATTCTTGAAGCCCGCGCGCGCATGCTTGAGAATCTTCACTTGCCGATTTTGGTCAAACTCGCCCCCGATTTGAACGATGACCAATTGCGCGAAATTGCCGAGGTTTTGATGGAATTAAAAATCGACGGGGTGATTCTCACCAACACCACGCTTGATCGCCCCGACACGCTTTCTCCCCATTTTGCCGCAGAAAAAGGCGGGTTGAGCGGCGCACCATTAAAACAAAAATCAACGCAGATGATCGCGAAATTTTATCAACTCACCAACGGCCAAATCCCCATCATCGGGGTGGGCGGCATTGAAACCGCACAGGATGCATTTGAAAAAATTTGCGCCGGGGCCTCTTTGGTCCAGATTTACACGGGCATGATTTATCAGGGGCCGTTGATTGCGCGTGATATCTGTGCGGGACTTGATGAAATCTTAAAATCCAAAGGTTTTAGCCGTATATGTGAGGCCGTGGGCTGTAATCACCGTGCCACAAATGGGGGAAATGGGAGTGCAACCCAGCTTTATCCCCCGCAAGATCCGGATGTAAAGAGCTATGCGCAGACTGTGGGATAAAATTTCGCTTTTTAGTGCATTGTGGGGCGTGAGTTATATCGTGGGCTCCGTTATGTGTATTGCCACCGTGGCTCAGTTATGGGGGGCGAATTGGGCTGGTAGTCTTGCGAGCTTTCTGATCATCGGCGGTACGATTATTTTTGAATCACGTGCGCGGCGATCGGCCCAAAGACAAATCAACACGCACATAAATGATTTACAATCGCGCCAAAAAATTATGGGGCGCGAAATTTCAAGGGTACGCAGTGATATTGACGGATTAAAAGACGATATGGTGCAAACGGCCATGAATTTGGCACGAGAATCACGACGTACGGAGACTGCCGTATCTTCGCCTCAGGTTGAACCCGGTGTGATGTTAGGCGAGAAGGGGCAATCCAAGCCGCAATCCAGAACAGCACAGGATGTTGCCTTAAATGGGGACGCAAGTGTGGCAAAGGCAGGTCATCAGGTGATGACTTCCTCATTCTCAAATAGTGGTTTCATTGAGGTCATGCAAAAATCACTTATGCGGATGGGCATGAAAGCTCAACCACGACAGCAGAGTGGATTTATGCCAGCACAACCGGCGGCTAATGAGGATTTTTCACCATTTCTGCCGGCGCATGTTTCCAAAAAGGAAAATGATTCAACCCTGCGTGACATCTCACATCCCAATCAATTACGTGCGCAGAAATATCGTGAAATTTTAATGTCCTCGCCGATGGAAAAATCTAATAAAGGTGTAGAAACTCTGGAAATGTCTATTCCTGAATATTCACCAGCGGTACTGAGTGAGTTAATCTTTCACGCGGTGATGAATGATAAAATTGAAATTTTTGCGCAACCGATTGTACGGCTCCCCTCACGAAAAATTTGTTACTTGGAATTATTTGCCCGTATTCGGGCCAAGGCCGGGATTTACCTTCCTGCCCAGACTTACCGCTCACAGGCTCAGCAAGATTTGCAATTGGAAACGCTTGATCATTTGCTTTTGATCCACACGATTGATACGATTAGGGCTGATGCTCGGCGCAATCAATCTATCGGCTATTTTATCAATATTTACTCCGGGACTCTCAAAAATACTGATTTTATCAATAATTTGCTGGAATTTATTCGGGCGCGGCGCGATTTGTTACCTCTATTGGTTTTTGAGTTGCAATATGAAGATTTTAACACGTTACCGCCTTCATTTTTAAAAGTTATGGATGGATTGCGCCAATTAGGGTGTCAGTTTTCACTAGATAACGTTACCAATTTGAATATCAATGCCTCACAACTCAGGAGTCTGGGGATCAGTTTTATAAAGATAAATAGTGAGAATCTGGTTGATTTATGTTCCTCCCCGTATGGGGAAATTGAGCTGGCGCGGCTTAAGTCCAAACTTGATGAATCTGGGGTCCGGTTGATTGTAGAAAAGTTGGAAACTGAGCAAGCAGTCGTCAATTTACTCGACTTCGAAATTGATTATGGTGAAGGCTATCTTTTTGGCAAACCTGACCTTGAAGTCGCTTACCGCCGCTATATGTAACAGCCCTTCTGAAATATACCTCTGTCCCTGAATTCGGGTATGGATTTAACCATGTGACTTTTGGTCACTCATACCTCAGTGCCTCGACCGGGTCAAGCTTAGCGGCGCGGCGGGCGGGGTAAATCGTGGCGGCAATCGAGAGTATAATTGCAATGGTGATGATCAAAATCACTTCGTTCCATTCCACCACCGCCGGAAGTTTTGAGAGGAAATAAATTTCACCGGGGAATAATTCCGTCCCGCTCAATTTTTCAATCATGCGGCGGATAGATTCAATGTTAACGGCAAAGGCGATCCCCAAGATCGCGCCCATGGCAGTGCCGGCGATGCCCACACTTGCGCCTGTGAGGATAAAAATTTTCAGGATGCTTTGGCGCATCGCCCCCATCGTGCGCATAATCGCGATGCCGCGCGCCTTATCATTCACCATCATGATCATGCTGGAGATAATATTAAACGCGGCAATCAGGATGATCAGCATCAAAATTATAAACATGACGTTGCGTTCGACTTCGACGGCGGAGAAAAAGCTCGAATTACTCTCCCGCCAATCATAAAGCCCGGCGCGGCCATGGATGATTGGTGCCAACGTTTCTTTCAATTGGTCAACCTGATCTGCGTTCTTACTTGTGACCTCAATCAAACTCACGGTATCAGGGGGCATTTGGAAAAAATTTTGCGCGGTGTTAAGCGGCATAAACACATATCCCGCATTATATTCATACATGCCGACATCAAAAATAACCGCCACGCGATATTGCGCCGTGCGGGGAATGGTGCCAAAGGGAGAGGATTTCCCGTTGGGGGAGAGGAGCGTGATCGTATCCCCGATTTTTAGGCCGAATCGCTCCGCCATTTTCACGCCGACGGCCACGTTATTGTCATGAAAATCGGCAATCGAGCCCTCAG
>JBDHTT010000016.1:0-20020 GCA_039808785.1 Alphaproteobacteria bacterium
TAACTGTGCGCAGCTATTTGGTGATACCTACTGCTGTATGATCAACATGCATGTATTTGTATGCCGCGAATTAATGATTACTGTTTGCGAATCCGAATTGTTTTTCTTGCTCAGACCAGATTGGAGAAAATGGTTTATCAATATCGGTGAGTGCAAAACCCTCAGGCTGCCGACCGTTGAGCACAGCATCAACGATACGCGGAGAAAGAAGCATCACCCGCATGACACGCAATAGATAGGATTTATTGATGTTTTCTGCTTCTGCCAAATCGGAGACAGACTGATATTGTCCTATCGCAATCATTTTGTGCCAGCGATACGCACGACCCAGCGCCTTGAGCAGCTTTTCATCTTTGCGCACTTCTAAATCAAGCCTTCTCAAATCTTGACCTTGCGGGCCGACCAAAACTTTTTTCCCGCCCCAGCGCAGCAGGTTGATTGGGATACGAACGATGATTTTTTGATTTTCTGTGTGGTATTGTAGATTCATACTTCAGCCCCATGTTTAATTTTGTGTTCTATTTCCTGCTGCAATTGGGAGAGAATGTTTTCGATACCGTTGGCGCGGTATTCAATATCAATGCAATTGCCATGCACCGCGACACGGTCGATCAATAGATGTGTGATGCGTTTCTGCTCAGCAGGGACAAGAATGTCCCACAAAGACCCCATACGCTGCATCGTGCTGTGCAAATCTGCTTCGTTATAATTGGGAATATCGGTTTTGACCTTCTTCCAGACATCGACGATGACTTGAGGCCTCACAAAGATGCTCTGTAGCTGGCCTTTGACGACTTCTTCGATTTCACCAGCAGGGATACGATTGGCAGGGCAAAGCTCACAAGATTGTCGGCGATAGGAATTCGCCGAATAATAATTGTAATTCTTCTTGCCCTTTTTTGTGTGGGTGGGGGACATTGCGCCACCACAACCACCACAAACCAAAATGCCTTTCAGCAGGGCTTT
Organism: Alphaproteobacteria bacterium; assembly: GCA_039808785.1. Taxonomy (GTDB): domain Bacteria; phylum Pseudomonadota; class Alphaproteobacteria; order Micavibrionales; family Micavibrionaceae; genus UBA1573. The sequence continues at coordinate 967 of JBDHTT010000016.1, forward strand.
TGATTTGGCTTGGAAAGTCCGTTTACGCTTGCCTTTGCTGTTCTCGGCAAAGATTGCTTGAACTGCATCAAACTGCGCCTGCGTGATAATCGGTTGATGCTGTCCTGGATAGTATTTGCCTTTATGGTGGACTTCACCGATGAAGAGGCGGTTCTGCAAAAATGTGCGCAGAGGGTTTTCAGTAAATGGTTTCCCGCCCACCGGTTTTCCTGTGCGGCTGATATAATGCTTGGTGCGATGACCGGCTTTATTCAATTCCTGCGCCAATAAGGCGATTGACCCCAGCGCGGCAAAGCGGTCAAAAATAATATTGACCAGATCGACTTCCTTTGGATTGGTGACGAGCTTGCGATCAACAACATCATAACCCAGGGGTGGCGGGCCACCCATCCACATGCCCTTCATTTTAGATGAGGCGAATTTATCGCGGATGCGCTCGCCAGTCACCTCGCGCTCAAACTGCGCAAAACTCAGTAGAATATTGAGCGTCAGACGCCCCATCGAATCTTTGGTATTAAAATGCTGGGTCACGGACACAAAGCTCACGCCGTGTTTGTCCAGAATTTCCACCAGCTTGGCAAAATCCATCAAGGATCGTGAGAGACGGTCGACCTTGTACACAACCACAATATCAATGCGGCCAGCTTTGATATCCTCAATCAAACGCTTGAGCGCGGGGCGCTCCATGTTCCCACCCGAAAACCCGCCATCATCATACAGATCAGGAATAATACGCCAGCCTTCATGCTTCATCGCCTCAACATATTTTTCACCTGCCTCGCGCTGGGCATCCAGCGTGTTGTAATCCATATCGAGGCCTTCCTCGGTGGATTTGCGGGTGTAGATCGCACAGCGCAGGATTTTCTTTTCCTCCATCATGCCCGTGCCTTTCTGGCCCGATGATAGGTACGTTTTTCGCTGTCCTCTTTCTTGCCCAAGCCAAAGAATGCATTGCCGTTCCAGCGCGTGCCGGTAATCGCAAATGCGACACCGGAAAGGCTTTTGTATTTCAGCCCCTGATATTCATAGCCATCAGCCAGCACATACACATGATGCTCAACGCCTTTGACCTCCCGCACCAATCGTGTTCCCACCGCCAGGCGACCAACGTCACTTCGACGCTGCTGGACTGTTTTGCCTTCGGCCAGCGCTTCCAGACGATCAATCGTTGATTTGGTCAATCCTCCATAAGTCAGCTCCTGCATCCGATAGATGATCTGATTGATCAGGTAGGTGCGATTGTTGCGCGACTGGGGAGGCACATCAAAATGCCGGTTCCAGACCTGGAGCAGCTCTTTGGTCTCCATCGCTTCCAGCGATGCATACTCTTTTAATATGTCTATTTTCATTGTTTTGCCCCTTTCTCCGCTCTCACTTGCGTGGGTTTGCGGCTGGGACATGAATGCTTCGAAGCAGAGGGAAGTCCAGTCAAACTTCTCTCATTTTCCGAGCTATTTAATTGATTATGCTGGTAAATATGATGCTGGACAATTGCGCCTGCCAGGATCGTGATGATCTCGGCATAACGCTCTGCACCCGTCATGTCATCTGGATTGCGTACCCTGTAATCCATAGAGAAGAACCTCCTTCAAATTTGTTCTCCTCCTCTGGTTTGCCGTCGACATTCAAAACGACGACGACGAAATAAAAAAAGTTTGAAACATTGTTCGAGTGCATCATTTGAAACTTGCAAACTGTGTTTTTCGGAAGTCATGCTAAATCAATGGTTTGCCATGACCACTAAATTCGCGTTTAGTAGGCAGAGGCCGTGAGAGAATGTGAGATTTGAGAGAGAATTTCGGCTGAATTTGCGTTCTAAAGGTACGCAGGCGAAAGGCAAAACCGCGCGAACATTGGGCTTTTGCGCAAAGAAAAACCCGTCACGCTGGACGGGTTGTAGAATAAATGGTGGAAGGGACAGGATTTGAACCTGTGTACTCGTAAGAGGCCAGATTTACAGTCTGGTGCCATTAACCACTCGGCCACCCTTCCACGGGTGAGACTGCTATACATGGATTTGTTGCGCATTTCAACAAAAAATAACCAGACAAAGTAAGAATATCGGCACAAAACGCACTCCACCCATTCGGGGTACTTCATGTTTGAGGCCTATCACGCTTGAATAAGCAAATTTTAAGCGATTTTTTGAATCGCGGACTCGATGGCCTTGAGTGCATCATTGGCTTTTTCCGCGTTGGGGCCGCCGGCCTGAGCCATTGTCCGCCGTCCGCCGCCACCCGTGCCGCCCAATACGACCGATCCGGCATTCGCCAAACTCACGGCGTCAAAACGCTCCGACACATCATCCGTCATGGTCACGGTCAGGAAGGCTTTGCCCTCACTCACCCCGACCAACACCACAATACCGGATTTCAGACGTTTTTTAAATTCATCGGCGAGCGAGCGCAATTCCTTCGCATTCAAATTCTCAACAATGCGACCGATATAGCCAACATTATTAATCTCACCCACTTCATTCTCATTGCTGCCTTTTTGACCGCCACCCAGCGCCAATTGCAAGCGCAGATTGGCGTTTTCCGCGGCACTTTCCTGCGCGTCCCTCACCAATTTTGCTAGGCGTTCGGGCAAATCCTTAGTGTTTGTGGAAAGCATCGCGCAAATATCATTCAGCACAGATTCTTTTTCATTCAGATACGCCAAAGCTGCGTGCCCCGTGAGCGCTTCAATGCGGCGGATATTGGCCGCCACCGCACTTTCTGAGATGATTTTAAAAAGACCGATATCCCCCGTTTGCGCCGCGTGCGTGCCGCCGCACAGCTCAACGGAATAGACAGTCTCCTTATCATTCGGGTTTTCGGCAATCGAGACAACACGCACCTCATCGCCATATTTTTCACCAAACAAAGCCATCGCGCCGCTTTCAATCGCCGTATCCTGGCTCATGACCCGCGTGGTGACATTCAAATTCTCGCAAATACGGTCATTCACATCCTGTTCGATTTGGCGCACATTTTCATTGCTCACGGCCTGAGGATAATTAATATCAAAACGGAAACGGTCGGGTGCCACCAGCGATCCGCGCTGCGTTACGTGCCCGCCCAACAAATTACGCACCGCCGCATGGAACAGGTGCGCCGCCGTATGGCTGCGGCGCGTGGCGTCGCGATTGGCATCGTTCACCTCTAAAACACAGGCATCACCAACCTTGACTTCACCCGATTTGACAACGCCGATATGGGCAAAAAGACCATCCAATTTTTTCTGGGTATCCTTAATTTCAATATTGCATTTTGCGTTATAAATGCGACCCGTATCGCCAATTTGCCCGCCCGATTCGGCATAAAATGGCGTTTGGTTAAACAGCATGATTACGTCATCGCCAGCCTTGGCCACGGGCATTTCCTCCCCCTTTTGATTGAGGAGAGCAGTCACAGCCCCCTCACTTTTTGTGCCGTTATATCCCAAAAATTCTGTTGCGCCCAAGCGTTCTTGTAGCGGGAACCATACGGCTTCGGTTGATTGATCACCCGATCCGACCCAGGATTGACGAGCCTTGCGGCGTTGTTCGGCCATGGCGGCATCAAACCCGGCCGTGTCCACGCTCATATTTTTCTCAAGTAAAGCCGCCTGAGTGAGATCCAAGGGAAAGCCGTATGTATCATAGAGTTTGAATGCAATCTCGCCCGGTAATGACTGCCCGTCACCCAGTTTGGCGGTTTCATCGGCCAGAAGGCGCAAACCGTTGTCAAGCGTGCGTTTGAAGCGTGTTTCTTCAATTTTTAAAGTTTCAACGATATTATCCTGATTGATTTTGAGTTCGGTATAATGATCGCCCATTTTTTGCACAAGCGCGGGCACAAGACGATACATCAACAAATCTTGGCAACCCAGCAAATGCGCATGGCGCATCGCGCGGCGCATGATGCGGCGAAGCACATATCCGCGGCCTTCGTTGGACGGCACCACACCATCCGCAATCAAAAACGCCGAGGCGCGCAAATGATCGGCAATCACGCGGTGAGAGAATTTAAAATCACCATCGGGTTCCACCCCACTCACCTGCGCCGAAGCCTCAATCAACGCGCGCATGATATCCGTATCATAATTATCCGTTTTGCCCTGTAACACGGCGGTTAACCGTTCCATCCCGCTCCCGGTATCAATCGATGGCCGTGGAAGTTTCAGCAATTCACCGGAGGCCTTTTGTTCAAACTGCATAAAAACGAGATTCCAGATTTCCACGAATCGGTCACCATCCTGATCCGGTGAACCGGGCGGACCGCCGGGAATATGCGCGCCGTGATCATAAAAAATCTCAGAACACGGTCCACACGGCCCCGTATCACCCATGCGCCAAAAATTATCATCGGTCGCAATGCGGATGATTTTATCATCTGAAAATCCCGCAACCTTACGCCACAGCTCATAGGCTTCCTCATCATCATGATAAATCGTGACCACCAGCCGTTTTGGGTCAAGACCCAAGTTTTTGGTCAGGAGGTTCCACGCAAACGGAATGGCATCACTTTTGAAATAATCGCCAAAGGAAAAATTACCCAGCATTTCGAAAAACGTATGGTGGCGGGCGGTATATCCCACATTATCCAGATCATTGTGTTTGCCGCCGGCACGCACTGATTTTTGCACCGAGCACGCGCGGGTATAGGGCCGTTTTTCCTTGCCCGTAAACACATCCTTAAACTGCACCATTCCGGAGTTGGTGAACAGCAAAGTGGGATCATTGTCGGGAACAACCCGGCTTGAGGGCACAACCGTATGGCCGTTTTTCACAAAAAAATCCAAAAAATCAGTTCGCACATCATTCGATGTAATCACGATAAACCTCTATCTCAATGAATAAAAACACCACTTGAAACGAATTTCTGTTGCAAACTTCAGAACCTGTTCAAGACACAAGACTCTAGCACTGAAAGCCCGAAAACGTCAATAAAGCAACGCTCAAAAAAATCACACAAGATTGATAATTCACAACAAGTCTCAATCATTAAATCGGCTATAACCCACATTATCGCCGGGGCGATCAGGCATAAAGCGCGAAGAGTTTGAATAGATTTCCTGACCGCCCTGTGCGGCGCCCATATTCCCATCGGTGCCATCCAATAAATTGGGGAAAGGGGAGGACACGAGCCCATCAATCATATCGGCAAACCCACCGCCGCGCGGATCCTTAACCAATTGATAGCTGGACGGCGTTTCATCAGCTTTTGCAGCCACGATAATATCGCGCCAGGCCTTGGATGCCAAGGACCCGCCGGTGACATTTTTCATCGGTGAATTATCATCATTGCCAAACCAGACCACCGCCACGTAATCTTGCGTAAAGCCATCAAACCATGCATCGCGGTGATCTTGGGATGTTCCGGTTTTGCCCGCAACAAAAAACGGACTGCGCGCCCCCTGCCCCGTGCCGTTTTGCACCACACTCACCATCATGTTAATGAGCATCTGAACATCGCCCGCCCTGAATACTTGCGGGGCAGGATCGTTTTTATATTCATAGAGTTTTTTATGGCTGTCCTTTTCTTCAATCGCCGTGATCGCATAGGGATGCACAGCATAGCCGCCGCTAGCGATAGTGGCATAGGCCCCCGCCATTTCAATCATCGGCACTTCGGAACTCCCTAAGGCCAGCGAGAGATTAGGAACCAAATCCGCCGTAATGCCCATCCTGCGGGCCGTATTAATGACCTTATCAACCCCAATGGCATCGGCCAATTTCACCGATACGGTGTTCATAGACAGGGTCAACGCATCAATCAACCTCACGACACCGTAATATTTATTGCCGAAATTGGTTGGGCGATAACGCCCATAACTCACGGGGGCATCCTCCACTAACGTGTCTTGACTAGCTCCTTGCTCAATGGCCGCGAGATAGACAATTGGTTTGAAAGATGATCCGGGTTGCCGCAATCCTTGGGATGCACGATTAAATTGGCTCTCGCTATAATTCGCGCCGCCGACCAATGCCAACATACTGCCATCGGGCCGCAGCACAACCGATGCGCCCTCACTCACTTTCAACTTTGCCTTATTCTCCTCCACATATTTTCGCAAAGTGGCCGAGGTGGTTTGCTGCACCTGTGGATCCATCGTGGTGCGAATGACAATATCGGTCTTAGGCGTAGCGATATAGTCATCCAGAGTATCCACGACATAATCTGAGAAATATTTGGCGGCCTGATCATCCTCTTTGCTCGGCCTTTGAAGCGTTTTGCTTGAGCTGGCCATTTTAAACTGTTTTTGGTTGATATATCCGGCTTCTAACATCAACCCCAGCACCGTTTTGGCCCGTTCGCGCGCGGCCCTAGGATTACCCGTGGGGGAGTATTTGGACGGCGCCTTCAACAATCCCGCAATCATCGCAGCTTCTTGCAGGGTGAGTTGATCAGGCGATTTATCAAAATAAACCCTTGCTGCCGCACTCACTCCATAGGTCCCGGCCCCCAAATAGACACGGTTCATATAGGCCGCCAGAATTTCCTCCTTGGTCAATTCATGCTCCAACCAAATCGCTAGCAAAGCCTCTTGAATCTTGCGCTTATAGGTTTTTTCTTGGGATAAAAATAAATTTTTTGCCAATTGTTGGGTGATGGTTGACCCTCCCTGATGCAACCCTTTTTGGGTGAAATTGACATAGGCCGCGCGGGCAATCCCAATCGGATCAATCCCGTAATGATAATAAAAACGCCGATCTTCGGTGGCAATAATCGCATTGGTCACATTTTTCGGCAGGCGTTTGGCGGAAATATTACCCTCTTTAATATCGCCATAGCGCGCGATCAAGGTCCCGTCATTCGCTAAAACCGTGATGGATATTTTGCGTTCATATTTTGGATTATCGATCAAATCAGGCAAATCTTTGGCAAACCATAGCGCCACGCAGCTTACAATGATCACCCCCCACAACCCAAGCACAAACGCCCATTTAATCAAACGGCGCAGGATGGACGGACGTTGAGGTGCATAATAATTTCTTGGCATAGTGCCTTTTTTACAGCAGCCCGGCACAAAAATCCAGCGCAAAAATCCCATGAAAAGCCAAAGCTACAGTAGATGTCCTGAGCAGGTTCCAAAAAAACTTTGACTTTTGCGGTTGATGGTGTATAAATCCGGTGCAAACTCCCCCACCGCTTAGTGAAAAGGATTTGCGCCATGAACTCCCCCCAAAATTCCCAAAATCCCCGTGTAAAAATTCGTGAAGGACTGACATTTGATGATGTGTTGTTGGTGCCTGCGGCATCGAATGTGCAACCCACTGAAGTCAGCACAGCCACAAAACTAACCCAAAAAATCGATCTTAACATTCCATTGCTCTCTGCGGCGATGGATACGGTAACAGAGGCCCCGATGGCTATTGCCATGGCGCAACAGGGCGGATTGGGGATTATCCACCGTAATATGAGCATTGAACAACAGGCCGAAGAAGTGCGACGCGTGAAACGATATGAATCCGGCATGGTGGTGAACCCGATTACGATCCGCCCGGATGCCTCACTTTCCGATGCGTTAGAGACCATGCGCCGCCATATGATTTCGGGCGTTCCGGTCACCGAAGGATCAGGGAAACTGGTTGGAATTTTGACCAATCGTGATGTGCGCTTTGCCGAAAATATGGCGCAAAAGGTCAGTGAACTCATGACGTCCGAAAATTTGGTCACTGTGTCAGCGGGCGTGGGCAAGGATGTGGCGCGCAAATTGTTGCACCAACACCGTATCGAAAAATTATTGGTGGTTGATCATGACGGCCATTGCGTTGGGTTGATCACCGTCAAGGACATTGAAAAATCACAGAGCCACCCCCTCGCCAGTAAGGATGAAAACGGACGATTGCGCGCCGGGGCCGCGGTGGGAACGGGCGAAGTCAACGGGTATGAACGCGCCGTCAGCCTATGCGATGCGGGATTGGATGTGATCGTCATTGACACCGCCCACGGCCATTCAAAATCGGTTCTGGATATGGTTGCCCGCATTAAACGCGATTGCGGCGACCGCGTGCAAATTATTGCCGGGAACATTGCCACGGGGGCTGCGGCTGCGGCACTCATTGATACGGGGGCGGATGCGGTAAAGGTCGGAATCGGCCCGGGCTCCATCTGTACCACCCGCGTGGTGGCGGGGGTTGGTGTGCCGCAACTCACCGCCATTATGGATGTCCATGAGGTCGCAAACCGCCAAAACATTCCCGTCATTGCCGATGGTGGCATCAAATATTCGGGCGATCTGGCCAAAGCCATTGCGGCGGGGGCCAGTTGCGCCATGATGGGCGGCGTGTTTGCGGGCACTGACGAAGCTCCGGGCGAAGTCATTTTGTATCAAGGTCGCTCTTATAAATCCTATCGCGGCATGGGGTCGGTCGGCGCGATGGTCGAAGGCTCGGCGGATCGGTATTTTCAGGGCAAAGTCGCGGAAACGCATAAGCTGGTCCCCGAAGGAATTGAAGGGCGCGTCCCGTATAAGGGTTCCATCGTGCCGGTGGTGCATCAAATGGTCGGCGGATTGCGGGCCTCCATGGGCTATACCGGCTGCCCGACGATTGCCGAGATGCAACAACGCACCGAGTTTATCCGCATGACCAGTGCGGGATTCCGCGAAAGCCACGTGCATGACGTAACCATCACCCGCGAAGCCCCAAATTATCGGAGCGAGTAGGAGTCTTCACTCATCAAGATCCTAGCCATCCGATTTTTGACCTGTGTCTGAATTGATGAAATAACTGAGTGGTTTTCTAATGGATCTGGTTTTCGGAATTTTAGTGGGATAGCCGATACGCCCGGTGAAAAAGACGTCCTTAAGCGGCACGCCAATCGGCGTTAGGATTTTTTGTACCACGTGATCATGCAATTTTCCTGCCTTCTTATGCAATGCATTATCAACTGTAAAAGGGATATTTCCATCAATATAGCGCGAAAACATGATGGGGATATACCATGGTTGCAGGGCCATATTTTGCGATGTCAGGTAAAGCCAGAATCGTTGCATATTGGCACCTGCGCGGATATAATCGCTCGGCTGCGGGTCCGGGGTGACGGCGGGATCAAAACTCATCACAAAATGGCTGGCGCAAAAAATTGACGGGATCAAATCCAATTCCACCTGAAACGACATAGTTGCCGCCGGCATTTTCAACAATATACGGTTGCGCCGTTCCGACTGTAACGCCCATTTAGTGAGGGCAGTACTGAGCTTATTTGCTCCCAAAGAGTCAGCCGGCATTTTATCGGTACTGTTTTGGCCGCTCCAATCAATCATATGTTTATGGACAAAATAGGTTTCTGGCAAACGCAAGCGAATGTCAGAGGTCATCATCGTCGCCCGCGCCACTGCCCATTTCTCACTCATACCATTTAACCAATGAATTTTGATATCATGATCAAGCAATTCTTCGGCCGCCGCCGCAACCAAGGGCGGAATCGGTTTAAGTTTATACGGATAGCGATTGACCGAACGAGTTTTGATGTATGGATAAAGAATACGCGATTTATTAAGACGTTCCGTGCTAACAACAGAGGAGGGGACCAATCGCGCCTCAACTTTTCCTTCCGTAATACGACTTTTGAGATCGTATCCTTTGTAGCGTGCTGCAATCACGGCATTTTCAAGAAACATGCCGGCAGAAATCAAATCCGGCATTTCAAGTAGATTGTAAACATTGCGCTTGGCACGATCGACTTTCAGGGTAAATGAAAAATCATCCTCAATTGTAACCAACCAGGGTTGCCCGTTATCACCGCTCGGTGCCCATTTCGCTTGGTCCAGAATTTCTTCGATGAGGGAGGCATAAGAAGGAGGTGGGGGAGGTGGTTGAGCAGTTTCACGTTCCAATACACGCTTGATCATTGCAATCTTGATCTTGCCGAGAGGGCTGTTATTTCCTGCCCAATTATAGGTTTTGTAAAACTTATTTTTATACATATCGAATTGTAACGCCCATGGCAAATAATAGACTTTCCCGCGCCCCAGCAAGATTTTTAAGACCTCTGCGCCCATCACCGCCGAACATGCCATGCAAGAAGGTGCCAGCGACGCCCCACGTTTTTCCTTTAAATTAATGCGCGAAAAATCAACAATATGTGACTTTTGTGGAAATTTTGGTGTCAATCCGGCCAAAAAATGGATGGCCTGAGTTTGCAGATCATGCCCCTCTAGTCTAAAATAATCCTCGAAACTCATACCATTGGGATCAAAAGCCAGGAACGCTGTGGACAGGCCGATTGGCCCTGCGGTAACGGCGGGAATCCCTAATTCCCGACACCTTTTAGAAATTTCGGCACGCATCTCCAGTACAAAAAAATCCAGCCCGTCCACATAAATATCAACACCGTCCAAAAACGCATCAATATTTTTAAGACTCACCCCTTCTGGAAACACCTCAAACTGGCAATTAGGGTTGATATCAAGCGCGGCTTTTTTCATCACCTCAACCTTCTCCAACCCTAAATTGGACATCATCGCCCCGGCCTGGCGGTTAAAATTCACCAGATCAAAGGTGTCCATATCGGCAATGGTAAATCTCTCAATCCCCATACGCACCAAGGTTAATAGATGAGATCCCCCCACCCCGCCCATACCGGCGATAGCTACTTTTTTGGATCGCAAAATTCCTTGCTCATCCTCACTTACTAAGCCTAAATTACGGCTAAACGCCAAATGATAATCAAACTCCATGTGAGGACTCCCGCTTTTATGAGGGTAAAAATTTTAGATAAACACACAGCGCGTTATTTAAATACTGCCGTTCAGAATGCCACAGAAATAGTAAATCCAAAGTAAAATACCCAAAAATATCTCATCAATTTTGAGATTCTCATTGACAGAAGCGATAGATTTTTCTAAATCTCTCAATGTTTTTGACCTTGATCTGAATTCGTTCGGGCAGGGTCATATTTTGATTTTACCCTTCAGGCAACAGAGGTTATTACAATGTCGAAAGAGAAATTTGAGCGGTCGAAACCGCATTGCAATATAGGAACGATTGGTCACGTTGACCACGGGAAAACGACGCTGACGGCGGCGATTACGAAAGTATTGGCGGAAGTGGGCGGCGCGACTGCGATGGCGTATGACCAGATTGACAAATCGCCTGAAGAAAAAGCACGCGGGATCACGATTTCGACATCACACGTGGAATATGAAACCGGCAAACGCCACTATGCACACGTGGATTGCCCCGGTCACGCTGACTATGTTAAAAACATGATCACCGGCGCGGCCCAGATGGATGGCGCGATTTTGGTGGTGTCTGCCGCTGACGGTCCAATGCCGCAAACACGTGAGCATATCTTGCTTGCCCGTCAGGTGGGTGTTCCTGCGCTGGTTGTGTTCATGAACAAAGTTGACCAAGTGGATGACGAAGAATTGCTTGAACTGGTGGAAATGGAAGTGCGTGAGTTGCTCTCTTCCTATGATTTCCCCGGCGATGATATTCCTATCGTGAAAGGATCGGCTTTGGCTGCACTTGAGGGCCGTGACGATGCGATTGGCAAACAGAAAGTGCTGGAGCTGATGGAAGCTGTGGATAGCTATATTCCACAACCTGAGCGTCCTGTGGACAAACCGTTTTTGATGCCTGTTGAAGACGTGTTCTCGATCTCTGGCCGTGGAACGGTTGTGACCGGTCGTGTTGAGCAAGGGATCATCAAAGTTGGTGAAGAGATTGAAATCGTAGGGATTCGCCCCACTACCAAAACCACTGTCACCGGAGTTGAAATGTTCCGCAAATTGCTGGATCAAGGGCAGGCCGGGGATAATATCGGTGCGTTGTTGCGTGGTACGAAACGTGAGGATGTTGAGCGCGGTCAGGTGCTTTGTGCGCCCGGATCGATTAAGCCGCACACGAAATTCACCGCTGAGACTTATATTCTCTCGAAAGAAGAGGGTGGACGTCATACGCCGTTCTTTGCGAATTACCGCCCGCAATTTTACTTCCGTACAACGGATGTTACGGGTGAGGTGAGCTTGCCTGAGGGTGCCGAGATGGTGATGCCCGGGGATAACGTGAATTTGACCGTTAAACTCATTGCGCCAATTGCGATGAATGAAGGGCTGCGTTTCGCGATCCGTGAAGGCGGACGTACCGTCGGCGCCGGCGTCGTTGCCAAAATTATTGAGTAATTAGTTAAGTTACTTAGTATTCAACCATTCAAAAACCCCGCCGAGGCGGGGTTTTTCTTATTGATCGTTTTTCGTGGAAACACCTATGGTTTCGGCCTCTCTCAGAGATTGTAACAATCCCTCAGGAACCACTCACTAAACCGCGGTGATCTGGCTTGATGCCCCCGCCATAAAGATTTCTTCCGCCAGAGAGTCTGCGGCCTCGCCATATCCTATACCTTTATTTTGCGCCAGAGTAAAAATATGATTGAGCGTTTCAGCAATTCGCGCGACATGCTCCATCATTTTTTGCGGTGTGAGTGGGTAAGAATACGGGTTATTGCCAGAGCGTGAAAAATATTCGTATCCCACACTGGTAATACCGCCGGAGTTAATGGCGTAATCGGTGGCATAGAGAATATCACGCGCGCGCAGCATTTGATCGTGACGCGCCTCAGCCAACTGATTATTGGCCGCACCAGCAATGATTTTGGCTTTGATTTCGGGGATGGTGCGATCATTTAATCCCGCCCCAAGCGCACAGGGCGCAAAAATATCAGCACTCTGCATATGAATCTCCGAAGGGTCCACAATAGCAATCCGACCCGCGAATTCAGCTCCAGCGCGCGCCAAAGTCTCTTCATTCATATCGGCCACAATCAAGCGTGCGCCCTCCGCCGCCAAATATTGCGCCAACGCATATCCAACGGCCCCCATGCCCTGAATGGCTACGGTTTTATCGGTGAGTGAGTCAGATTGAAACTGGTTTTTCAAACATGATTTTATGCCGCAATAAACCCCATAGGCCGTGACGGGGGATGGGTTGCCGCTCACATGATCCTGTGTTTCATTTTCTTGGGGGGGGAGTCCGGCAACATATGACGTGGTGCGGGAAATTTCGATCATATCAGACTCATTGGATCCGACATCCTCAGCCGTGATATAGGCACCGCTCAGCTGGTTCACGGCCTCACCAAATCGCGCCATAAATCCCGCGCGTTTAATCAGCCGCGGATCCCCAATGATCACCGCCTTGCCACCCCCCAACGGCAACCGCGCCAAAGCCGATTTATAGGTCATACCGCGCGAGAGGCGCAAAACATCGGTGATCGCATCATCCTCACTTTTATACGGATATACGCGACACCCACCGAGCGAGGGGCCGCAATTTGTGTTATGAACCGCAATATAAGCCAAAAGCCCATAATTAGGATCTTCAAATTTTACCACTTGCTCATGATGATCAAATCCGCGATGCTGCGACGCATCAATTTGGGTTACGCTCAACATAAAAAACCTCTCATATTGGATGATTTCATAGGTCTAGATCTATAATCACTTGATTAAATTCTGTCAAATTTATAGTGAGATTGATAGCACGCTCATGCGCAAGCTAGTTGGTTCTTATACAGGGCTATTTATGATGAGTATCGCCATCGCGTAAACAGTCCCGAATCTCGCGCAGCAAAAGAATATCCTCGCTGGGCGGTGCGGCAGCTTTGACGTCTTCGGCTTTCTGCTCTTCCTTGGCACGAAGCTTATGCGCAGCTTTCACCACCCAAAACACGAAAAACGACACAGCCAGAAAATTGATCACGGCATTGATCAACACGCCGTAACTGATCACGGTCACTCCGGCATCTCTGGCTTGCTTCAGGGTTTCAAACTTGGCGCCACTGCCCAATTGAATGAAATAATTGGAAAAATCAACTCCTGCCATCATCCATCCGATGACAGGCATAATAATATCCCCCACCGCCGAATTCACAATTGCGGTAAAGGATGCACCCATCACAATCCCCACGGCCATATCAATGACATTCCCGCGGGCGATAAATTGTTTGAACTCTTGCAGCATGACATACTCCGATTTCAAATGGACCTGTTTTAAACTCAATTTGGTGAAGCAGTTTAGGTTAGGGAAACCCAAAAAGAAAGAGCCGTCAAGCTATGGAGACTGACGGCTCAATCTTACTTATACAAAATCCCTAATTCCGGTTCCCCATAAAATGAAGAATATACTGGAACATGGCGATAAAATCTATATACAGGCTGAGTGCCCCCATCCACGACATACGGCTGGCGATTTCGGGGTTCATGTTGGCGGAATACATTTCTTTCATGCGTTGAGTATCCCACGCTGTCAATCCTGCAAAAACCACGATTCCCACCGCGGCAATCACATTACCCATCACGGTGGAGTCAATGAAAATATTAAGGATGGAAAGGACAAATATTCCCCACATGCCCATGATCATAAAGCTGCCCATGCCGCTTAAATCCTTGCGTGTGGTATAGCCATAGATACTTAAGCCCGCAAACATCGCCGCAGCGACGAAAAACGTCTGGGCAATACTTTCACCAGTAAAGAGTACGAAAATCGCCGCAAAGCTAACCCCATAAAGAGCCGAAAGCGCAAAAAACGAGAGCTGCATAGCATTTGACGACATGCGCGCGGGGTTAAACCCAAAGAACACAATCGCGAGCGGAGCCAGCATCACAATCCACCGTTGTGGACCACCCAAAAATAATTGCAGCAGCTCATTACTGTTACCGACAAAATACGCAACCACGGCGGTGGTAAGGACCCCCAAGGCCATACGGTTGTAAATACGCTGCATATGATCACGCAAGCCGGCATCAACTTCACGGCTCACCACCTTTTCACGCGAAAAAGAATATTGGTCTGACATTTAAATTCCTCCAGAAAATATATAACTTCTTATTCCATTATATAGGACAATCTGACCCAGTTGCAAAGTAAAACCGACATCAAAACTAAAAATAATTTTATCATTTGCAAAATCAATTGCTTATGGCACTCTATCCTCATGTTTGATTATGATCTTTTAGAGTGGTCGGAATTCTTAAGCTATGTCGCAACCGTCATTGGTATTCCCATGGCGATTTATATCTTTGCGCATCAGGAAAAGAAAGAACGCCGGATTGAGCAGCAAGAAATCTATGATAAATTAATGGGCCATTACACCGAGATTCAAAATAAATTATTCGAACATCCCGAACTTGATATCCATGATCGCCCGCTGGAAAATCCCGAGGATAGCCGCCGACAATATATATTATATGAGATGGTAGTGTCCCTGTTTGAACGAAGTTTTATTCTCCTCCACGGTGAAGAAAACCCCGAATATACCCGCATGTGGAATTCATGGCTGGACTATATCAAATATTGGCTTTCCCAAGAAAATTTCCGTCAAGCCCTGCCGAAACTGATGGAGGGCGAAGACCCCGATTTCGTGGCCTATATGTCAAAAATCTCCGGCCTTAAATTGGTGGCTTGAGCCTGAGAAACAGCCTACGTTAGGAACGCCCTATTTCTAACATAAATCACTCTAAACGCTAAAGTTCTTCATCCGCAACAATCTAAAAGAATTGGCAATCACGATGATGGAGGATGACGACATCGCGATGGCGGCTACCAGCGGGGTAGCGAGGCCCGCAATCGCCACGGGCACCGCAATCACATTATACAAAATTGCCAGGATAAAATTTTCCTTCACCAGGCGATTCGAAAACACCGCCGTTTGATAGGCCTCAACAATTGCGCCCATTTTATCACCCATAAACACGATATCCGCCGCATTTTGAGTCATATCCAGCGCGGTAGAGGGCGACATCGACACATTCGCCCCCGCAATGGTTGGAGCATCATTGAGCCCATCCCCCACCATCAAAATCTGATGATTTTGCGTCTTTAACGCTTCCATATAATTATATTTATCCACTGGGGTGAGCTCGCCACGCACCTCCTCCACCCCCAATTGTTGTGCAATATTTTTCGCCACCGCCACCCGATCACCCGATAAAATCATCGGCGTGATCTGTAATTTTTTGAAATAGGCCACAACCTCGCCCGCATCACTGCGCAATTGATCCTGAAAACAAAAACGCGCGACGGGCTGGTGATCTATATTCAACCAGACTTCCTGAATATCATTTTGCGGATCATCTTGGAACTCATCTTGCGGCTCTTTCCGCGCCACCAATCTACCCCCGCCGCACCAGGACCGCGACCCCAAACGTACGCGTACACCCTTCCATTCGGCCTCGATCCCCTCACCGGGAAACTCGGCAATATTTGTCAACTCTACACTGTCCCCGCGCCATTGCTGCGCGATAGCTTGGGAGAGCGGATGATGACTATGCCGCCCCAATGACCCCGCCAATTGCAACTGTTCGGGCGCAATTTCCTCCCCATTGAGTAATACGGGCTTACCCAGCGTTAACGTCCCGGTCTTATCCAACAGCACGGTATCAATGGTGGCCAAGCGCTCTAACGCATCCCCCGACTTCACCAAAATATGGTTTTTCATCAATCGACCCGTCGCCAGCACCTGCACCACGGGCACCGCCAACCCCAGCGCACAGGGACAGGTGATGATCAGCACCGTCACCGCAATTAACAACGCATGGGGGAAATCCACGCCGCCCCAAATCCACCACCACAAAAACGTACCGGCCGCGAGGAAATGCACGGCAGGGGTATAGAATCTCGCGGCCCGATCGGCAAAGCGTACGTATTTCGCCTGGCCTTGCTCAGCCTTTTCCATCAAACGTACGATATCGGAGAGGAGCGAGTCCTTCACCGCAGAGCGCACCCCCAACACCAGCGGCGCGGAGAGATTAAGCGTCCCCGCAAAAACCTTGTCCCCCACACTCACCGCCCGCGGCGCCGTTTCCCCCGTCACCAGCGACGTATCAATCTCTGATTTTCCCGCCAGCACTTCTGCATCCGCAGGAATCCGTTGCCCCATTGGCACACTGACCTTCATGCCCTCACGCAGATCCCGCAGCGGCACGGCTCTATGCGAACCATCCTCCAGTATCAAAATCGCAGTCCCCGACATCATGGCGAGCAAATCGGACGCCGCCCCCCGCGCCCGCCGCCGCGCCCGAAAATCGAGGTAACGCCCAATCAACAAGAAAAACAGCAACATCACGGCCGAATCAAAATACGCATCTTCGGCATGCGTCCATGTTTGCCATAAACTAATCAGTACCGCGCCAATCACCCCGAGCGAGATCGGCACATCCATATTGGTCCGCCCGCGTTTTAACACCGACCAAGCCGAGCGGAAAAAAGGCTGGCCCGAAAAATAAACCGCCGGAATGGTGATAAGTGCCGATATCCAGTGTAACAAATCGCGTGTTCCCATCCCCATCAGTTCAAGCGTCGAAGTCCACAGCCCGATGGAAATCATCATAATATTGCCCGCCGCAAACCCCGCCACGCCAAGGCAAATCTGCAAATGCCGTTCCTCCTCATCACTATCCGCCTGAATGGCCTTGGCATCATAGGGTTGCACGCGATAACCCTGCGCCTCAATTTCGTGCGCAATATGGTTGGCGAATTCCCTCTCCCCGCGCCATTCCACGCTCAACCGTTTGGTGGAAAAATTCAACCGCGCCTTGCGAATGGCGGGCAATTGATACAGCGCAGATTCAATCTTTTGAATACAGGCCGAACAATGCACCCCATCGACCATCAAAAGCAAGGAATGAAGCTCTCCCCCTTTCCCGCGCGCTTTGCCGTCCACTGGCTGCGTTCCCGCATCTTTGTCCGCCACATCTTCGGCATAAGCACTGTAATCCGTCACTTCGGCTGCCACTGTCATGATATTTATTTTCCCTTTTTCTTATGCGTCAAGACCCCCGCAAACTCACATTTAAATCACGGGGTTACGGAAGGTGAGGAGTGATAAGCGAAAACAGCCCAAAAAGCTCCGTTCCTCCGTATAAAAAATCTTTGCTTTCTTCACACACGGCTTAAAATAAAAAACTTCGTGTCCTCTTCGTGAGCTTCGTGACTTCGTGGTGAGAAATCAAGCCTATTCTGAGAAATTTTACGCCCTAACGATTTAAAAATTGATCCCGCACCCTCCTAAAATATATAAGCCTTATTTCGTGAGTTCGATTTGCTCTAACTGATCATATTCGCGCAAGATTTTCCCCTCACGCCACTCCGCATGAAAATAACCGTTCCAAATTCCTAATGGCCTGTCGCCCAGCTTGCCGACATAAACTCCCGGAGATTGCTCAACCATCGGCAAATCAAAATCCTGCCCGGCCTGCGCAGGACGCCGCATATTCAGGGTCATCACCTTACCCGTAACGGGTGAACCGTTACGATCAAGCAACTTAAATTGAATAACATCACCTGTGCGATGATCACCTGTACGGCTCAAAACTCCGCTCCACCCCAATAATTTTTGATAGTCAGATTGCGCGAGTGTTTCGTTATAATTCACGCCGCGCTCATAATAATGTTCATCCACCACACCAGAATTGGATTTAATCGCTACACTCACAAAGACAATATTCACGGCAAAAATCACGCCGAAAAACCCTAACATCCACAGGAAAAACTTGCCCCCGGTAAAAGGTTTCACGACTTTATTATTATTTCCCATCGGCAATTCCACACTCGTCATTTCAATCCTCTAAAGGGTCTAGTCCCCAATCTTTGTAATAAATATAGTCCGTGTCGCGGATGAAGCCAGCGTCTTATTATCAATGATCTTAAACTGAAAATTTGCATCCTGCGCATACTTTTTATCCACCGTCAGGAAAATGCGAAAATGCCCCACGCTATCGGGCGGCACGCTCAAATCATCAATCGTGTCATTATTGGCGGATTGAATGGCCAAACGCGCCCCTTCAATCCCTTCGGACACCAGGCGGAATGATTTCGTCTCATAGGATTTATTGATAATTTTAATATCATAGCCATTGCGGATATCACCGTTTGAGAGCTTGACAAAAAGCGGGTTCCGATCATGAATCACATTCAACCCCAAATCGGGCCGCATCAACAGTGCCCCCAGCATGAGGGCCGAGATCGTGGCCAAAAGAATCGTATAATAAATTGTCCGCGGCCGCAGTAAATGGAGTTCGGGACTATGCCCCTGCGCCCGCAACTCAATATTTTCCTCAGTGTCATAGCGCACCAAATCGCGCG
>JBDHTT010000017.1:0-19878 GCA_039808785.1 Alphaproteobacteria bacterium
TACTGAAATCCCAGACGTTGTCACTTCGCTCCTGACGCAAAACTCCCTACGCTGCGCCGCTTGTTCCCAGCCAGAAATTCAATTCGCAACAAAAAGGACTCGACAGCATCGCGAAAAGTGCTACAAGGATGGCACAACCTAAAGGGGGATTATCATGAAAAAAATTATTTTGGCCTTAATGCTCACGACGCTGACCGCTTGTGCCTCTGTGCAGGATACATACGCACCAGACGGAAGAAAAGCTTATGCATTAAACTGTTCAGGCCTCGCGCGCGGATGGGATAAGTGCCAACAAGCCGCTGGACAAATTTGCGGTGCGAAAGGATATGATATATTAGATCGAATATCAGAGGATATGCAGACAATTGGAGCTGGAACAACCGATGCATTTGGTGCTAAATCCGCTGAAAGAAGTATGCTTATAGCATGTAAAAAATAATTGCCGACAAGCGGCGAAAAAACCCGCCAATGAATAACTCCCCGCAACAAAAAAGGACTCGACACACGCCGAAAAAGCTGGACAGGTCGTTGATTGTGACCTAATCTAATATAGAACAGTTTAGGACATGCTGTTTTAAAAATCTTAATCTTTGAAAGGTATCATAAATGTCATACGAGGGTCATATGGCACTAGAGCGTGAAAAAGATACTTACAAAAGGAATATGTTGGCTTTAATGGCGAGCGAGGGGAAGTTCGCCGTTATATTTAAAGATGACGTTCTTGGTGTATACGATAGTTATGAGGATGCCTTAAAAAAAGGGTACGAAGTGGCGAAGCTTGAACCGTTTTTGGTTAAGAAAATCTCTGCAACGGATGATCTTGTTTATTTTTCCAGAGATTTAAAAATAGAATGCCCCACGTCGCATTAAACAACACCCCCAGCGGCCCAATTATTCAGGTTTCTATCGGTGTGTCTGTGATGCATTATGATGCGATGGTCGCTGCTGGGATGAGCCCGATAACACCCATCAAAGTAAATCTCTTGGTTGATACCGGGGCATCAAGTACAAATATTGATACAAATATTATTAAAAAGCTTGGGATAATGCCAACGGGGACGGTATCCGTTCATACGCCTTCAACCGGGGCAACACCAAAAGAAATGGACCTATATGCCGTAAGTATGTTTATATCTGGTTATGGCCCTATGAAGGTAATACAAGCTATGCCCGTGATTGCGACGGACTTCTCATCTCAAGGTATAGATGGTCTGTTAGGCAGAGATGTTTTATCACATGCCCATATGACCTATGACGGGATGATGGATATAGTGACGATAAGTTTTATTTAATACGCACGTAATTTCCCCCTGCGAACACTGCACTAAACCCGCATGCCGCGACAAAAAAGGACTCGACAGGCTCGCAAAAAGTGCTACAAGGATGGCACAACCTAAAGGGGATTGTCATGAAAAAAATTATTTTGGCCTTAATGCTCACGACACTGACCGCTTGCGCGGATCATTCAGATAAAATCCAAGCTAGCTATGTCTCGCCGCTGCAATATAGCGATTACTCATGCTCTCAAATTAAATCTGAAATTTCACGTGTTGGCAGAAAAATGAATGACGTGGCAGGCGTACAGGATAAAACCGCGTCAAATGATTCTGTAGCTATGGGGGTGGGGCTCATTCTGTTCTGGCCCGCTTTGTTCTTTATTGACAATACCGACCAGCATGTGGAATTGGCACGCTTAAAAGGCGAGTTTGACGCCTTGGAACAAGCGGCCATTCAGAAAAATTGTTCGGTTGCCCAAGATATCCAAAGGATACGAGAAGAAGATAAGGCGCGCAGGGCTGCCGCCGCCCAACAAGCGGCGAAAAAATCCACCAATGAGTAGGGCCCTGTGAACATAAAAATGCAAGCATATACTTGGAAGACTGAACTCCTGGACGTTGTCACTTCGCTCCTGACGTAGTCTCCCTACGCTGCGTCGCTTGTTCCTAGCCAGCAATTCAGTCTTCCAAGTATAACAAAAGAAAAAGGGGAAGAATGATCCTCCCCTTACTCCCTGTTGAACGTTCCGGTTCGAAATTACCAAGTTTCATAAAACATAGAGCAGAACACCCACCCATACGATTGCAAGACTTGCTAATGTGATTCCTGCTTTTACAACTTGTGGCATGTCCACCTCCTGTCAGAAGACGTCTTTACAACATAGTCTATATTCATTATGCGACAAGCCGTCGCATGTGTCAAATAGTCCGTGTGCTGCAAAGCCGCAGAAATTAAGGATTTATTCATAATTTGGCTGATAGGTGAAGTGGCGGCCTTTTAATCGCAAAATGCTTTAATGGTTGCCAAATTGGCGTTGGCAGCAATCCTTGTGCGCGCACGGGCAGACAGGCGGGTTGGAAATGATGAGGGACGGCGGTGCGCACGTTGAATCCACAGCCCTCTCCACGGCCCCCTCCAGTGCCCCCAAAACCAAATCTTTTAATCCGTTGATAAACTCGGGGTGGGTGCCCACCGTTGGAACACGTTCAAAATCGGGCACGCCGATAGAATGCGCCAAATGGCGATATTCTTCTTCAATTTCCACCAATGTTTCCACATGCTCGCTGACAAAGGCATGGGGGTAAATCAGGATCGGCACCTGATCGAACGCAGCCTTTTGAATGGCTTCATCAGTGCTAGGGCCTATCCATTTGAGCCGTCCGACACGACTTTGGTAACACACCATCCAATCAAGGTCGGGGATGCCTAGCGCCGCCACAATATTCTTGGCTGATTCCTCGCATTGCCATTGATACGGGTCGCCCTGTTTGATGATGATTTCGGGGAGTCCATGGGCAGAAAATAACAAACGCGGCGCACGCCCGCACCGATCCTTTAACGCGGCATAATGACGGCGAATGAGATCGGCGGACGCCGCCCCAAACCCCGATTGAAACGGGTAACAGCAAATCAAGGATGTGCGCGCGGTGAGCCCGGCTCTGTCCGCCGCAGCGCGCCATGATTCTAATGATGACCGTGTCGTGGTGGTGGAATATTGCGGATAAAGGGGGAGGAGGATAACATGCTCAGGGTTATAATCCCGAACTTTGGCCACCGTTTCATCGGCCATCGGGTGCCAATAGCGCATGCAGGTAAAAACTTTGAAAGTTTGAGTTTTATCAGCGTTATTAAGCACGGCTTCGAGTGCATCTGCCTGCGCCATCGTGTTTTCCAATAGGGGACTTTTGCCGCCCAAACGACCGTAAGCGTTGCCGGCCTCAACTTTCGTGCGTCGGCGCGCAATCAACCGAGAGACCAAATACCGCACCGGCCACGGCGCGCGGATAATGTTTTTATCCATAAAGAAATTGATCAAAAACGGATAGATCGACTCTCGCCGGTCCGGCCCGCCAAGGTTAAACAAGATCACTGCGGTTTTGGGCATACGGGTTTTCCTGAAATAATGACATCATGGGGGACTATTATAGGGATATAGGGGGCTTTATAAAATCGTCGAGGCCTCAAGCGCCATGCGCATCTTGGCGATTTCGATTTGCGCGCGCAGGTCAATTTCGTCCAAAAGACTACTCAGTTCCGCATCCTGAAGCCGTTCACGATGCGATGCCACAACATCGGCAATATCAATCAAATTGCCCACCGACAACGTCCCCGTGAGCATCCCAAGGCGGATTTTATCCAGTTCCTTTAGGATATCATGCGCGCGTTTACCCATGCGTTTGCGCGATGATTTTTCGCGCGGATCTTCGCTTTCTTGAGCGAGCAGCAAACTATCAATCCCTGCAATCATCGATGTGGCGCGCGTGTGTGCCGGGGCTTCGTTTTCCGTGTGAATGAGTTTGTCAAATTCCCCCGATTTGGACGATGATCCGGTCGCGGATTTGCGCGAAGCAGAGGTTTTTACTATGGAGTCTGGACCCTGGATTTTCATGATCAACTTAACCTTTTTTAATGGGCCGAAAGAGCGTACGGCACGGAAATACCCTTCCATTATACACTATTTTTTCGCGCTGTGCAGTCGGCATATTTTGCCGAGCTCTTCGGTTTTTTCCCCTGTGGGTAGGAACGGGGCTCCACTTTCGCAACCCCGTAAAAGAAAAAGTCGAATGAATGAGACTTTTTCGCATATACGGGGTCTGGAGAGTAGATTTAGACCCCGCATCAAGTGCGGGGTTACGAAATTTGACGGGTGGTGGAATTCGTGTTTATTTGTGACTATTCGTGCACATTCGTGGCTGAAAAAGCCATGAAATCCTTTGCGGTTTTGCGGTTAAAAACTCAGTCCGCGCCCATTCCAAAATATATTCATGACCACGCAAAATTCAAAAAATCGGCAGTAATTTTTTGGGCTCAAAAACTAGATCCCAAGAATGGACTCCAGTACTGAAATCAACGGCAAATCAGCTTCCGGCATGCCTATATTATAAAGTTCGTGCGCATGGACCCATCGCAAATTTTGGTGGACCAGCGGTTGTGGTTCCCCCCTCCATACACGAATAAGAAAAAGTGGCATCAAAAGGTGAAAATCCGGGTAAGTGTGGGAGGTAAATCCCGCCGCCATCATCCCGCATGGGCGGGTTTCGATGCTCAATTCTTCGCGTAATTCGCGCATCAGGGCAAATTCAGGCGTTTCACCGGGCTCAATTTTTCCGCCCGGAAACTCCCATAGCCCCGCCATGTCTTTTCCTTCAGGCCTTTGGCCGATCAAAATTTGTTTTTTGCGGTTGATCAGAGCCGCTGCGACCACCATTAGAATTTTTCTGTCCGTCATCTCCGGCGGTGGGGCTAATAATGCTTCGGTGCAACTGAGAAAATGAGCCATATTCGTATCTATTATCTATCTTGAAAACTAGAAAAAACTATACAGCAGCATATGGTCTTTTCAATAGTTATTGTGTGTATTGCTGAATAACTTGACGAAAACTATGGTTTATCGTAGGACAAGCGAGAGATTGAAATATTGGAATATGTGAGGGATCATGAAAAAACAAAGTGATAAAAATTTGTCAGCGACAGGAGAGAACAATCCATCTGCCTTGTCCTTTGCTATAGCGCCGCACATGCTAATTATTGAGGCCAGATTCTATGATGAGATTAATGATCTTTTGCTCGCAGGGGCCAAAGCATTCCTTGAAAAGAACGGCTGCACGTATGAGGTCATCACTGTTCCCGGAGCATTGGAGTTACCTGCTGCGCTGAGCTGGGCAGCAATGGCCAGTTGTGACAGAGAGGATGATAATGCGCGCAATTATGATGCCTACGTGGTTTTGGGATGTGTCATTCGTGGGGAGACCACTCATTATGAGTTAGTATCTGAAAACTGCGTACGCGGGCTTATGGATGTCTCATTGGGGCGTGATTTGGCAATGGGTAACGGAGTTTTGACAGTTGAAAATGTTGAGCAAGCCATGGAGCGTGCAGATCCTGAACGACTCAATAAAGGGGCAGGAGCGGCAGAGGCGGCTTTGATGATGCTTAAGCTAAAGCAAAATTTTGGAGTCGTATCATGGGGGATGTGAAGAAAGCGGGGAGTGGAAAGCCGTCTCCTAAGGCTCGACGAACTACGGCGCGGTTACAAGCAGTTCAGGCCGTATATCAATCTTTACAAAATGAAGTATCTCCAGTTTCGCTTTATCAGGAATATGTGGAACACCGTCGGGGCATGGATATGGACGGTGAAAAAATGATTGAATGTGACGCAGAATTGTTTCGTTTGATACTCAGTGGTGTGACAGAGCGCTGGGGCGACCTCCAGCAAATCATCAAACCGCGGGTGGAAAAAACTGGCAATCTGGCTAACCTATTGGCGGCGATCTTGATCTGTGGTGGCTATGAATTATTGGTGCATCAAGATATTGATAAACCCATTATCATTAATGACTACCTTAATATCACCGGCGATTTTTACACGGGCAACGAACCTAAATTAATTAACGGTATCCTGGATGATATCGCCAAGGAAGTTCGAAATTAAGAACCTGTTCATGATCTTGCTGTGGCACACTTTGAGGCAAAGGAAATGATCATTCCAATGTGGGCTATTTTAGGCTTTTCCGCTGCATTTTTTTCCGCAACGGTGATGTTATTGCAGGAAAAATATAAAGTTGAAGGCCTGGCCTTGGCCGTATGGTCAAAAATTGCCTGCGTGATAGCAACATTGCCGTTTGTCCTGATCTTTGGTTTCCCAGACAATCCGCTTTTTTATATGTTGTTGGCGCTTCAGGCGGTCATGTTTGCTATCTCCGATGTTGTATGGTATCGACAAATTCCGCATGTTGGGGCAGGGGTGATTTCTCGTCTTTTTCCTATCACAGTCATCACAAGTTTTTTGGTGTGGTTTTTATTTGACCCTTCGCTTTTTCATCAATTTATTGACCAACCGATCATTGGTGGCCTGATTATTTTGGTGTTGGGGCTTGCGGCCTGCTTTGGCGCCTCGCTCAAGAAATGCAGTGTATCCTCTCAGGCAGTCAAAAAAATATGGTTTGTCTTGTTAGCCAATACAACAGGGCCAATTATCGCCAAGTTACTAGCCATGAACTCCTCCGCTAGTCAGGGGCCATGGGCATATTTGTTCGTCGAAGGGTTAATGATGCTCACCCTCTGGGTTCTCTATATTGGCATTCGCAAGCCCATTCCTTGGTCAAGCATCATTGAAAAGAAAACCAGCCAAGGTGGCCTGATCATCGGGTTTGTTATGGTGATGATGATTTATTCTTACATCGTTGGGTTTTATTATATCGATAATCCAGGTTATATCGGTGCGGTAAAGCTATTGGATTGCGTGATCATCCTCGCCTTTCATAGATACATTGGAAAAAGTGATGGGAGCAATGTACATGCGGGGTTTGGCGTTGTTGCATGTGCGGTCATGCTGATCATTCTTAAGAATAATTTTAGCTGAGGATGTATAGCTTGGCAGGGGAGGGGTATAAGCCCAAAAGCCATAGCTACGCCGCTTCAAGAAAATCAAATTTTTGCTGCAGATCTACGGACACGAGTTGCGATACCCCACGCTCTGACATCGTTACACCATAAAGCCGATCCATGCGCGCCATGGTGAGCCGATGGTGCGTAATCACAATAAATCGCGTGCGGCATTTCTGCACAATTTCTTCTAACATGCTGCACACGCGGTCAACGTTCGCGTCATCCAACGGCGCGTCAATTTCATCCAATACGCAAATCGGGGCGGGGTTGGTTAGAAACATCGCAAAAATCAACGCCGTTGAGGCCATGGTTTTTTCTCCGCCTGAGAGGAGAGACAGAGATTGTAAGCTTTTTCCCGGTGGTGATGCATAAATTTCCAATGATGCATCAAGTGGGTCATCAGATTCAACAAATGCTAAGTGCGCTGATCCACCACCAAAAAGGCGAGTAAATAAAATTTGGAAATGGCTGTTGACGCTGTCAAAAGCTTTCTGGAGCCGCTCTCGCGCCTCTTTATTTAATTTTTGTATAGCACCGCGAAGTTCTTGAATGGCTTGTATTAAATCACTGCGCTCTGTCAGTAATTTTTGCAGGGACTGCTCAACCTCCATCATTTCCACGTCAGCACGTAGATTAACCGGACCCATTCCGTCGCGTTCACGCACCAAACGATCTCGTTTTCCACGCAGACGGTCGATGGGTTCCGCGCTGAGCTTCTCCCTGTCCATTTGCGAATGAGTCCAGAGCTCATCGCCGCTCATGGCAAATTGATCATGGATGGATTGATGACACATATCAAGCGATGTACGGCCGGAGTCAAGAAGTGCCTGATTTTTCGCGCGGTCTTCGCGTAAACTCATCAATGATTGCTCAGCTTGTTTTAGAGTCTGCGAAACGTCTGCTAGGGCCCGCTCTTGCGCTGCTAAGTCATCCGCAGCCTGATTTTTTGCATTCTCCATGGTTTTGAGGTGATCCAACAAAGCCAAGCGACGCTGCGAAATCGTGTCGGGCCGGTTGGCGATATCATCCAATTTGCCCTGAAAAACTTGGGCACGATCATTGAGGGAGTTTGCACGTTCCCGTGCGCGTTGGGCACGTTTTTCTAGGTTCGCCAATTCCTCTTCAATCGCATGACGACGAGCCACCGCACGAGCCACATCCTTTTGAAATGAGTCATAGTGGGATTTTGTTTCGTTGAGTGTAACTTGGGCTGCAGTTAGAGCTAATTTGCGTTGCTCCACCTCGATCGCTTCGCGCTGCAGTGTGGCATCATCAAATTGTGCCAATTCTACAGTCATGTCATTTAATTGTGTGGATACATGATCATGATCATTTTGCGCGATGGATCTGGCTTCCTCCAATTTTGCAATTTCCTGCTCTGTATGAGCGCGCTGTTCAATCAGTCTATGAAGTTCCCCTCGTTTTGATGTCAGGCTCTGTTCATTTTGCCGCAACAATGCCTCACTTGCAGTCAGGGCCTGTTTGGCGGTTTGAAGATTATTTTGGGCAGTTTTGAGGGCTTCGTTGCTGTGCTCATATGTGGTCTTTAGGCTAGGATACTCGGCGCGCAAATCATCCAAACGATTTTTGTTTTTCAATCGAATGGCGTTGCGGTCCATGGCACCGGCATGAACCCGATACCCATCCCATCGCCAATAGGTGCCGTTGCGTGAGACGATGGATTGTCCGGGTTTCAGATCATGGGCAGCCAGATCCCCGTCTTTATCATTCTCTGCAAAGCCGATGAAACTTAGGGCTGTTGCCAATGCCGGTGGGGCGTGAATATGCCGGGCAAGACTTGAAACCCCAGCCGTAAAAACGGATGATTGCTGAGAAGGGGCGGCGGATGTCTGTAAATGTGTTTCCGCCACATCAACCCAATGCGCGGGCGATTTTGTATCCAGTGCCGCCATGACCGAATCACCCAACGCCTTTGAGAGAGCCAATTCAAATCCCTCATCGACCTTAATATCTTCCAATATTGGACGAAAGCCGCTGGGGGCATCGGCTTTGAGGATATTTTCAAGTGCGCTAAGCTCTGATCCGCTGCGGCTAAAGGCTTCGCGGCTGATATGCTGGGCTTGGCGTGCATGATCCAGATCTGATTGACAACGCTCAAAATTTTCTCTGGACTGGTTTTGCTGTACCCGTGCAGTATCAAGGTTTCTTTCAATTTCTTCTATCAAACTGCGCAAATTCTCAATCGGGTGATCTTGCTCTTGCTGGGTTTTCTTACGTTCAATTTTCTCGGATAATTGGGCGATACGTGATTTTAATGCGTTGAGTTGTGCATTCAACTGCCCAAACCGTGATTGCAGGTTGGCGCGCGCTGCCCGCAAATTTGCAGAATTTTCCAACGCGAGTTGATAATTTTCCTCATGACGGCGTGTTTCAACACTCAGCTCATCACATTTGTTTTTTAAATTTTCAATTTCGGCATCAACATTTTCAGGAATATGAATGGTGGCCAATTCGCTCATCAATTTCTCGCTGAGCTTGAGACATTCAGCAATAGTTTGGTCTTCATGCCTTTGATCATTTTGCACATGATCAAGGGCTTGGCGTGATTCCTTTAGTTGTTGTGCAATTTGCTTTTCTTCGTCATCCAATCGGCGCAATTCGAAATTTTGTGCCTGCCAAGCGGCCGCAGTTTCGGCCTGCTTTTCACGCATGGGGGCAATATGTTGCGAAATTTCACCATGTTGACGATTATAACCGGCGACTTCGGCCATCATGGCGGCGGTTTCGGTTTCTGAATGGCGCAATGCGGATTGCATCTGCGCCACATGCTCGCGCGCAGCCACCCATTCCAACAAAACCAATCGTGTTTCCAATTCTTTGATATCGGCACTGATATTTTTATAACGCGCAGCTTGGCGGGCCTGACGTTTGAGTGAGTCAATCTGACTCTCCAACCCCGCCACGACATCCTGAAGCCGCGCGAGATTTTGGTCAGCCGCCTTAAACTTCAACTCTGCCTCATGGCGGCGGGCGTAAAGGCCGGAAATTCCCGCCGATTCCTCCAAAACTTGCCGCCGTTCAGCCGGTTTGGCATTGATGATCGCGGCGATACGCCCCTGGGAGACAATCGCCGCCGATTGCGCCCCAATTCCCAAATCAGCAAAGAGCATCTGGACATCGCGTGCACGCACCGGTTTGCTGTTCACATAGTAATTCGATCCGCTGCCGCGTTCAATCCTGCGCACCACTTCGATTTCATCAACCGCATTGAATAATGGCGGGGCGGATCGGTCGTGATTATCGAGGATTACCGAGACTTCGGCATGGCTGCGCGCGGGGCGGCGACTGGTGCCGTTGAAAATCACGTCATCCATATCGGTGCCGCGCAAACGCTTGGCTGAACTTTCGCCCATGACCCATGTTAGGGCTTCAACCAAATTGGATTTGCCGCATCCGTTTGGCCCGACAATGCCCGTTAACCCCGGCCCGATATTCAGGTCGGTTTTATCAACAAAGGATTTAAAACCCTGCAAACGGAGTCGGCTGAAATTGGCCATTGTCACCAAATTTTTTTTGAATCAGTTTTTATTCAACAGCTCGTTAAAAACATCCTTGTAAATCGACACGGGTTGATCGCCCACGATGATTTTTTCACCGTCATTAATCACAAAGGTTGGTGTGGATTTAATGCTGTATTTTTTTTCGGCATTTTGAATTTCGGCGGCCAAAGCGTTTTTCAGTTCAACACTGTTTAAACACGCATTCACCTGCGCTTCGCCCAATCCCGCCAATTTGGCGTATTGAGTGAGTTTCACCTTATATTCCGGCACATACGCCCAATTTTTTTGTTGTTCGAACAGCAAATTCATAAAATTCACGAATTTATCTTCGGGCATACAGCGCAAAACTTGGGATGCCACCAACGCCGGGCCGTTTAACGGATATTCCTTAAAAATAAACTGGACCTTACCCGTATCCACATAATCTTGTTTGATCATAGGGAGGATCTTCGTATGAAAATCCGCACAATGCCCGCAGGTGAGCGAGGAATATTCAGTCACCTTAATTTTCGCGGTTGCACTGCCCAATGTACGCGGCTGCATCATTTGATCAATGGCGGCTTTGTCTAAGTTGAGCGGGGCAGCATCATTTGACATGGAGGGATCAGAACTGGCAGCCGCAGGTCGAATTTCATTGGCCGATTGCGGGGAAGGGGGAGAGGCAGGGGTAGGGGGGGATAATTCCGATTGCGGGTCCTTACTGTCCTGAGTATCTTGGCTTCCCGGGCTAGGGGATTGCGGAGCCGATTCAGGCAGTGTCGATGGGGAACCGGGTTCCCCTGTTTCTTGAGCGGGCATATCAAGCTGTGCCTGAATGGGGGCGGGTTGCGGCGGGAATTGGCCATGAGACTCTCTCACGGCATCCACCTTGGATTCCAGCATATCAACAGCGCGATTGGATGGTAACATGCCTTTTTGCACGGCAAAATAATATGCTCCAGCCGCCGCAATCAATAATATAACAACCAAAATAACGATTTTCGATGAACCGGATTGCGTGCGCATAGTAACCTCTTTCACTAATTGTTTAGTCGTTTATCCTTGAACAAACCCCAAAAAATTTGCAAGGAAAAAAATGTTTCAACTCTATCGCTTTGCGGCGATTCCTGTTGACCCAAATCCGCCACATCCGCGCACCGTGTCATCCAGTTCCGCAACCTCGTTCCAATCAAATCGCGTGTAACGCGCCACCACCATTTGCGCAATGCGCATGCCGCGTTCAATGACAAAATCGGCAGATGAATGATTGATCAAAATCACCTTGATTTCGCCGCGATAATCCGCATCAACCGTTCCCGGCGCATTTAAAACCGTGATGCCATGCTTGGCGGCCAGACCAGATCGCGGGCGCACCTGACATTCATATCCGTGGGGCAGGGCGACGGCAATCCCCGTGGGGATCATCAGAAATTCATGACTTTTAATCGTGACGGGGGCGTCAATCGCCGCCATTAAATCCATGCCGGCGGCATGTTCGCTGGCAAAGCATGGCAGATCAAGCCCTTCGGCATGTTGAAAAACTTTAATGGGAATGCATAAATTTTGACCTTGCAAACCTTGATCTTGTTCCGGAGCTGCCGATAATTTCCGTCGCAGTGTAACCGCCATTTTGTATGCCTAAAAATCCGTAAATAAATCAGTTTAATTTTATCGTTCAAAAAATTTTACAATTTCCGCCACCAAGTTTTTGGCAAGCTCTTGCTTGCTCATCAATTTCCATGGAATCTGTGCGGACGATGTGAGGAGTGTAGCCTGATTTTGATCAGATCCAAAGACCCCGCTGCAAGTTTTCCCCAACATATTTGGTTCAATATCCGACTCTTTATCCGACTCTTTTGGCCCAACATCATTGGCCACAATCCAGTCACAATTTTTGCTTTTAAGTTTTTTGGCTGCAAACCCAAGCAAATTTTCAGTTTCCGCCGCGAATCCGACCACCAATTTGGGCCGATTGTGATGGTTGGAAATGATCTTTAAAATATCGTCATTCTGCGTTAACTCAAGCTGCAACCCCGCTTGGTCACCGGATTTTTTGATCTTATGCTGTGCCGGCTCCGATACGCGCCAATCAGCCACAGCCGCGGCACATACGGCGATATCCATGCCTTGGGGCAAAAGGCTGATACAGGCATCGCGCATTTGTACTGCGGTTTCAATCTTTATCACATGCGCAACCGTGGGCAGGGGAATTTGAACGGGACCCGATACCAATGTCACTTCTGCGCCCATCGCGGCCAATTCTGCGGCAATCGCATGTCCCTGTTTTCCCGATGACCGGTTGCCGATAAACCTTACGGGGTCAATCGGCTCATAGGTTGGCCCGGAGGTAACCAGCGCGCGCAGCCCCTCTAGCGGGCGTAACTCTAGATTTCGTTGCAGCATCAGGGTGATTTTTTCGAAAATCTCTGCGGCCTCCACCATGCGTCCTGATCCCACCTCTCCGCATGCCAGATCACCATGTGCGGGCCCAATGACCTCCGCACCGTCATGCCTGAGTGTTGAAAGATTGCGTTGAAAGGCCGGCTTTGACCACATTTCACAATTCATGGCCGGGGCAATCAGGATTGGTTTGTTGCAGGCCAGTAGAGTGGTGGACGCCAAATCATCGGCGCGGCCCTGGGCCATTTTGGCAATAAAATCGGCACTGGCGGGGGCCACCACCACCAAATCCGCTTCACGGCTCAAACGAATATGGCCCATCTCGGTTTCATCCTTCAGGGAAAATAAATCCTGATAGGCTGTGTGCCCGCAGAGCGCGGCAACACTAAGCGGTGTCACAAATTCGGCCCCGCCCTTGGTGAGGATCGCACGCACTTCCGCCCCGGATTTCCGCAACAACCTGATGAGCTCAAGCGATTTATAGGCCGCAATTCCTCCCGTGATCACGAGCAAGATAGTCTTAGACCGGAGGGGCAAAAAATCATCATTCATCGTAAAAATTTTTCGAAAAAGAAAAGGCTCTGAAGTATATCTCGGAGCCTTTTTAAAAATCAATCATTTAAAATCGGTTCGAAAACCGTAGCAAAGATTACTCAGCTGCTTTGTTTTCTTCGGTAGCAGGAGCTTCTGTAGCAGGTGCTTCAGCAGCTGGAGCTTCTGTTGCAGGGGTTTCAGCTGCTGGAGCTTCAGCAGCAGGAGCAGCATCTGTTTTTTCTTCAGTTGCAGCATCTTTCATCTCAGTAGCAGCTTCATGGGCAGCTTCGCTCACTTTATCAGAAGCTTGTTCAACAGCAGTTGGAGCAGCGTCATTGTTCATGGTTGCAGCAGCTTCACCGGCAGCAGGAGCCACAGCTTGCATATCACCGGCTGGTTGTTGTTTTTGGCTGTTCATGATTCCGAAAGCTGCCAAAGCAACAACGATCGCGGCAGCAACAATAGTCAAAGTAGTTTTGTTCATAATAGTATTCCTTCCAAAGAGAGTTAGATTTATTTAATTGGCAATTAAATTTTTCCCCCGTTCTTCACAGTTGAAGTGTGGGTGAAAACATTCATAAACTATTTTCGCCAAAAAATTCAAGTTAAATTTCACGATTATGTCCAGAATATTTTGTCGCAACCTGAAATGGCGCATTTTCAATGCATTTAGAGCGTTTTGTAGGGTGATTTTAAACCAACTCATTCACGATGGATGGCCCATCGTGTCGATAAAACAAGCCATCCCGGTTTTTTAAACTTGAGTGCGCAGGGCAGGCGTGGGGGCAGGGGCGGGGGGCGCAGCTGTTGCAAAATCTGACCGCCACATTTTTTCAATATTATAAAACTCACGCACTTCGGGGCGGAAAAGGTGAACAATCACATCCACGCAATCGACCACTACCCAATCTGCTGTGGGAAGCCCTTCGGTGCGTAAAACTTCAAATCCTTGGGGGGGGAGCTTTTCCGCGAGTTTTTGGGCCAAAGAAGCCACAAGACGGGACGATGTCCCGCTCGCCACCACCATATAATCGGCCAAAGATGACTGACCGCGCAGGTCAATCAATTCAATATTTTCGGCCTTATGCTCATCTAATATGCTTAAAACAGAGTCCTTTAATTTTGCTGAAGATGATTCTTCAATTTTGACACGAGATACCAAGTGATGACTAACCTTTCGTTAAGTTGACATTTAGCCGTCAAAAATATCTGAACAGCAAACGGGAAATCCATTTCACTTCCCTTACCTTTATTTTATAAAATTTTGTCCATGAATGCAAATAAATGAATATTTATAATAATATTATTGCAATAAAGTATATAAAAACAAAATAATCATTTAAAAATCAACATTGATAACTTCAAATTCACGGAATCCGTTGAACTGGGTGCGGCATGCGTTGCTATAAGCTCCCGTTAACCCCACCATAATCCAATCGCCTTCGCGGATATTATCGGGTAGGATAAACGGCCCCTTCATCATATCCAGAGAATCGCATGTCGGCCCACAAAATTGAAATTCATTAAAAATATCGTTGGCCCCGTCGGGAGTTTTGTTGGGTGACTCTATAATTGGGGCAAAGTCAACGCCGTGATAGGCGGTTTTGGAGGCTAAGCTATCACCCTGCGGCCTGTAATCCTGACTAATATGGATGACGGGATAGCGCAGCTCTCCCTGCCATTTTGCGGCCTCAACCAATCCGCCATACACCCCGTCATTGATGTAAAGTGATTGTCCGCGCCGTTGCTCGACCCGCACAATCAGCGATCCGCTTTCCGCCACGAGTGCGCGGCCCGGCTCACAATATAGATCCAAATCCTGCAATTCATGATCTTTCACGGCTTGCGCGATGATCGCCATGTAAACCGCGAGCGGCGGATGATCTGATCCCAAATAAGGGGCCGGAAAGCCGCCCCCGACATCAAGGGCATCAATTTTGACCCGTGATTTGCGCATAATTTTGGCGGCTGTCGCAATCCCGCGGGCATAGATTTGAGGGTTGGTTGATTGGGTCCCCGGGTGAAACATCACGCCGATTTTGGCACTCACCAGGCGTGCTTCGCGCAATAACTTCACGCTTTCCTTTGGTGTTGCGCCGAATTTGGCGGAAAAATCAACCGCGGCTTCTTTGTTTTTTGGCAAAGCCACCCGCACGAAAATTTCCAAATCATTCGCCAGGTCAGTTTCATGGACGATTTTATGCAGCTCACTCAAATGATCAATCACGAACACGCGCACCTGATGGGTGAAATAGGCCTCACGAATCGCTTCACGCGACTTCACCGTATGCATAAAATGGATCTTGGCGGTGGGGGCCAGGCGGCGAATCAAACGCACCTCATCAATCGATGCTGCATCAAATATTCCAATTCCCGCATGGTGAAGTGTTTCAATAGCGGACTCCAGCGGATTGCTTTTCACGGCATAGATCACCTGGCCGGGAAATAAATCTATAAATTCGCGTGCGTTTTTGCGAAGAACGGCATGATTGAAAATATGAAGGGGAACCCTGGGGCGCAGCTCAGCCGTCAGGTTCAAAATCTTTTGTTGGAGAGTTAAAACAGACGGTTCAGATAAAAAGGACGCAGACACTTCACCCACTATCCCCATCATCTCATGATCCATTCGCCCAGACCTTTCTGCCGCCCCCGGCAAAATTTTTTTGCTACGTGTTAATGATAAATCAAAATATCTAATAAATAATGAAATCCATGGGAAGATTTGATCTGCGCTCCCGTGCGATTGATAAGTGCGCTGCGGCGCGGCCCTCGAAAAAACCAAAAAAATCTTGTGCCACAGCGAGATCATCAGCAGATTCTAATACTATAGGTAAAATAGAAAAATTAACTATCGTTTCATAGTGTTGGGTGTAGAATAGAGGTGCAAAAATGACCAAAATTATTGGGAGAGTATGAATGCATTTACTGATTGCGGACGACCATACGATGTTTCGTGATGCGATGTCACAATATCTGACACGGTCAAACCCACAAGTACAAGTTGTAACGGTTAAAAATTTGGATGAGGCAATGGAGTATGTGGCTCAGAGCGAAAACGCGCCTGAGCTCGTGTTGTTGGACCTGAATATGCCTGGTATGAACGGGTTGGAAGGGTTTAAGTCTTTCCGCACCAAATTTCCCAAAGTATCCGTGGCCTTGCTTTCCGGTGTTGCAGAAATCGATGATGTTCAAAATGCCATGGATTTGGGGGCTGTGGGCTACTTCCCCAAAACTTTATCCGGCCGCACGATGCTCAAAGCCATTGAACTGGTGCTTTCGGGTGAGAAATTTATTCCGGTTGATCATGCCACAAATGGTCTGATGCCGTCCTATTTTGTTGATCAAACTCAGGGGCGCGCAACGGCGTCGCTCCCGCTTCATACGAGTGCACCAAAGGGTGGGCGGCCTGCTGTCAACCTCACCCCGCGTGAGGAAGAAGTGTTGGAGCGATTGGTAAGGGGGCTTAGCAATAAGGATATCGCCCGCGAACTGGATTTGCAAGAAGTTACCATCAAACTTCACATCCGTGGAATTTGTAGGAAATTAGATTCCAATAATCGTACTCAGGCTGCATTAAAAGCTTATGAGCTGGGTTTGGTCAAAAAAGTCTAAAAAAATCTAAAGACAATTTAGTGAGTAGTCTATGTCTCGTTCAAATACGCGTAGTAAAGATCAATACGAAGAATTAGGGCGTTTAACCCAAGGGTTGCTTCATAATATTAACAACTCTCTGGCGGGAATCGGTGGGTTTGCAGAGCTGTTGATTGACGATCTCACCCCTGATTCCCCTGACCGCATTTTTGCCGAAAAAATCCTTTCGTCTTCTGAGCATTTGAAGCTTTTAATCAAGGAAATCTGGATGCTCAATGCCTTGCGGCGTTTTACTCCTGAATTAGTGGTGGATGTGGGAGCGGTGCTTGATGAAATTTTGATGAATGTAGATGTGGAGCAATTGGCCTCAAGAAATATTTTTATGGAGTATGAAGCCGAAGATAATGGTGATGTGCTGCTGGCACTCGCTAATGCTGAATATATAAAAATGGCAGTTAATCATTTGATTGCCAATGCCCTTGATTCATTTGGCTTAACCCCTCAAAGGCCAAAGCCTCACCACATGAATATCATAAAAATTACAATGACCAGCGATGAAGAAAATATTTTTATAACGCTTGAGGATAATGGTATAGGAATGCCCGAAAATGTTGAGCGTGACTGTATGATGCCGCTTTTTACCACAAAGGATCCCTCGAAACATCATGGCTTGGGACTAAATATTGTAGAGGCGATCATGAAAGCCATGGGGGGAAACTTTTCCATTCTTTCTCAAAACGGTATTTGTACCACAGCCTGCATGATGATCCCGCGCAAAGATACCGTGAAAAGCCAACGCCAGAGTAGTGATCATAAACAGGTTTTTTAAAACTCTTCAAACCGTGAATAGAGTGTGCGTTTGGCGGCTGGGCGGGGGAGGAAGCTATCTACACTTCCCGCCACCATGAGGGGGAGGGAGGAGATAATTCGGCCATAGGGATCCACCACAACCGAGAGCCCCGTATTGGTACCGCGCACAACCGGCAATCCCGTTTCAATCGCACGATAGATTGCATGCGACACGTGCTGGAATGGGCCGGGGGAGACACCATACCATGCATCGTTGCTCACATTCACAATCCATTCTGCGCGCCTGGGGTTTGTGCTGGTGACCTCGCCCGGAAAGATCACCTCATAACAGACAAGCGGGGAAAAGGGCGGGATGTCATCCACCATCGCCGTTTGCGGGCCGGGGCCGCGCGTAAACCCCGAAAAATTATTCAAGGGGCCAAAGGGAATATATTTTTGCATCGGCATATATTCGCCAAACGGCACCAGATGAAATTTATCGAATTTATATTTCAAACGCAAATCATGATCCAGCACCACCAAACTGTTATGATATCCTTGGCGGTCACCCAATAAGGCCCCGGCAAGAATATAGCTTGGTTCTTTATAATGGAGCATGGCACCCTTGAGTGCTTCCAGCGCGGCTTGTTCGCTCAATTCATTGGATGTCATCGAAGTTTCGGGGAGAATGAGGAGGCGCGCCGCATGCGGCCCTTGCGCCGTAAGGGTTTGATCATTGCGAATGACATTGAGCAGGGCGCGGTAATTCTCCCATTTCTGTTCGGGGGCCCATTTCATGGATTGCGCGATATTGGGTTGGATAAGTTGCACCACAATATCCTGACGAAGTTCTGTCGGGTGATGTGCGAGCCGGTTAGTGCCAAAGATATAAAGCCCAATCCCGATTGCTAACGCCAAAACTCCGCCCAACGTGCGAATGAGAGGCGGCGCATGCCCCTTGATCATAAATCCCGGCATGGCAAACATAAATATGGTGAGAAAACTGAGGAAATAAATACCGCCAATTGAGAGGATTTGCAGCATCGGCAGGCTCGCGGTCCAACTCATGCCAAACAAATTCCATGGAAACCCGGAAAATAGATGCCCGCGCGTATATTCAGCCACCATCAGCCATGCCATAAAAATGCAAAAACTTACCGCTCCGCGGCCCTTACAAATACGGCGCGAGAGATAGGCCGCAAGGCCGGTATAAAGGCTTAAAAAAATCGGCAACCCCACGAGCGCAAACGGATAGGCCCATTTGTAAGGATTGCCGTTAATCAGCAGCGCATTGCCGATCCAATAAAGGCTATAGGTGAAAAACCCCATGCCAAACAACCAACCGCAGAGGAACGATTTCCACCTGTGATCATCCGCAAAACTGGTGGTAATAATCCAAAATCCCGAGAGCGCAATCACGAGAGCCGGCCAGATGTAAAACGGCCCCATGCCAAGCCCCCCCAGTGCCCCAAGCAAGACCAGATTAAACATCCGCCCCAATGTTGATTGCGGAAAAAACCGATCCCATGCGCGAGGGGCAGGGGAAGCAGCGTCAACGGGGGAACATAATTTCTTAAAATTCATGGTGGGGACGACTATTCTTTCGACTTAACTTCCCTTGCCACGGGGCGCACACGGATGCGCGTCACACGGCGGGGATCAGCGTCAATAATTTCAAAATCCAATCCTGTTTCCTCGTGATGGAGCACCTCCCCACGCGCTGGCACCCGCCCGGCCAGTGTGAAAATAAACCCGCCCAGCGTGTCGGCCACATCGCGTTCTTCGGCAGAGAGGATTTGGCCGAATTCCTCTTCAAAATCGCCAATTTCCATGCGGGCATCCACCAGATAACTGCCGTCTTCATGCTGTTCCATCTCTGGAATCGCCGTGTTGTAATAATCGTCATGGAGTTCGCCCACAATGCTGCCCAAAATATCGCCCAGCGTCACCAAACCGTCAATCCCGCCATATTCATCCACCACAAACATCATATGTTGACGTTTATGGCGCATCAGCATTAACAGGTCGAAAATCGGCATAGCGGGGGAGATCACCGATGGTTCCCGCATCAAAGATTTAATCTCAATTTTTCCGGTACTGACCAATGCGCGAAACGCATCCTTAATATAAATAATCCCCATAATGTCATCGAGCGTTTCACGATACACGGGAATGCGGC
>JBDHTT010000018.1:0-18932 GCA_039808785.1 Alphaproteobacteria bacterium
AATCTCTATTGGCCTGAACCGCTTTGAGATTTTAAGAAATTCGAGAAATCAAAATTCGACAAATCATTTTTCGGTTTTGAGCTTTGAAGGTCATAGGAATTATTACCGTGAGAATCGGAAACCGGTGATGCTTCGCTGCCACTTTCGCCTTGGGAATCAGGAGCTGCCTTGCGATATTTTTCCACCATTTTTTCCAGTTCGGCATAACTGCAAAGCCCGATTTCACAAGGGTTGCGCGGGGTAATAATGCTGGCGTTGGCATGGCTGCGATCACGCACCATTTGGATGGTGGGTTTTGTGGTACCGATCAATTTGCAAATTTGCGCATCGGGAATTTCGCCGTGATGTTTGAGCAAATAAGCAATCGCATCCGGTTTATCATTGCGACGCGCCACGGGCGTATAACGTGGACCTTTCCCGCGGGCTTTCAGGGCAGGGCCTTCGCGTTTGGTAATTCGCAATTCGGCTTCGGGATCTTTTTCGCAACGCTCAATTTCCGCAGCAGTTAATTCGCCGCATTGAATCGGGCTTTCTCCAATGATTCCGCGCCCGACCTCTTCATCGGCATAGGCCTGAATCTCCACCACGTGAAGGCCGGTATATTCCGCAATTTGCTCAAATGACAGGGCGGTATTATCAATCAACCACACTGCGCTTGCCTTAGGTTTCAAGGGTTTATTCATCATAAGTTCAGCCATTTCTTAAAGACCTCTAGAAATTGTTGTAAACATAAATTCTTGTTTCCGATCCGCCCCTCAGCGGACCCGTATGGTAAACTACCATGAAGGGGAATTAAGGGACTATAGCTTTTTTCCATCACAAAGTATAGTTTTTTTGAAAAATTTTTAAATTTTGACAAAAAACCATCGGAGTTACGCCATTTTTTTTAAACTCAGCCGATCAAAAAGTTCATTGTCACGCGTGGGCCCGGGGTTAGCCGCGGTGAGGAGTTTTTCGCCATAAAAAATTGAATTGGCCCCCGCCATAAAGCATAGTGCCTGAAGCTCATCAGACATTTGTTCGCGCCCCGCCGAAAGTCGGACCATGGATTTGGGCATCATAAGTCGCGCAATGGCAATGGTGCGCACAAAATCAAACGGATCAACATCTGCGCGCCCTTCAAGCGGTGTTCCGGGAATGGCGATGAGTTGGTTGATGGGAACCGATTCGGGCGCAGGGTCCATATTTGCGAGCATCACAAGCATTTTGAGTCTGTCATCGTTCGACTCTCCCATGCCGATAATACCGCCACAGCAAACTTTTACGCCGCTATGGCGCACTTTCTCCAGGGTTTTTAGCCGATCATCCAAGGTGTGCGTGGTAATGATTTCGCTATAAAAATCTTCGGATGTATCAATATTATGATTGTAATAATCAAGCCCAGAGTCACGTAATTTTTCGGCCTGACCATCCTTGAGCATCCCCAATGTGACGCAGGTTTCAAGCCCTAGGCCCTTCACCGCTTCCACCATCGCACAGACTTTGTCTAAGTCTTCATCCCGTGGTCCGCGCCACGCAGCCCCCATGCAAAAACGCGTGCTGCCTGAATCTTTCGCACGTTTTGCGGCCTTCACAACCTCGTCCACCTCCATCAGCGGCTCTTTTTTAAGGCCGGTTTGATAATGGGCCGATTGCGGACAATAGGAGCAATTTTCAGGACAGCTGCCGGTTTTAATGCTCAGCAACGTGCTGACCTGAATAGCACCGGCATCAAAATTTTCGCGGTGAATTTGCTGCGCCCGAAACATCAAGTCCATAAAGGGTAAATCGAAAAGTGCCTGCGCACGCTCCAGAGTCCAAGATGGGCCGTGGGCTTGATCTTGGGTGAAAACTTCCGTTGCGTCTGAGTTGATTTCAGCACAATCGCAAGGCGAGGAACAGGATTTTCGAGAGAGGGCTTCAGGCATTTTTATTGCTTTCAATTAATTTCATTCAATTGGTTTTTACCAAAACTTGATTGATAATGCGAAGTTATTTTTTTAAAACACTCAGTATTCCAAGTATGTAATAAATTTATTGACAATGAAGGAGTAACAGGTTAAAAGCACTTCATTCCTGTCCAAGACTGCAGGTTTTCAAGGCGGCTATGTTGCCCTGAAAATAAAGGAATTCCACCTGCATAGACTAGGCCGTTGATTGCTCCGCGTTTGCGGCTCTTTTGCATGGTTTATGATGTTTTGGCGGGCGGCTGTGAGTGATCATAGTCGCTATTTTTGTGCCGACATTTGAGTTGGTACAGCAAAATAGAATATATAGAATTTTTATTGTTAACCAAGGAGATAGGGCGATGAATCGCGCTGAAAAACAGACGGAGATTGATACTCTGAAGTCCGGTTTGGACAAATCAGAAATCCTGATCGTCACTCACAATACCGGCATGACGGTTGCGCAAGTGACCGAATTGCGTAAGGGGCTGCGCGCGCAGGGTGCACGTTACAAGGTCACCAAAAACACGTTGGCGAAAATCGCTGTGAAAGGCACAAAATACGAATCTGTCAGTGATTTATTGACGGGTCCGACGGGGCTTTCCACCACCAATGAAGAGCCATTGGTCGTTGCCAAAACCGTTCACGAATATGCCAAAAAATTCAATGGAAAATTGGTGATTTTGGGCGGTTATTTCGGCGATATGAAGCTTGATGCCGCGGGTGTTGAGCGTTTGGCAAAGCTGCCAACCCTCAACGAAATTCGTGGAACGTTGGTGGGGCTCATTCAGGCTCCTGCTGCGCAACTCGCACGTTTGGCCCAGGCCTACGCAACCAAAGGATCGGAAGATCAGGCCGCGTAATCATATTAATGGGGGCCGCGCGGTGTGTCGGGCGGTGCTAAAAACTACACAGACTATTTACAATTTGAATAACAATCCGTAGCTAATTTTTTTATAAGGAGATATATGATGGCTGCTAATTTGGAAAAAATCGTTGAGGATTTGTCGGCTTTGACAGTGATCGAAGCGGCTGAACTCGCAAAACTATTGGAAGAAAAATGGGGCGTTTCTGCGGCTGCCCCTGTGGCTGTGGCTGCTGCTGGTGCAGCGGCTCCGGTTGAGGAAAAAGATTCATTTGATGTGATCCTCGAAGCCGCCGGCGACAACAAAATCAACGTAATTAAAGTTGTGCGTGAAATCACCGGATTAGGTCTTAAAGAAGCCAAAGACCTGGTTGAGGGTGCGCCGAAACCCGTTAAAGAGGCTCTGCCGAAAGCTGAAGCCGAAGCGTTGGTTAAAAAACTTCAAGAAGCCGGAGCAAAAGTTTCCGCGAAATAATTTTTCGCTGCGAATAACACTTGGAAATCTATTATTTTTGAGCAATCCCAAGGCCACCGTCTTGGGATCGTTTTTTTATGATTTGTGGCAATCTCCCCCCGGTGTTTTCAAACATCAGAAGTCCTCATATAGCCAACCTCACAATTACTGGTAACATTTAATAATCTCATCGATTGATTTTGTGTGGTTGAATTGTCTGATTTTTTTGAGGGCAGAGAAGTCATGCTCGATGAGTCTGTTGCGCGATAGAAATTAGGGAAGAGCCGGTGTGGGGCATGGAACCGCCACAATCATGCCGCCCAACATAGGATCAGTGCGCCCAAAATCCTGGAAAATCGGCCTAAATCAGCCCAAATCATTCCATAAACCAAAATCCGCTGCGTATTTTTTCTCAATGACAGCAATATTTGCGCAACCCCCACAACATCATATCAAAAAATTATACCAAAATATCATCGCGCAACAGACTCGTTAAATATAACCAGATTTTTTCTCATTAAAAATGGTTTAGTTTTAAGGGGGAAGACCAGAGGAATGATGATGCCATATTACGCCAGCATCATCACCGGATTTTCAATAAAGCGTTTGAAGTATTGGAGATATTCGGCCCCCACCGCGCCATCAACCGAACGGTGATCGGTGGACAGGGTGACGGTCATCACCGTCCGCACCACCATTTGGCCGTTTTCAACCACTACGCGCTCTTCACCCGCACCCACAGCCATGATACAGCTTTGCGGCGGATTGACGATGGCCTGGAAATTCTTCACGCCGAACATGCCGAGGTTGGAAATCGAAAAAGATCCGCCCTGAAATTCTTCGGGTTTTAACTTGCCGTCCTTGGCGCGTTTGGCTAAATCCTTCATTTCCTGTGAAATTTCGCTCAATGACTTGGTTTCCGCGCGTTTGATGATGGGGGTGATCAGCCCGTTGGGTGTGGCCACCGCCACCGAAATATCGGCATGATGATATTGCAACACGGCATCATCGGTCCAGGAGGTGTTGGCCGCCGGATATGCCTTCAGTGCCATCGCATTAGCCTTAATAATAAAATCATTGACCGAGAGTTTATAGACCCCATCAGCGGCTTCATTCATCTGCGCGCGT
Organism: Alphaproteobacteria bacterium; assembly: GCA_039808785.1. GTDB lineage: Bacteria > Pseudomonadota > Alphaproteobacteria > Micavibrionales > Micavibrionaceae > UBA1573. The sequence continues at coordinate 4,373 of JBDHTT010000018.1, forward strand.
GCAGCCAAAAGATGATCAAGCACGCAATCAACCGAGAGGTAAAAATGCGGAATCACCTGTTTGGCTTCGGTCAATCGCCGTGCCGTGACTTTTTTAATGTTATTATTCGGGAGTTCGGTGTAAGCCATGCCGAGCAAATCAGCCAATTGCTTGGCGTTTGGTCCGGGCAGGGTGGGCGCAGCGGAAGAGCCAGCAGATTTTGACCCAACATTTGGTGCGGCCTTGGCCGTATCAACATCGCTTTTGACAATGCGCCCGTGTGGTCCGCTGCCGTTCAGTTGACGAAGGTCAATGTTCTTCTCCGCTGCCAAACGACGTGCCAGAGGGGTTGCGAATACCCGTGCATCGGGAGTTTGAGCTGGAGCGGGAGCCGCAGATTTAGTTGACGGCACAGACAGCGCAGCCTGCGGAGTATTAGGCGGTATCGCCGGGGTGGCATTCACGTTGGCGGGTGCGGAGAGTTTTATCGCGCTTTCATCCTCACCATCTTCGAGTAAAATCGCAATCGGAGTATTGACCGGCACATTGGCGGTTCCGGCAATAATCAGGATTTTGCCGATTTTGCCTTCGTCCACAGCTTCGACTTCCATCGTGGCTTTGTCAGTTTCAATTTCGGCCACGACTTCGCCGGCCTTGACCATATCGCCTTCCTTTTTTATCCATTTGGCCAAGGTTCCTTCGGTCATAGTTGGGGAGAGGGCAGGCATCAAAATATTTACAGGCATCGTACACTCTTATTTATTCTATAAAAAATTAATTATTCTAAATGAATGATCGGGTTATTGGCAAATTATAAGCGCATAAGCCACGCATAACATCACCGTTCCGCATGCTATATGACAGCCCCTATATTAATGCCGGAATTTTAAAAGTATAGTCATTTCCTCAAACTTTTTGGAGGACTTATATAATCCGTTTGAACCCGTTCAGTGCGTACCCCTGACGGCTACACGGTCCACAGTGAAAATTAGAATATATTTAGGCTAATTGATTTAAAATGGTGACCGCGTCGGGGATCGAACCCGAGACCTACTGATTAAAAGTCAGTTGCTCTACCGGCTGAGCTACGCGGTCAAAACTCTCAACCGCGGGAGAGACAGGAGGTGGCGGTTGAAAGTCGCGCCAAAATACGGAAAGAAAACGCATTCGTCAAGCATTGATTTCAAATTTTTTCAAAAGTTTTTCAAATACCTGCGGAGTGACAAAATCTGCCACGTTTCCGCCCAGTGATGCGATTTCCTTGATAAAGGATGACGAAATAAATTGCCATTTATCAGATGCCATCAGGAAAACCGTCTCAATATCCGGGGCTAGTTTGGCGTTCATTCCTGTCATTTGAAACTCAAACTCAAAATCAGATACTGCACGCAACCCCCGAAATAGAAAGTTGACATTCTTAGAGTGTGCATAATTAATCAACAGATCTTCGAACGATTCGACCTCTATAGGGCAAAATTTTTCGTGCATATTATTAATGTCGGTTTGCACCATCTCTAGTCTTTGAGCGGTTGAGAAAAGCGGCTTTTTACGCTCATTTTCGGCAATCGCCACAATCAGGTGATCCACCATCCGACTGGCGCGCTGAATGATATGGAGGTGTCCCTTGGTGACCGGGTCAAATGTGCCGGGATAAATACCAATTCTGACGGGAGATGCGTTTTTCTGAGTCATAGACTCTAGATACAAAAAACCATCAGGTTTTTCAAGGGTGTGAGAAATTCGGTTTACCACCTATCATCGTTTAAATCAGCACATAACCCGCACGGGGTTGCGAAATTTGAGGAGTGATAAGTGATGATCTATGATTTTAGAATTTGGCAAATCGTGCTATATCTAGATGCTGAAGTGAATACAAGGATTCGGTAGGATGAAAACGCAGAATATACAGGAAATCAATAAATCTCATTGGACCAGTTCTGCTGTTATTTATCAGATTTACCCTCTTTCTTTCCATTACCAACCCGGCAGCCACAGCGATCCTTATAAAGGGGCATATGGCAATATACGGGGAATCATTGATAAAATCAGCTATATCGAATCATTGGGGGTGGATGCAGTTTGGTTATGCCCTTTTTTTGACTCTCCGCTCCAGACTGGGTTTGGGTACAATATTAGCGATTACCGCGCAGTGGCGCCTTCATTCGGCACGATGGATGACTTTGATGAGATGGTGGAGGCCTTCCATCACCGTAATATCAAGGTGTTGATTGATCAAGTCTATAGCCATACGGACATGACTCACCCGTGGTTTCAGGCAAGCCGCGACCCATCCCACCCTGAACATGAAAAATATAAAGATTATTATGTGTGGTACCCTAGTGAAAAAGTCCAATTTTTGGATGGTATTGCCGTTCCTCCCAATAATTGGCGGTGCATTATGGCGATGGTTGAGTCTGCATGGGAATGGGACCGTAGTCGGCAGAGTTTTTACCTGCATAGTTTCGACCAAAGAATGCCGGATTTAAATCTGAACAATCCGGTTGTACGCAGCGAGATTTTGGAAGTCGCCAAGTTCTGGTTGGACCGTGGTGTGGATGGGTTTCGGCTTGATGCTGTATGTCATTATGGGTATGACAATGAATTTCGTGATAACCCTATGACGGTTCCCGGTGAGAAGTACCATCCGATTCATAATCCACAGCGACAAATTTATGATGTTAACCAACCAACAGGGCGGGTATTGTTGGAGGATCTCGAACATCTAACGTTTTCTTACGGTCCCCGGGCAAAGACATCGCGTATAAATTGGATGGCGCAGATTGAGAAAGTTAAAAATTATTTGCACCTCAATAAAAATCATAAAACAATACAATGCCAAAGAGTTACGCCATCATTTATCGGCGAATATAATTTTGATAAGGGACCGGATGCGGCTCTTCAGGGCGTTGCATTGGTTGGCAATGAAGGTGGACCGTGCGGATGCTTTTACACGGCCGCCCTGCGGGATGGGCCACAAGAGGGCAGGGGACTCAAAAGTTTTCGTGCAGACATTGAGGAAATGCTGCGTATTTCTCATGGGGGGCAGCGCATCAACTGGGCAATGAGTAACCATGATATGGCGCGGATTATCACACGTTGGTTCGGTGATGATCATACACCCCAACACGCTAAACTTTGTCTCTCCCTTTTGCTCGCGCTTCCCGGCAGTATCTGTATTTTTCAAGGGGAGGAATTGGGGTTGGACAACCCGATTCTCTCATCGGTTAAGCGCGAGGGAGATGACTTTAGAAAATATGATCCTCTGCATTTAAGTGTAGATGCCTCCTATCCATGGGATGCGGCACGGGCCCCCATGCCATGGACGGGAGCGGGGCAAGAGCATATGATGTGGTTGAAGTTACCGGCTTCGCATTTGGGGAAAACTGTCTTGCAACAACAAATGGACAACAGGTCAGTGTTACAACATACGCGTGAGGCTATCGCTTTTCGTCGTAAAAATTCGGCGTTGCATGATGCCGGGGATGTCATTTTTTTGAATACAGAAATCCCAGAACATCTCGCTTTTACTCGCAGATCCCATGCAACCGGTGCTGCCATGCTCTGTGCCTTTAATTTTTCACATGAAGATATGCACCTAGTCTATCCCAAAGATTTTGAGCTTTCGAAGGCAGAATTACAGGATGAATCTGCTCATCAAGGCAAAAAAATGATCCCCCCCCTCTCTTCGTTTTTTATTGATGTTCTGACATGTTAATCACCAAAAAGATATTCCTTGAAAAGCACATTTTTGAAGGCCTCAAAGAGATTGCGGATACCTGTCCGACTGAGGTTATTTATCAGGTTTATCCGGCGAGTTTTATGGACTCAAATAACGATGGTGTGGGGGATTTGCGGGGCATTACTTCGCGCCTTGATTATATTGAAAAATTGGGGGTAGATGCGGTATGGATTTCACCGTTTTTTCTCTCTCCTCCGGGGCATGATGGGGATGGCGGCTATGCCGTGTCGAACTACCGCGAAATTGATCCGCGCTTTGGCATAATGACGGATTTTGATGAATTATTGACGCATGCTCATGCTCGTGGTCTCAAGATCTATACTGATTTTGTTTTGCCGCATACCTCAAGCCACCATGAATGGTTCCAGAAAAGCCAGCGTCGTGAAGCTGGATTTGAAGATTTTTATATCTGGCATAATGGAAAAACTGATGGATCCGTAGTGGGGGAAGGGGGAAAACAACGCCCGGGGCTGCCCAATAATTGGCTCTCCATTTTTGGAGGGCCTGCTTGGGAATGGCATGAAGGGCGGCGGCAGTATTACCTCCATCACTTTTTGACGGCCCAGCCGGCGTTAAATCTGCGGGAAAAAGCGGTACAGGATGCCTCGCTGGCGGAAATGAAGTTTTGGCTTGATAAAGGGGTGGACGGGTTCCGCATTGATGCTCTGCCGCATATTGGTTGTGACGTTGAGTTTCGTGATGATCGCCTGCTTAAACCTGACCATCCTCCAGCCGAACCGCGTTGGACTGACCTTTTCGCGGAATATAGTTTTTGCCCGGATTTTATCCATGATTTGGTGCGCAGAATCAGAGAATTAATGCGCAGCTATGAAAAACCACGCTTTACATTGGGAGAGGTGTTGTCCGGTCGTGAAGGAGGGAGTAACTCTCTCCCCATTGCCGCGAGTTTTATCGGTGAGGATCAACTGGATTATTGCTATACGAATGAATTGGTCAGCTTAACATCCTTTCCATCGCCGCATCATATTGTAGAGATGGTGAGTCGGATCAATAAATTTTTCCCTTCCTGGGGGGGAAATTGCAATACCGCAAGCAATCATGACGTGGCGCGTTCCGCAACGCGGTTAACAGAGGGTGTGGAGGAACACTTTAAATCCTCGGCGATTCGGCAATTATTGCAACTTTTTATGTGCCTGCCGGGGAGTTTTACGCTCTATCAAGGTGAAGAGCTAGGGCTGTCCCAGGCGCAAATCCCGGACGATATCCCTTACGAAAAACGCAAAGATGTGATTGTAACGCCGTTAGGCCCGCCCGACGGACGTGACGGCTCACGTACACCCATGCCGTGGCTGTGTGGGGCAAAAAATGCGGGGTTTAGTAGTGCGGAGGAGCTTTATTTGCCGGTACCAAGTAGCCATTATAATTTAGCAGTCGATGCGCAGGAAAATGACTCTCATTCTTTTCTACATTTTACTCGTCATCTGCTGGCATGGCGTAAGGCTCAGCCTGCCTTGATTGTAGGGCATATTTTGGCGCAAGTGGTGGATGATGATCTATTGATTTTATTGCGGTATCACCGTGACCAAATTTTGCTAGGTCTATTTAATATGGGCCCGCGTGAAAGAACTTTCTCTCCCGGTGAGCATTTTGATCAGTCGTTGATGGATCAGATCGGCCAACTCCCATCCGATCAAAACCCTGTTAAGCTCACGGCGTTTGAGGTCAAGTTTTTTGGGGATATGTGTTGTTAAAAGGATCCTGATTTGGATCCTGAACAGCTTCTAAGCCGTGATATCGACCAACGAGCCCCGCGATGGGCTCCCGGTAAGGGATGAGGAGGTTTTTTCCGTTTCGGCGGATTGCGCGAACTGAAGGCTTTTAGAGCCGGCAGTATCATCAATATCCTGAGGGACACTCAATTGAGACGTTTGGGATGTTTGACCGTTTTTTTGCAGAGCATTCAGCTGGGCAAAAACTGAGTTTTGCTGTTGTTGCCCGGTTTTGTTCGCGCGGTACGGCGAAACACCGGCATAATTTTGTGCCGTAACTGATGTAAGTGATGCCATGTTCATTGCCCCAGCAGACAGAGTTGAAATCTTGTCCTATTAGCATAGGATATAAAGTTTAATGATTTATTGAAACTCTATGAAAATTTATTAATATGCCTTGGATATAACGTTATCCCGCCTTGCGGCCGCATATTCGGATGACACTATATCCCACAATGGCAGAAAGTAAAGATCCTAATAATACACCCAACCGAACCTCGGCTTGAAGCTCATTGCTTTGAAACGCAAGCTCACCAATAAAAAGCGACATGGTAAAGCCGATCCCGCAGAGTATCGCCATGCCATATGCTTGGCCCCAATTGGTATTTTCAGGCATCTTGACCCATTTCAACTTAACGGCAATCAGGAAGGGCAGGAAAATTCCCACTTGTTTGCCGATGAACAGGCCCAGCATAATCCCAAGGGTTACTTTTTCAGTCAAAATTTCCCATCCTAGTCCGGCAAAGGACACGCCGGCATTCGCAAAGGCAAAAAGCGGCAAAATCAAATAGGCTACCCATGGATGGAGCGCGTGTTCCAAGGATTCTATCGGGGTAAGCCAAGGTTTTTTAGGGGATGTCAGCGGAATAGCAAAGGCCGTGATAACTCCGCCGATTGTCGGGTGCATGCCGGATTTTAATAAGGCGACCCATAAAACAAACCCCACCAAGACATAGGGGGCCGTATTGACCACATGTTTGCGATTTAATGCGATCAAGGCCAGCGTTGCGCCCCCCGCAACCATGAGCGGGATGATCGCCAAACCGCCTGCGTAAAAAAATGCAATGATCAAAATAGCCATAAGATCGTCAATAATCGCAATGGCTGTAAGAATTATTTTAAGGGGCAACGGCGCACGTTTTCCCAATAACGCCAATACGCCGAGCGAAAAGGCAATATCCGTGGCCGACGGAATAGCCCAACCCTTCATATGGTCGGCATTATCCGCATTTATAAAGGAAAAGATGAGCGCGGGAATTGCCACCCCACCCACGGCCATTAATATTGGCAAAAGAGCCTTTGACTTACTTGAAAGTTCGCCGCGCAGGACTTCACGTTTAATCTCCAGCCCGACCAGAAAAAAGAATATGGCCATCAACCCGTCATTGATCCAATGAAGCACGCTTTTTTCAAGAAACGGCCCGCCATCATTTGGCCCAACAAAGCCGATGGTAAAATTCACGCCATTCAACAGGAAATTATAAAGTGCGAATAAGGGTGTATTGGCAATGATGAGCGCACAGGCTGCAGCTATGACCAGCATCACACCGCCAGAGGCTTCCATACGAAAAAATTCGCGCGTCATGCCAATAATGGGGTGCGGTTTTTTAACCAGCGATTGAAACCCTTCCGCTATTTGCCCTTGAGAACCGCTATGATTGGATGAATTGTGATCGAGATAATTGCCCATGGGTCAATCAGTGTTTCTTATTGAGTCTAAAGATGTAAATACAGAAGTTCGTGGTGCTCATTATAAGCAGAAAGGAAGATAAGCAGAAAGAAGTCAGTGATTATGCCGGCTAGAGATTAATTTGGCCAGTGATTATTGTTGTGAAAAATTGATCGGCGGGTTTTTAATTAATGTAGCTCTCCCGTTTCTAAACTCCATGATTCCCAGCGCACGTTCCACCAAACCATCTTCATTGAATCTAAAAATTCCATCAACTCCGGCAAAACCGTTGCGACGTTCTAAGGCAGTCCGTGTGTAGGGTTGATTTTCCTTAGCCAGTATCACGGCAAGCGATGTTGCGTCATAGGCGAGTGAGGCTAATCTGGGGGGCACTTGCCCATATGTTCTTTGGTAACGCCCTTCAAAACCGCTGCGCAGCTGGGGAGAAACCGCGGCAAACCACGCCCCCTGAAGCTCAGGAAACTGTGCCGACGCTGCATCATCCCATAACCCTGTTCCCAAGCGTTTGACAAGGGTAGGGGGCAATCCTTGCGCCGTCATTTGTGCCGAGATTTTTGCGGCTGTTGGGGCCGTGGCGGCAATTAATACAGCCTGAGGCGCAGCAGACTTAAGGCGTGTTATATCCGATATGGTCGGCAAATATTGCGGGTCAAAGCGGACAAGCCCGGTGGTGTTGAGTTTGTACCGATTGCCAAATTTATAAAATTCGGTGGCGACACTATCGCCATAGGCATCACGAGGCGCAATCAGGGCAATCCGATTTTTTCCCTGTGCCAATGCATATTTCAAGACTTGATCCACCTGCGTTTGCGGCAAAAATCCCATTAAATAGACATTGTTTTTGGCGGCGGAAACATCAGTGGAAAAGGAAAGTACGGCAACGCCATGATTGTTGGCGATTGTGGCGGTGGATTTTGTATCATCCGCAAAAAGGGGGCCGAGGATGACATTTGCATGATCCCTCACGGCTTCGGATGCCGCATTGGCGGCGTTGCCGCCGGTGTCCTTGGGCATTAATTCAAAATATTGATCGGCCTTCAGGTCAAACATAGCAAGCTGTGCCGCATTCAACATCGCCTCTCCGGTGTCTTGTCCGCGCCCGCTTAAGGGAACCAGAAGCGCGACTTTCGCCTTCTCTGCTGTCATGTTTTGTAGGATGGGCGGTGTTTGATCGGATGGAGCGGCCAGATCATCCGTCCCCGAAATGGTTTGAGAGGCTCCATTGCGCCAACCTTCTCCGCGTTCCTCTGCGCATCCGCTGAGCAGGCAGATGACAGACAAAAACAGGGCAAATAAAAAAATCGGATTGCGCGGCATCACAAGCTCCCTTAAACATAGATCATGAGCAGAAACAAAACCCCCAATGATTCTTATGATTTGAATGCCCCCCAGCCTACACAAAAGCACGAGGGGTTAAAAGACCAAATCGCACAAAAGGTCAAAAATTTTGCCGATTTTTTGACATCACGCATGCAGGCCGACTATCACCCGGGGCTATATTTGGTGGCAACGCCAATTGGTAATTTGGGGGATATGACGTTTCGCGCTTGGGACCTTCTTGACCGCGCGGATATCGTGGCGTGTGAGGATACGCGCGTGACCGGAAAATTGCTGCATATGATGGGATTGAAGAAAAAATTACTCCCGCTTCATGATCATAATGAAGACGCACAAGCCGGACATATCATCGAATTGATTAGGGATAGAAAAATTGTTGCACTCACCAGTGATGCCGGCATGCCGATGATCTCTGATCCCGGATATAAATTGGTGCGGGAATGTGCCGAATCGGGGGTATATATTTCTAGTTTACCGGGGGCCAATGCCCCGCTGACAGCCCTGCAATTGAGCGGTTTACCCAGTGATCAATTTGTATTCTTAGGTTTTCTGCCGCATAAAAAATCTGCGCGGCAAGCGTGGATGACACAATGGAAGCTCACCCCGGCGACATTGATATTTTTTGAGTCTCCGCATCGTTTAAAGACGAGTTTGGAGGATTGCCTTGAAATATTAGGTGATCGTAAAATGGCGGTCGTGCGCGAACTCACAAAAAAGTTTGAACATGTTGAGCGTGGCGGGACCAAAGAAATTCTAAAACGACTGAGCGATCAAGGCCCAATAAAAGGAGAGATTGTTGTGGTCGTTGCAGGCCATGATTTTACTTCTCAGTATGAATCAGTGGACGGATTATTAATTGCGGATGATTTATCTTTTCTTGAGCCGAAAATTTTGGAATTATTACCTCAACTCACAGTCAAGGAAATTGCCTCACGACTTTCTCAGGAAACCGGATTGCCCAAGGCCAAAATTTATAATTATGTTCTGGGTATGAAATCGTAGCGATAAAGGGAACTTAAAGATGAAAAAAACGATTTTGGCTCTTGGGGCAATGTTAACGGCTGAAATGGAGGGTTTGGAGCAAAAATACCATCTGGTGCGATTGTGGAAAGAACCGGAGCCGGAAGAAACGCTCAAAATTGTGGCGCAGGATGTGGTTGCTATTCTCTCGACTTTTAATGGGATGAGCGTGACAAAACAAATGATTGAAGCCCTCCCGAATCTTGAAATCATCGCCCAATTTGGCGCGGGGATGAATAATATTGATGTTGAGGCAGCCATGCATCGCGGCGTGGTGATGACCAATACCCCTGATGTGCCGACCAATGATACGGCGGACACGGCCTTGGCCCTGATGCTGAGCGTTTCGCGCCGAATTGTAGAGGCAGATGTCTATGTGCGCGTGGGGAAATGGGGATCGAGCCCGTTTCCGATGGGAAGTTCACTCGGCGGAAAGACCATCGGGATCATCGGCATGGGAAGAATTGGCCAGGCGATTGCGCGGCGGGCGGCGGCGTTTGAGATGAAAATCGCCTATTTCGGCCCGCGTGAGAAACCGCATCTTCCCTACCATTTTTACAGCGATCTTGCGGACATGGCCCGCGCGGTGGATATCCTCATTTGCGCCTGCCCCGGCGGGGAGGAAACCCGCCATATTGTGAATGCGAAAATTCTCAAGGCTTTGGGTCCCAAAGGAATTTTGATCAATGTGGCGCGGGGCAGCGTGGTGGAAACCGAATCACTCTTGGCGTCATTGACGCATAAAGAAATCGCAGGGGCCGGGCTTGATGTCTATGAAAACGAGCCGATTGTGCCGCCTGCGTTAATTTCTATGGACAATGTTGTGCTTTTGCCGCATATAGGCGGGCATACTCTTGAAACAAAATCGGCGATGGGGCAATTGGTGATTGCCAATATCAACGCGCATTTCAAGGGTGAACAACTCCTAACTCCTTATCCTCCAACCCCTGTTCGTGCCGCGTGAGGTTCAATTGATTCGTCGTTTTATTCCTTTATGTTCAGCTATTTTGATCTGTTTGGGCATTTTCCTTGTTCCTCAACTTGCCTTCGCCAAATGTTATTCGATGAAGGAGGCCGAGGCTGAGCAGGGACTCAGGATTCACAGTGAATTGATGGTGATTGGGCTCAACTGCCAGCATCTGTGGCCGAAAAATCAGCCAAATTTATATCTGCAATATCGTAATTTTACGCATGAACATGCCAAATTATTTTCAGATTATGAACGGACGATGCTGGCTTTTTACAAGGATGAAGGCGTGGCCAATCCGGAGTCGAAACTGCACCAATTGCGCACAGATTTTGCCAATGAAATTTCTGAAGATGCCGCCCGTATGCGGCCCGATACGTTCTGCAGAGTCTATGCTCCCCGTATTCCAAAAGCCAACAAAATGGATAATACCAGATTAAAAAAGTGGGCCTCAACCGTGTATCCCAACCATCCGGTTTCACGGGCCATATGTGCAAAAAATTAGAATTCCTATAATTACTGCGAATGCTCATTTTTAGAATATGTCAAGGCAATTTTTTTCGTCTTACCGCTTGCGGAATCAACGGTAAAGCATTAGTAATATGGGGCTTTTAGTAATTTCTTGAGTGACAATTTCTTATATGTGAGTGTGTCCCATGATCGGGGTTATCGCCTTTTATCTTTTTGCGGCAATATTGGTTTTGAGCGCACTGATGGTTGTCAGTGCGCGAAATCCTGTCTATTCCGTTTTGTTCCTGATCCTTGCATTTTTTAATGCGGCGGGGCTTTTTGTCCTGTTGGGCGCGGAGTTTGTGGCAATGATTTTGGTCATTGTCTATGTCGGTGCCGTTGCTGTGTTGTTCCTGTTCGTGGTGATGATGCTCGATATTGATTTTAAAAATCTGCGAACTGAGGCGATGAAATATATACCCTTAGGCTTGATTTTGGGCGGGGTTTTGCTGGCCGAATTGGTCATGGTTTATAAAGCTTGGCCACAAACGCCGATGAGCTCCCTAGGCGCCATTGCTGAAACTCTTCCGCAAGCCAATAATGCCAAGGCTTTGGGCTCAGTGCTCTATACCGATTATATCTTCCCGTTTCAAATTTCGGGGTTGATTTTGTTGGTCGCGATGATTGGCGCTATTGTCCTCACATTGCGCGCCCGCCCGGGGACTTTGAGACAGAAAATCGCTGCTCAGGTTGAACGCAACCCCGCAGACGTTTTAAGCATACAGGCCGTGTCCAGCGGTGAAGGAGTGCATCATGATTGAGATTACATTGTTCCATTATCTGGTGCTTGCCGCCATTCTGTTTACCATCGGCATATTCGGCATTTTTATCAATCGCAAAAATGTCATTGTGATTTTAATGTCGATTGAATTGATGCTGCTGGCGGTGAATATCAATTTTGTGGGGTTTTCCAGCTTTCTTCAGGATCTCGCGGGTCAGGTGTTCACGATGTTTATCCTCACCGTGGCGGCGGCCGAAGCGGCGATTGGCCTTGCTATTCTTGTCACATTCTTCCGGAATAAGGGATCCATCGCAGTTGAGGATATTTCAACCCTCAAAGGGTAGCAAAAGGAAATTACAATCAATTAGCGCGGGGCAGGAAATGCCCAGAATCAAATACAGATTTAACAAAAGATTTAACTACAGGTTCAAGATTTTAATGAAAGAAAGTACACAGCAATGATGTTAGATTATATGGCTGTTTTTGCACCTTTGATTGCTTTCCTGTTGGCGGGCTTATTGGGGAAAAAATTGGGCGACGGATTCTCCCAAATTGTGACCTGTGCGGGCGTTGTATTGGCGGCGCTCGTGTCTGTAAAATTGTTTTTCTCTGTTGTTTTGGGCATGAGCCCGATCACGCTTCCCGTTATGAATTGGATTTCTTCGGGTGATTTTAATGTGAGTTGGACGCTACGGATGGACCAACTCGCAGTTGTGATGATGTGTGTTGTCAATATTGTCTCTGCCTGCGTGCATATTTATTCCGTGGGGTATATGTATCATGATGAGGCAAAATCAAGATTTATGGCCTATTTATCGCTCTTTACCTTTGCCATGTTGATGTTGGTGACGTCAGATAATTTGCTGCAATTATTCTTTGGCTGGGAGGGGGTTGGCTTGGCGTCTTACCTTCTCATCGGTTTTTGGTATCACAAACCCTCTGCCGGTGCGGCCTCGATGAAGGCTTTTATCGTGAACAGGGTGGGGGACTTGGGCCTGACGTTGGGAATTATGGCGGCGTTTGTTATTTTTGGCACCGTACAGTTTCAGGCGATTTTTGACGCGGCGGCGACTAAGGCCGATGCGAATTTCACATTTTTTGGCTATGAAGTTCATGCGCTCACCTTGCTTTGTTTATTGCTCTTTGTCGGGGCGGTTGGGAAATCCGCGCAATTGGGGCTGCATACATGGCTTCCCGATGCGATGGAGGGGCCAACCCCCGTGTCGGCCCTTATTCACGCGGCCACGATGGTCACGGCCGGTGTGTTTTTGGTGGCGCGGTTTTCGCCCGTGTTTGAATATGCACCGGATGCGTTGATGGTTGTATGTGTGTTTGGGGCGGTGACGGCCTTTGTCGCGGCTACCATCGGCATGACGCAATTTGACATTAAGCGAATCATTGCCTATTCCACCATGTCCCAATTGGGGTACATGTTTTTTGCGCTGGGTGTGTCGGCCTATTCGGCGGCAATGTTCCACCTCGTGACCCATGCGTTTTTTAAGGCATTGTTGTTTTTAGGCGCGGGGTCGGTCATCCATGCGATGTCCGATGAACAAGATGTCCGTAAAATGGGCGGAATTTGGAAACTCATTCCTTTGACCTATCTCATGATGTGGGTGGGATCATTGGCATTGGCCGGCATTCCGCTGTTTGCCGGTTATTATTCCAAAGATTTGATTTTGGAATCGGCGTGGGGCTCCGGCACTGCGGTGGGGCATTTTGCCTATTGGATGGGGATTGCGGCGGCGATTATGACCGCGTTTTACTCCTGGCGATTAATTATTTTGACATTTCACGGGAAACCGCGTGCGGATCATCACACCATGGATCATGTCCATGAATCTCCGCCTGTGATGCTTGTGCCATTGATTGTCCTCACGATTGGGGCGATTTTCTCCGGCGCTTTGCTCTATGGCGGTTTTGCTGGGGTTCCACATGAAGAGAGCACCCATGAGGTTTCAACTGAAAAGGAAATGGCGGAAGAAGTTAAAGCAGCGACCGAAGACCAGATTGAGCAGAGGGCACATACGGAAGTTAAAATTGATGAGGACACATCCTCTCTCATCGATCCCCTCACCGATAAGGGTGCGTTCTTTGGTGAAACGATTTTCGTGCGCGCTGAAAATGATGCTGTGGCCATGGCGCACTCGGTTCCTTCATGGGTTAAAAATTTGCCGACCATGATGGGGATTGCTGGGATTGCTCTGGCATTCTTGGCCTATAGTCTGATGCCATCAATTCCCGCCAAAACGGTCAAAATTTTCAAACCGCTTCACCAACTTTTCTTCAGGAAATGGTATTTTGACGAAATTTACGATGTTTTGCTGGTCAAGCCTACTCAGGCTTTGGGCAAGGCACTCTGGGTCGGGGGCGATAAGGCCGTGATTGACGGTTTGGGACCTGACGGGATTTCAAAACTCGCGCGCGTGATCGGGCTCGGTTTTTCAAAAATCCAGAATGGTTTTGTGTATAATTATGCCTTTATTATGATTTTTGGTTTGATTGCGCTTCTGACTTGGGTATTTTACACAACGATTGGCTTTCAGTGAGAATAGTTAGGTGAGGGGAACGCTAAAGGATACTATATGATGACTGATTTTCCAATTTTATCGTTGATGACATATCTGCCACTCGTCGGGGCCATTCTTATTTTTGCCATGGGAGGGCAGAAATCCGGTCATGATGTGGGGGCCGATACACGGGCAAAATTTGTGGCCATGATCACCTCGCTTTTGGTGTTTGGGCTCTCTCTCGTCATGATGGTGGATTTTAACCCGCATACGGCCGATTTCCAATTTGTTGAGAAAAAAGTCTGGTTTGAGTCTGTTGGAATTTCGTACCATATGGGTGTTGACGGGATTTCAGT
>JBDHTT010000019.1:0-17394 GCA_039808785.1 Alphaproteobacteria bacterium
AACGTGAAACCGATACGTTTGACACGTTTTTTGAATCGAGTTGGTATTTCGCGCGTTATGCGGATGCGCATAATCAATCGGCGGCGTTTGACCGCGCCAAGGTTGCCTATTGGTTGCCGGTCGATCAATATATCGGCGGGGTGGAACATGCGGTGTTGCATTTGCTGTATTCGCGGTTCTTTACTCGTGCGCTCTCTGAATGCGGCTATATGGAGACGGCAGAGCCGTTCCTGGGGCTCTATACTCAGGGCATGATCTGTCATCAGACCTATAAGGATCAGGACGGTAAGTGGGTATATCCCAAGGATGTCGTCAAGGATGAACGGGGGACATGGGTGTTGAATGATGCCACGCGCGCCCCCGTGACCGCGGGCCGGGTTGAGAAAATGTCAAAATCCAAACGCAATACGATTGACCCGCAGGATATTTTGGATAGTTACGGGGCGGACGCGGCACGTCTGTTTATTCTGTCCGACTCGCCCCCCGATCGTGATTTGGAATGGACCGAGGCCGGATTGGGCGGTGCCTGGCGGTTTATCAATCGTTTATACACGCTGATTATGGACCGGATGGAGTTTATCACGGCACCGAGTGCGGCGTCATCTGTTTCCGCTAGCGACTCTGTATTGGCGTTGCAGAAAAAAGCCCACCAAACCATTGATGCCGTGGCGAAATCCATCGAAGGATTCCATATGAATAAGGCGGTGGCGAAATTGCGCGAACTTGCCAATGCTTTGGAGGAATATACGCCGCAGACAGGCGATGAGGCCATCCACCGTGAGGCGGTTGAGTATCTGCTCATTGGCTTTAACCCGATTCTACCGCATTTGACCGAGGAACTCTGGCAGGCTTGCGGTGGGGCGCAGATGTTGGTGCAAACAACATGGCCCAAGGTACGGGCGGAATTCTTGGTGGCCGACAGCGTGACGATTGCCATTCAAATCAATGGTAAGCTAAAAGCCACGATCCAATTACCCGTTGATACCCCGCAAAATATCGCGGAGAAAGCCGCGCTGGAGGAAGAATCCATTATACGCACGTTGGAGGGCAAAACCATCCGCAAGGTGATCGTGGTTCCCAACCGCATCGTCAATGTGGTGGCGGGGTAATGTGGTGGCGGGGTAGAACCCTGCTCATCAGATACGGGCTGATTTGAAAATTGGGGGGTGGTAAGTGTCACCCTATTTATTATAACCCTTGCGTTGCGGGTCTTGATAGGCGAACAGGTTGGCGTTTTTAAATGTGACGCCGGTTTGCACGTTGAATAATTCGACTTCGGTAATATTGCCCATTGAGTCGAGAATGCGCCATTTTTTAAGATGATAGGCACCGTCATCGCCCTCCGCAAAGCCGAGCACTAGGCTTCCCGCATCGGGGGAGTCACGCTGGACGATGTGGATTTGTACCAATCCTGCGGCTTTTAAAATTTCCGTGACCTTCAGATCGTTTGAGAGTTTCAAATTCTTGCGCAAAATAAAATCAGCCAGAGTTTGCGAAATCGGCGCGTTGGTTTGTTGTCCCGTTTGCGAATCATAAAAATAAATAAAGACGCCATCCGCCACTACGAAATCTTTGTTGGGTGCATCATATTCAAAGCGCAATTTTCCGGGGCGGGAGAGATAAAATGTGCCGCGAATTTGATGCCCGTCACTATTGGTTTGGACAAATCGCGCCTGAGCGGTTTTGAGGGTCGAAAAAAATGCTTCGGCCTTTTGAATTTCTGCGGTGTTGGGGGTCACGGGCACATTGGTGGCCACAGGCAAAATGGATGAGTTTGCCGCATTTTGTTGCACCGTTTGTTGTGCAGCATTTTGGGCCGATGATGGACTCGCTATAAACCCAAGCGCCGCGCACAGGATCGCCCCAACCATCATCACCATGCGCACCATGCGGGAAACATAAGAATTATTTCTGTTCATTATATCATTCTCTCTAACTAAGTATGCTCGGACGTTTTATCAATATTATTGTTTAGTTTTAGCGTAAACTCTTAGTCGCTGTCCATAGGCATAACGGCAACGAGGCGAAAATTCCCCCTCGCATAATATTCTGCGACCCGATTCGCTAAAGAGGGTGGGTCTTTGATATGACACACTATTATGTTGTGCATATAAAATATCGAAAAATCGCGTCTTGGTGAAATAAATATATGTTTTACGGGAATAGGTTTCCTTTCGGTTTCTGGGGATGAATTTATCCACATCAACACAAAAAAATATCTGGTCATGGCGGGGAAAAGAATAGTGCATTGACTCTGCTTGGTTTTTTGGTGGCAATGAGGTGATCATGAGGCTCTAACGGGGCAAAAGTTAAAAATATGGCAAATTTTGGTGCTTGCAATTTGTTCGTTTTTAGCGCATGAATTCTTGTGTCCCCAACACGATATGTAGTATGATTATGTTGGATGCACCACAACAGATTGTGTTTTTTCACAGAATCTGCCTCACTTTAAACAAAATAAAATTTTCTTTGCCCGCCGTAAGAGTCTGGGGCAAGAGTATGGAGATTGGGTCATGTTTGATGTTGCACAAATGGAGCAGGGAAACCGGGTTATTATTGATAAATCCCGTGATGCCAAACTGACCAAATTTGGAATTGCCACGCTGGAAGATCGGTATTTATTGCCCGATGAGGACCCGCAGGACCTGTTTGCGCGGGTGGCGATGTATTACGGCGATGATTCGGCCCATGCGCAGCGTTTATATGATTATATTTCAAACCTTTGGTTTATGCCCTCCACCCCCATTCTCTCCAACGGCGGCACCAGTCGCGGTTTGCCGATTTCCTGTTTTCTCAATGAGACCAATGATTCGCTCGAAGATATTGTGGCGTTGTGGAATGAGAATGTTTGGCTCGCGTCCTTGGGCGGCGGCATTGGGTCCTATTGGGGCAATGTGCGATCAATCGGTGAAAAGGTTGGCCGCAACGGTAAAACATCGGGCATTGTGCCGTTTATTCGCGTGATGGATAGTTTGACGCTGGCGATTTCCCAAGGGTCGTTGCGGCGGGGCAGTGCGGCCATTTATCTGCCGATTGATCATCCGGAAATTGAGGATTTTATTGAGATTCGTCGCCCCACCGGCGGGGACCCGAATCGGAAGGCGCTCAATCTCCATCACGGGGTGCTGATTCCCGATGCGTTTATGCATGCGGTGGCCGAAGACGGCGAATGGGCGTTACGTTCGCCCAAGGATAAGGCTGTGATTTCAAGGGTTAAGGCACGCGATTTGTGGATCCGGCTGCTAACCACCCGCATTGAAACCGGGGAGCCGTATATTGTCTATATTGACCATGTCAATGATCGTATTCCCGAACATCACAAAATGGCCGGGTTGAACGTTAAAATGTCGAATCTTTGTTCCGAAATTACTTTGCCGACCGGGCGCGATCATCTGGGCCAAGACCGTACGGCAGTGTGTTGCTTGTCGTCGGTTAACCTCGAATCCTTTGAGGAATGGAAAGATCATCCGACCTTTATTGAGGATGTGATGAGATTCCTCGATAATACCCTGACGGATTTTATCAATAAGGCACCCGATTCGATGAAACGCGCGAAATATGCGGCGATGCGGGAACGCTCGGTCGGGCTCGGCACTATGGGATTCCACTCTTTCCTCCAATCAAAAATGATTCCGATGGAAGGGGTGATGGCCAAGATATGGAATAAACGTATCTTCCAACATATTAAGCAACAGGCCGATGCGGCCTCTATCAAACTCGCGCATGAGCGCGGGGCCTGCCCCGATGCTGCTGACTACGGAGTGATGGAGCGGTTTTCGAACAAGATTGCCATTGCGCCCAATGCCTCAACCTCAATCATTTGCGGCGGGACATCGCCGGGGATTGAACCAACCGCGGCCAATGCCTATACGCATAAAACGCTTTCGGGATCCTTCCCGGTTAAGAATAATTATCTGGCCAAAATCCTTGAGGAACGCGGCCATAATGATGATGATACCTGGTCGTCGATCTTTACCAACGAAGGATCGGTTCAGCATCTGGACTTCCTCACGCAAGAGGAAAAAGACGTGTTCAAAACCGCCTTTGAAATTGACCAACGATGGCTGATTGAACATGCGGGGGACCGTGCGCCGTTTATTTGTCAGGCGCAGTCGCTCAATGTCTTTTTGCCCGCCAATGTGCATAAACGCGATCTGCATAAAATCCATTGGGATGCGTGGGCGAAGGGAGTGAAATCACTCTATTATTGCCGCTCCAAATCGATTCAACGGGCGGAAAGCGCTGCGAGTTGGGTCCGCAGCAAACAGGCCAATGACAGCGAGCCGAGACTATTGGAACAGCAATTGGAATTGGGCGTAGATGTGGGGCCTAACGAACAGCAATATGAAGAATGCCTGGCGTGCCAGTGAACGCGGCGTAGTGAGGGCTTGTTCGTGATTTTTTAGCCACTCACATGAATGTATTTTTGCGTTTGGTGCCAGCTTGATTTTTTACCACGAAGCCTCGAAGTTCACGAAGGGAACGTGAACCCTAATTGACCGATTTCTGCTTGAGATAGTCGATCAAGACATTCAAATCGCCGCCGCCGCGCTGAATGACTGAGGCGAAATCGGATCTTTGCGTGATGCTCATGCTCACGCCCGCCACCAAAACATCAACGATTTTAAAAGTCCCGCCTTTTTGGCGCACGCGCCAATCAACCTGAACCGGGTCGCCGCCATTCACAGGATAGATGAATGAGGTCACAAGCGAATCGGTGGCATTTACGGTCTGTACGGATTTGACTTCGAATTTTTGGCCCTTATATTCACCAAAACGCCCGGCATACACACTCACCACCATTTGTTTGAAATAACGGGAATATTCTTGCTGTTGTGCCGGGGTTGCGGAATTCCAATATTTCCCCAACACAAAACGCCCGATTGTGTCCAGATCAAAACTGGCATCCAGTAATTTTTTGAATTCGGATTTTTTCTGTTCTTGGGTCGAGTTGGGATCGGAGAGGAAGGTCAAGCCACGTTCCGCCGTGGATTTAACAAAGTTAAGCGCAGGGGAGGCGGCCTTGGTTGCGGCCTGATCACTCACTGAAACAGTGAGTGTTTGAGAGGAGTTCATATGTGGTTCCGGCTGCGCAAGCGGTGCCAGCGGTGAAAGAGTGGCAGCACGTGCGGGGTGGGCCAAAACATTGCCGGCACCCCAAATCGCCAATCCCAACGCCAGGCCCGCCATCATTTTAAAATAGATTGGTTTCATGTTTTTTTCCTTATGATTTTCCGGTTCAACATCACGTTTTCTGCGTGGTTACCCATCTTTTTAACTATTGTTTTTTGCCCCGCCGTCAAGCGATTCTGTCTAGTTGGTTTGAGTTCTGCTGATCAGGGGATATCAGGCAGGTTTTGACTCTCGTTCGAACCGTGAATTAATGCGGCGCGACGTTGGACATAGGAACTGCGGACGGCGGCGTAATAATCAATCGAATTTTTCTTCAGATCGGCCAGAACATCCAGCAATTCTTCACGTTTGTCCACCGCACCTACAGCTACCTTGCCATAGTACCATCCGGCGCGGTCGGTATTCATCAACCACAGGCGCAAAGGATCGGTGTATGAATCAACCACTAAACCGCTCGCATCCCGCACGGAACTTGGCCCCAGCAATGGCAACACCAGATAGGCACCGGGTTTGGCACCCCATACGCCCAGTGTTTGCCCGAAATCTTCTTCGCGGTAGGGAACGCCGTGTTTGCCCGCGACATCCATCAACCCGCCAAAACCAAAGAGCGTATTGGCAAAAAACCGCGTGAGCGTATCACCCGCGCCATTGGCATCGCCTTGCAAGACGTTATTGGCCAGAATGGTCGGGGTTTTAAGATTGCGCAGCACATTGCGCACACCAGTACGGGCGGGGTCAGGCACCACATTGCGATATCCGCGTGCCACCGGTTCCATGATGGCCGTATCCACTGCATCGTTAAATTTGAAAATGCCGCGATTAATATTTTCCGCCGGGTCATAGACTTCACCGTCCGGGGTGGCAGAACATGCGCTCAAAACTCCCAACAGGAGGATAAGAGAAAGTGCGGTCAGAGCCTGTCTGAACTTGTTTTTAGCTTCAATTTTTTTCAACATATTTTGTCCCCTTTAGTCCCCATGATTTTTATGTTGCCGGCACTGTGCATAAAGTTTTCAATGCCTTCCCCCATATAACATCATAGAAGATTTAGAAAGATGTTAAATTTCAATCAACTTTGAGCTTTTTTGGGCTGTGCGCTATATATACTAGATATACTAGGAATACTGAACTCGCCGAAGTTGTCATTTCGCTCCTGGCGTAGGCTCCCTACGCTGCGTCGCTTGTTCCTAGCCGGCAATTCAGTATTCCTAGTGTAGGATGGTATAGAAAATAATTAAGTGTGCTGTAAAATCCACAGGGAATTGGGGATCGTGTAAAAACTCCCCGTCAGCGTTGCATAAATGCCGCAAAAATTCGCCAGAACAGGCTCTAAAATTTGATTTTTGTGTTATGGGCAATATGGTTTTGCGTTGAAGTGAATTTTCAAAAAATGCCCTTGTTATAGTTTGCGCATTATTGTATATAACCATATATACGTTTGCGCGCGGCAGCGATTTGAACGCGCAGGGTAGGCGTTTCAGTCTTATTATAAATTCTTAAATCACATGAATGCGGGCTATACATGAATCTATCGGTCGATCAAACTAATCTTCCCGAACACGGATTTTTCAATTCATTAACTCATTTTATGTCGCAAAATTTTATGGGTGACAGTGTTGGGCTGTGGGTTATATTTTTTGCCGTGATCATCACGCTCATGGTCTTTGATCTGGGGGTTTTAAACCGTAAAGATACGGTCATTGATTCGAAAACTAGTTTGAAGTATTCGGCATTTTATATGCTGTTGGCCTTTGCGTTTGGCGGGTGGCTATGGTCGCAAAAAGGCCCCGATGATGGGATGGATTATTACACGGCCTATATGGTTGAACTTTCGCTCTCACTCGATAATTTGTTCGTGATGTCGGTGATTTTGACCTATTTCAATGTGCCGAGACGATATCAGCATCGGGTGTTGTTTTGGGGGATTGTCGGGGTCTTGGTGATGCGTGGGGCCATGATTGCCGCCGGGATGGTGATTGTGCAATCGTTTGCTTGGACGCTTTATATTTTCGCCGGGTTTTTGCTGCTCACAGGCGTGAAGATGCTGTTTGTGAAGGATGGCGATGATGATAAAATCGAGGATAGTTTTCTGATTCGCTTCTTAACCAAAAAATTGCGCTTTACCAAAGAGATGAGCGGTCATAAGTTTTTCCTCAAACTCCCCGATCATCGACATGCCAGCAAAATGGTGTGGCATGCGACCCCGCTTTTTATGGCGTTGGTGTGTATTGAATTTATGGATGTGCTGTTTGCTTTGGACAGTGTGCCGGCGGTGTTTGCCATTACCAATGAACCGTTTGTGATTTATACCAGCAATATTTTCGCGATTTTGGGATTGCGGAGCATGTATTTCGCCGTGGCGGTGATGATTGATCGCTTCAAATATATGAAATATGCGTTGGCGATTGTCCTGATTTTCATTGGCGGCAAAGTGTTTTATTCCGGGCTTTACGGGCATATTCACCCGATGGTTTCACTTGGGATTACGGTGTCGGTCCTCTTGGGTGGGGTGTTATTCTCGATGATGAAAACCCGGCGTGGAAATTAGGATGTAGGGCGGTAAGCCTTTTGATGCTTACTTCTTACTCCAGAGCGAGAGGATTTGTGCGCCCAAGGTGAGTGGAGAGAATGGTTTTTGGATATAGCCGATGACGGGGTGAAGATCGTCATCGGTTTTGATTTTATCGGTTTCCTGGCCGCTGATAAAAATCGTGGGAACCTGAGCCAGGTGAGGAAAATCCATTCGGATTTGACGCAGAAGTTCTATGCCGTTCACAATAGGCATGGACACATCAAACAGGAATAGGTCTGGGGAATTTTGTTTTAGGTGGCTCAGTGCTTCTTGTGCGCTGGCGCAGCTGACAATCTCAAACCCTAGATCGTGGCGAGAGAGGGCTGTCCGGGTGATCATGCGCAAAATTTCATCATCATCCACATGAAGGATTTTTTGCGGTGAGGGAATGGTGGGTGGCATAATTATAACTCCCTTAAAAATCTTTGACGTGTTTGTCCTACCAAGGTTTCAAAGTCAATCAGCAAGAGGGGCATTTTGTCCCATTGCGGATCTTGGTCGTTCTGGTGTTCCAGTTTTTGGGCAAAATCCGAGAGTCTTACGGCACCTAGGGCCGCTGCCGAAGATTTGATCGTGTGCGCATGTCGGGTTAAATCCACGATCGATTTTTCCGTATAAGCACGCCGCATATCGGCCATAATCTGTGGCAAATTTTCGATAAATTTACTGACCAAGCTGTGAAATTCCTCCCCCATCATCGCGCGCATTTCAGAGAGGGTCATTTCATCGCAAAGTGGGAGTGCGCCGGACCCATCGCCGAAGATTGAGGATGGTGCCGGGTCGCCGTCCGTGGGGATGAGGATATGGCTGTGATGGCCCATCCATTCCGCAAGGATTTTGTAGAGGAGTTCTTTCTGGATTGGTTTGCTGAGATAATCATCCATGCCCGCGGCGCGGCATTTTTCTTCGTCCCCCTTGATGGCGTTGGCCGTGAGAGCGATAATTGGAAGGGGCAAGAGGCGGTTGGTGCGTTCAAATTGGCGGATGGCTTTGGTGGCTTCGTACCCGTCCATTTCTGGCATACGGCAATCCATCAGAATAAGCTTATAGGCTTCATGATCTTGAGTGGTTTTTTCAAGTGCATCACGGCCATTGCGGGCGATGGTGGGCACGCAGCCGACGTTTTTTAACAGCTTGGTGGCATAAATCTGGTTGACCAGATTATCTTCGACCAAGAGAACCGAAGCACCCATAAAATTATGGGAGGACGAGGAAGAGGATGAGGGGGAGGTATTAGCAGGAGTATTTTGAGTTGGAAGGTCGGAGAAAAATTTGGGAGAGGCATCGAGTTTTTCGAGTGGTAATCTGATCCAAAATGTAGTGCCGCCGAATTCATTGCTGAAGAAACCGATATCACCGCCCATCATATTGGCGAGTTCCTTACAGATTGCCAATCCCAACCCGGTGCCACCATATTTGCGGTTAATCTCCACCGCGCCTTGGGAAAATTTTTTGAATAAATCGGCCTTTTTATTGTCAGGAATTCCTATCCCCGTATCTTCGATTTCGAATATAACATGGTGATCTTGGTTGGATTTAAGGGTAATTTTGACGTGACCTTGATCGGTGAATTTCACGGCGTTGCCAATCAAATTGATCAGGATTTGCCGAATGCGTGTTGGGTCGCCACGATAATATCGATGAAAGTTCGGTTCAATCACGGTTTCAATTTCGACATTTTTTTCGCTGGCTTTGAGGGTTGCACTGGGGAGCATTTGATTAAAGACATTGATCAAATCAAAGGGCAGAGACTCCACCACCATTTTACCCGATTCGATTTTTGAAATGTCCAAAATATCATTAATCAGATCGGTGAGCCCCATCGCCGAGAATTTCAGGGCCTCAATATATCCGATTTGCTCTGATGTCGGGTTGGTGTCGTTTAATAGGTCGCTCATGCCCACGATCCCGTTGAGCGGCGTGCGGATTTCATGGCTCATATTGGCCAGGAATTCCGATTTGGCCTCAGAATATTTGAAGGCCTCCCCACGCTGGGCGGCATATTTGCGGATGAAGAAAAAGCTGATCAGCGAGACAATCATCACCAGCAACGCATAGGTAATAGTTTGATAAATTTCTGCCATTCGGATGTAGAGTATTTGCTGCGCGCGCAAATCAAAATAGATGTTTTTTAATTGTGGCAGGAGTAGAGCGGAAAAATCTGCCTCCCTCGAGCCTTCGGAAAGACGGGTGAAATCCTGTTGATAGGACTCAATCCGTAAATTGATATCCATGTGATGATTGGGGAAAAAAATACCCTCAATCGTTTCGGATAACTCATCTTCCTCGGTCACCCCCCTTAAGATTTTATAATCAGAGAGAAAATTATCATTGAAATTTCTGAGGTGAATAAATTTCAGTTCGCGCGCGGCGGGGGACGCGCTTTCCAAACGATCGGCATAATATAATTCACTGAGCTGATAAATATCGTCCAAAACCAAGTTAAACTGCGACGAATAGGTTTCAAACGATTTTACAAAGCTGATCCCCGCTAGGACAAACAGCAGGGAGAGCAAGCACATCTCGCGCATGTTAAACGAGGGAATAAAAGAGGCAAGGGTGCGAAAATTTTGGATAATCCGGCTCATATGAAGATTGAACAGCAGGAAGGTAAATTTAAGTTTAAAAACTGTTATGTATGCAGACTTTAAATTGTGATAACCGGGGGTTATGCTTTTGAAGAAATTGACCTATATCAATTTCCTCAGAAAAGGAGCATGGACATGTTAATTAAACGAGACAGGGACGAACGCGGTCCCACCGATGCCGGATGGTTAAAAAGTTTTCATAGTTTTTCATTCGGTCATTATATGGATCCGCAATATATGGGCTTTGGTCCGTTACGGGTCATTAACGAGGATCGGGTGATTCCCGGTGCCGGATTTTCTACTCATGCGCACCATAACATGGAAATTATTTCCTATGTGCTTGATGGCGAGCTGGCGCATAAGGATTCCATGGGCAACGGATCGGTGATCAGGCCAGGTGATGTCCAGCTTATGAGTGCCGGAAGCGGCGTGACCCACAGCGAGTTTAACCACTCGCAAGAGAATAAAGTGCATTTCCTGCAGATTTGGATTATCCCAAATGTTCAGGATAGTGAGCCGGGGTATCAGCAAAAATCTTTTGATTTGGAGGGACATCGCAACCAACTGAATTTGATCATCTCGGAAGACGGTGCCGGAGCCTCATTGGTTATTAAGCAAAATGCCAAAGTTTATGCGGGAAGGTTTGATGAGGGGGCGCAGATTACTCACGCATGCGTGTCCAAGCGCGGATATTGGGTCCAGATCGCACGCGGAATGATGGAGGTCAATGGCCAAGCCGCCCACGAAGGCGATGGTTTTGCTGTAACTCATGAAGACTCTATCACCCTCAAGGCTTTGACGGATTCTGAGGCTTTGGTGTTTGAGCTGTAGTGGTTTGTTGAGATAGTATTTTTTTAATCTCCTGTTCAAACGGGAGCGAGAGGCTTTTGACATAGGTCGCCGTAAGATGGTGTGTGTCACGCCAAACAACGATATTGCCGATTACGGGGTAGCATTTCTTCTGAGGGCAGATGGCTTCGTTAAGGTCAACCAACCTGACTGCGGTTACTTGCTGCGCGGCTGTTACAATGGGGTCTGGGGTTGAATATGGTGTTTGTTGTTCACAGGATTCACTCCCCAAACAGGCTGAGAAATCTTCGCGCAGAAGCGGGGTATCCTTGACCGCAATAATTTTTAGTCCCGCAGATAACCAGTTGTTCCACATGGTCACCAGAGTTGTAGCAATGATATCATGTTGCAAGGATTTGTCAGTGCTTGAGGGGAGTGTTTGCTCTGCTGATTGTGCATAGATAATAAGGGAGGGAGGATGGCGTCGAATTTCATCATGGAGGGCAAGTGCCCACTCCATACATTTATGGTATATCTTCCCATTGCTCATGATATCAATTGTTATCGGTGGGCAAGATGATTTGGTATAAGCCGAAATATACCAGCCATTCTTGTTAGCTATTTCGGATAAGGCCGGCCACCATTGGGCAGCGTGAGAGTCTCCTATCAGAAAGATTTTAATTGGTGAGTGTTTATTGCCAGCATGGCAAGGCGTTAAAATTGATCCAGTTGAGTGGGGCGCATGACATCCGAGTGTATAGAGATCAGGTAAATCGTATTTTACATAGTTGTATGGTGGGATAGCAGCCGATTGGGGTGTTGGCGTAGATGTAAGGAGGGATGCTGCTCCGGGGTGATTGGAATCAGGAGCGAAAGTCACATTGTTCGTGCGGTTAGTCATTAGAAATGTTGAGCCGCAGCAAATAATGACCATAGTCAAAAAGGCAAAGATAAAAACCCGTAGATTGGACGACTTCCAGTATGGTGATTTCAGAAAGTAATCTTCGATAAAATGTTTACTGAGGGAGGCAAGCAGACATGTGAATCCCAGCAATAAAAACGATAAAATATTGTTATTTCCCCACCCTTGATATTTTGCAAGAATAATGATGGGCCAGTGCCAAAGATAAAGTGAGTAAGAGATATCACCAACATAACGCATGAATTTATTTTGCAGGAGTGTTTGATTTAGGGGATCTGTCCCGCGAGAGAAGATGATGAATACGGCTCCTAATGTTGGAATAAGAGCTAAATAACCGGGAAAATTACTCTGCGGGGACAGAAAGATTGCCCCCAAGACAATAAAGACCAAACCCAACGCAGTTAAAGTCAAACGCGGGAGGTTTGCCTTGAGATATATATTTGTCATCGCGAGCAGTCCGCCAAGCCCAAGTTCCCAGAAACGGGTAGGGGTTATAAAATAGGCCAAGGCCTTATCGTAGCGGGTTAGAAAAATTGAGAAAATTAGCGAGAGCAGAGTCAAGGCACCCAACACACATACGGCGAGCGCATTGGTGACAATTTTACCTTGGTGTGATGTAAGGGGCTTATACAGAAAGATTAAAATAAGTGGCCAGAAAATATAAAATTGTTCTTCTACTGCCAGGGACCAGAAATGCTGGAGAGGGCTGGCGACATTTTGAGAGTCAAGATAATCTGTTGACTGAATTGCCAGCCAAATATTTTCAAAGTAAAATGTGCTGGCCAGAACATGCCATATCGTCTCAGGCCAGTAGGCTTTAGGAAGAAGCGGGAATAGGGCAAAAAGTACTAAAATAATCAGGCTGGCCATAGGAAATAGCCGTCGGATGCGCCGAGCGTAGAAATTAGACAAAGAAATTGAGTTGTGCAATTTGATTTCTCTGACCAATTGCCCTGTAATCAGATACCCAGATATCACAAAGAAAACGTCAACCCCAATGTAGCCGCCTGGTAGCAGCGAAGGAAATGCGTGAAATATGATAACCATAAACACAGCTAGGGCTCTTAAGCCTTGTATGTCATAGCGGTATTGTGGATCTTGGGTAAGAGACATATGCTCTTCATACTCAGAGGCTTATTGCTATTCAAGAGATTTTATCAATTGGCAAGATAGTGATATTTCATAAACTATCCGACTGGTTTTTGTATAATCTCCATTTTTCTTCAGCGATTATCTGAATTAGAAAAAAAATTTAAAAAAACTGTAACTTTTTTGAAACAGTTTCGAATGCCGTATGTAGGGAGATATGCAGTGCAAAAATCCCTACGTTACTGGTCGGTCGGTTTATCCGGCGTTATTGAGAAGGAAGGACTAAAAGATGGCATATATAGACGATCAAGGCACGCAAAAATCAAATTTGGATTATATTCGCGCATCGATGAAGGAACCGATTTTAGAGCGGGAGTATGAGGCTGAGTTGGCCCGGAAATGGCGCGATCATCATGATGAAGCGGCTATGCATCAACTGATTAAATCCTATGCGCGGTTGGTGATTGCGGCGGCGTCCAAATTTAAAAATTACGGTTTGCCTTTGGGTGATTTGATTCAAGAGGGCAATATCGGCCTGATGCAGGCGGTTAATCGCTTTGAACCCGACCGCGATGTGCGGTTTTCCACTTATGCTGCATGGTGGATCAGGGCGTCGATTCAAGATTATATCCTGCGCAACTGGTCAATTGTCCGCACAGGAACCACAGCCGCGCAAAAATCGCTGTTTTTCAATCTGCGGCGGTTGCGCGCGCGAATCAGCGGCGCGGCGAGTGAAAACGGGCTGACATCCCAAGGGCGTGAGGATATTGCCAAAGTTTTGGGCGTGCGCGTGAAGGATGTTGAGGATATGGAGGCGCGCATGAGTGGCGGGGACCAATCACTCAATGCTACTTTATCGGAGGATAGCGAGGATGAGTTTCAATCCCTGCTGCGCGATGGTGGTCCGACACCCGAAGAGATTGTGATTGCGCGCAAAGATTCGCGCACGCGGTCCTTGTGGCTTAATTCTGCTTTAAAGCAACTCAATGAGCGTGAGCAACGCATTATCCGCGAACGTCATTTGCAATATGAAACCGTGACACTCGAGGATCTGGGCAAAAAATTGGGCGTGAGTAAGGAACGTGTGCGGCAGTTGGAGGCCAGAGCGATGGAAAAACTCAAATCCAACCTGGTGCCGCGGATGAAGGATCGGTTGGATGATTTTTTAACCGAAGCTGCCTGAAATATTTTGATAAAGGGCCGTTTGCAGAAGAGTTGAAATTGACTTGATTTTGTTCGGGACTGCCCTAGATCAACCTGACTTCTCTTTTTCGAAGTGATTATATTTTCTCCCCTGAAAACTAAGACTAGGGCGTTTTAACTCCTCAAAGCAGTTGAAACGCCCTGATTTTTTTGATCTTGAGGGTGTGGTGGGTGTTTTAGACCATTTTTCGGTTATTCAGAATCGAAAAATGGTCTAAGTATTTGTTTTGTCGCATTTTGTTACGATTAACCGGCTTCCACTTAATCGCAAAATGCTCTAGCCGTGGCGATTTTTCCTTTTGTAATCCGTCATAATTGGGCGTAAAAAATAAATCCATCAACCCAAAGCCCAGGAGCAAATCATGAAAATCGGAATTGTCGGATGCGGACAGGTCGGTGCGGCCATTGCCTATGCGTGCGTGTTGCGCGGTGTGGGGACAGAATTGGTGATGGTCGATAAAAATACGGCGTTGGCACAGGCGCAGGCCGAAGATATTTTGCATGCCACACCGTTTGCTTGTCCCATTCCGGTGATAAGCGGTGATTTTGAACAACTGGCGGGTGCGGGTTTGGTGGTGATTGCCGCTGGTGCCGCGCAAAAACCGGGGGAGACTCGGCTTGATCTTCTCAAACGCAATGCCGAAATTTTCCAAGGCATGATCCCGCAAATTTTAAATGCAGCCCCCGATGCGATTTTATTAATCGCCAGCAACCCCGTGGATGTGATGACGCAAATGGTGGCATCCATCGCCCAGAAAACCCACGGAATTTCCAGTGATCGCGTGATTGGCAGTGGCACAATTCTGGATACGGCGCGGTTTCGGGCGCTGTTGGCCGCACATTTGGGCGTGTCGTCCCATTCTGTTCATGCCTATGTACTCGGTGAACATGGGGATTCTGAGGTGCTGCATTGGTCGGGCGCGTTGGTTGGTACCATTCCCGTGATGAATTTTGCCGCGCAAATTGGGGCCGCCGTAACTGCGCAGGTGCGGGAGACAATTGACGAAGGCGTGCGGCGTGCTGCCTATCGTATTATTCAGGGTAAAGGTGCCACGTGGTATGGCATTGGCGCGGGAATGGCACGATTGGCCCAGGCCGTGATCAATGATGAAAATGCCCTGATCACCTGCTCCACGCCTACAAGCGATGTATTGGACGGGGAGGGGCCGATCAGTATCTCCTTCCCCCGCATTATCAACGCAAGTGGGATTGCCCGCACACTCCGTCCGATGCTAGATTTGCAAGAGATTGAGGCCCTGAACCGCTCCGCCGCCATCCTGGCCGAAGCCGCCGCACAAATTGGGGTTTCGGATGTCAAAATGCCCTCAAGAGCGGCCTGAGAAGAGAGACGTGATCGGATTTGTAATTTTTCTGCATTTCTGACATAAGTTTGATCATGATTTTTGAATGTGCCCCGTTTGCGATGACTTTTACGATGACTCAAGGCGGGATTGTTTTGAGTCTGTTTCTGGGGGCTTTGGTCGGGAGCGCCAGCCATTGCAGCTTTATGTGCGGGCCGTTTGTGGTGATGATGCAAGACAGGGGGCAACGCACGCCGATGGGGTCGTTGTTGATTCCCTATCATCTCGGGCGCATGACCACTTATTGTTTGCTCGGGGTTTTATCCAATTTATTTTTATCCTATGCGCTTATGGATTCGGCGTGGCGGCATGTGGTGACGTCACTTTTATTATGTTGTGCTGCGCTAATGTTTTTGGTGCAATCTTTTCCGCTATTTTTAAAATATTTTCCGTTTTTGGCGCGGCTCAGTTTGCCGCTGCCGTGGAAATGGGTGAGCGGCGCGTCCAATGCCCTATTTCATCGTTACGACCGGTGGGGCGGGGTGGCGCTGTATTTGGGCGGTGTTGTGCTGGGGTTTATCCCGTGCGGGTTGGTGCTGGCGGCATTGCTCGCGGTCTCCGCCCTCGACGGCGCGGGACAGGCGGCCCTGGCCATGGCGGCATTTTGTGTGGGGACGATGCCTGCTCTTATAGTGATTGGAATTTTTGGACGTAAGGCTGCGTCATTATGGCCCACTCATTTTGATCTTTTAAACAAGGGGTTAGGTGTGGTAAATAGCGTAGTGCTGATTGTGATCTCGGCAAGACTCATTTGAGAACTTGTTGATGATCTCTACTCTGGCTTTGGCTTTTTAGCGATTTTCTGCGCTTCTGCTCCTTGAGTACATTTGTGTACGTTCCGGGGTGGTTCTCGAAAAACCATAAAAATACTGTGCCGCAGCAAGATTCTCAACAGGTTTTAAAAAATTAAAATAACTTTTGCCCGCACTATCCAACGTTTTGAAAGGGGTTCCCACATGACAAGTGCAACAACAAATGTAGCTCCGCGCTATAATGACGATGTTGTCCGTCTTTTTACCATTGCAACGATTTTTTGGGGTGTGGTGGGCTTTGCGGCCGGTGTTTTTATCGCCCTGCAATTGGCGTTTCCGTGGTTGAATTTTGAACCGTATCTTAACTTTGGGCGGTTGCGTCCGCTTCATACCTCTGCGGTGATTTTTGCCTTTGGCGGGAATGCGCTGTTTGCTACGAGTTATTATGTGGTGCAACGGACTTGTCGTGTGAGATTGTGGAGTGACGGGCTCGCGCTTTTTACCTTCTGGGGATATAACCTGTTTATTGTGATTGCTGCTTTGGGTTATGTGCTGGGGGTAACGCAGGGTAAGGAATATGCCGAACCTGAATGGTATGCCGATTTGTGGCTCGCGGTGGTGTGGGTGGCGTATTTGATTGTGTATATGGCGACGATTATTAAGCGGTCGGAACCGCATATTTATGTGGCCAACTGGTTTTATATGGCCTTTATCATTACGGTGGCGGTGCTGCATTTGGGGAATAATCTCTCTATTCCCGTGAGCTTATTGGGCTCTAAAAGCTATGCGGTGCCCTCAGGCGTGCAATCGGCGATGATCCAGTGGTGGTATGGGCATAATGCGGTTGGATTTTTCCTGACGGCTGGATTTTTGGGGATGATGTATTATTTCATTCCGAAACAGGCTAATCGTCCGGTTTATTCCTATCGTTTGTCGATTTTGCACTTTTGGTCCTTGATCTTTATTTATATCTGGGCCGGACCGC
>JBDHTT010000020.1:0-17181 GCA_039808785.1 Alphaproteobacteria bacterium
CATAAAAACGCACGGCTGCCTTTGAGGCAGAATAGGACGGTGCCCCCGCCAACGGGACAAAACTTGCCATTGAACTGATAAGGGCGATTTGCCCGCCGTGGGATGACATCATATGCGGCAGAACCGGGTTGATGGTATTGAGCACACCCATAAAGTTGGTTTCAAAGATATGATGGTCATTATCCCCATCCCAGACAGGATTATCACCTTGTCCCACACGCATGGCGGTGCCGCCTGATACGCCCGCATTGGCAATGACCAGATCCAGTGTACCGTGATCATTCAAAATGCCGGTAATCCAGCCATGCATGGCCTCTTTGTCGGTCACATCAATGACCCGGGGGAAACATTGACCGCCATTTCGTTCGCACGCTTGCCGCGTTTCCTCTAACCGTTGCGCATCGCGCCCCGATATAAACAGAGTGGCACCGCTTGCCGCATAAAATTCAGCCAACGCAGCCCCAAGGCCACTTGAAGCACCAGTGATCAAGATTTTTCGTGGATAAACCATTATAGTTTCTGGGGAGCCGCGGCAACCTGGTTCCGGCCGTTATGTTTCGCGGAATAGAGGGCTTCATCGGCCCGCGCGATTAACATTTCCGGGGTTTTTTCACCCGCATACTCTGCCGCGCCCACGGATAAGGTAATACGGCCCAAAACTTTTCCGGTGCTGCGGTTAATCACATCTTTGCCGGCCACAGCCTTGCGCAGCGCGTTGCCCACGGTAACTGCCCCCGAAATTTCAGTGTCAGGCAAAATAATGGCAAATTCCTCACCGCCATAGCGCGCGGCGACATCCTTACCCTTCAGTCCATCTTTCAGCGTGCGCGCCACCAGCCTTAAAACCTGATCCCCAATCTGATGCCCAAAATTGTCGTTAAACACCTTAAAATAATCAATATCCAACATCAAAATACAAAAGGTTGTTTTACGATCGAGAGTGTCTTTAAGAATCTGATCAATGCTACTGTCAAAACTTTTGCGATTGGCGAGGCCGGTCAGACCATCGGTAAGGGCTTCGCGCCGTACATGTTCAAGATCGCGCCGAAGTTCATCCATGATGATATTCGATTCGCGCAGCATTTCTTCCAGTCGTATATTTTGCTCCATCATCTGGCGAGTACTTTCACCCGCAACAGTTAGAATAGATCGAAAATCTTCAGGGGTTTGCGCCACAGTGATGCGTTTGCCGACTTCATTCAAGGTAGAACCATAGCTTTTGGTGGCATGCTTTACGCCCTCCACCATGCCCGATACGTTATGAATGGCATTTTGTACTTGTTCACCGGCATTGCGCACCGCCTCTTCATTTCTTAAATCACTCAAGAAACGATTGTAAACTTCGCCGCACACATAATCATTAATCTTTTGCCCCGACTCAACGATGCCGTCAATAACCCGCACAACCTCAGGGAGAGATCGAGAATAATATACATACCAAAGCTCGTAATTTTCAGGATCAGGGAGCAAATCTTCACGCGCAATCCGCTCCAATACTTGTTGCGAGATCATTTGCGTCTGGGCGCGTTCTTTTTCGTTGATGAAACTCATGTGATAAAACCCTAATCCTGTTCAGGTAAATTTTTAGACCATTTTTAGTTTGGGTAGAATCAAAAAATGGTCTAAGTATTTGTTTTGTCGCATTTTGTTACGATTAACCGGCTTCCACTTAATCGCAAAATGCTCTAGTATCTCTATACTTATCACCTAAATCCTAAAAATATCCTTAAATTTTCTCGCTTTCCACGTTTTGCGGTGTGGGCGGCATATGCGTCAGAATCGCCATGATTTCATCGACATCCCGCGCCACCACAAATGTTTTTAAATGGTGTTCCCGCAAGAATTTTTTTTCCGCCATGTGGTCCATCAGCGCAAGTAACTTATCCCAATATCCCATGATATTGGCAATAATCACCGGCTTGTCATGAATTCCCAAATAGCGCCAAGTCAAAATTTCAAACATCTCATCCAGCGTACCGAGACCGCCTGGCATCACCACAAACGCATCGGCCCGTTCGGCCATCATTCGCTTGCGTGTGTGCATATTATCCACCACAATCAGTTCCGTAAGATCATTATGGCGCGCCTCAAGCTTCAGGATTGCTTCCGGGATGATCCCAATCACCTTGCCCCCCGCCGCCATACAGGCATCCGCCACTTTACCCATTAAGCCGGGGCTTCCACCGCCATAAGTTAATGTTATCCCCGCTTTTGCCAGGGCCGTACCCAAAGCAATCGTGGGCTGATCATAAATTGGGTCAGAAATTGTGGAACTTCCACAATACACACAGGCCGTTTTTATAGAAGCAGTTTGAATAGAAGTCATAATTTGAAATTACTCTTAATTTTTTTATCAACGGTTAAAGAAAGCGTCCATTCAAGAGTGAAATGCCTCAAATGGCGGTGGCGGCGGGACAGGAGAGAGGATAATCTTTTTGCGGTTAAAACAAGGAGATTATCAGATTCTCAAACGCTACACCCACCTGACCCAAATTGAAAGATGCCAGATTTATGCGCTGAATAAAAGCGGAATATGCATACCGAGTTAAAACCTATTCATGATCTTACGGATGTATGCGCAGCGCGCGGGCGGAGAGCGGTTCGGTCATATCATAGAGAGGGGCAGGATGATCCAGCCTTTGCCCGCGTTCCCGCCCCATAGGTCCGATACGGTTCACAACACGCGCCCGCACCGGTTTTGTCAGCGCAAAATCAAGCGGCAGGGAGAGCTCAATCCCCGCATTCATATTCATTTTCGCGCCGTAGAGATCACGATCATAGGCCGCTCGCGCGCCAGAATCTGCGCCGTCCGTTGCATTCAAATAGGTCTTAATCCGGGCACCGTTCTCCCATTGGCGCGCAAAAGCAACCTCCGCTCCCACATCTTCGGCCAAATATCGCCCCACGCTGAGCGTCAAAGTTTTATCATCATCCCATTCATAATATCCGTTTAAAAAACCGCTCAGCACATGATCACCATTCAACGCCAAAGCCCCCAAGCTCTGCGGTTCACGTTTAAACGCCTGATCCAATTCCAACCCCAACGCATATTTTTTACCAAAAGGGCGATAGAGAATTTCACCGCCCAAACCTGCATACATTTCCTCTAAATACCCCAGCGTATAGGCAGCATAGATATCATGCCCCCAATCGGCAAAAACTGTGCGATATTGCCGTTCCAAAATCAATCGTTGCTGTGTGAACAGGTCAATGTCGGATCTCACCGGTAACGCGGAATCATAATCCGGGTTATCATACCGATAATCCCGATAATGTACCAAATTATCGGCTAGATTGATCCGCAGCGCCGTTACGCTTTCGCTGTTTTGGCGGCGAAAATATCTTATGCGTGGAATTAGCGCAGCGCGATACAACACGCCGTTATCATCTTCACTGAGCGAGAGATCATTGCGCCAATCCACCTCAAACTGGTAATATTTTAAAAAATCTTGAGCCGATGCAGCCCTGCTCTGCCGCCACGTTGCATGACTCCACACCTCTTCATCCGATATCAAAAACGGGCCGCCCAAACGGGTCAGCTTTGAGTCAAAATCAGCCCCGCGCAACGTGACCTCGCGCCCCCTTACCCCGTGATGGGTGAGTTGAATGATGATCGCGGCTTTACTTTCCACGCTCAACTGCCGCAAATAGTGCGCCGCCTGTTTGATTTGCGTTGGCACAGGTTGATCGGCGTCAAGCTCCAATTCCGCAAAAATCGCCTGAGGCAAAAGTTTGATGTGCGAAAGCCCATAGCCGTGCTGCGCCAGTCTTTGCGGCGAAATTTCGGGACTTAACCCCAAGAAAGTTGAAAGGTCAAATGGTAAAACCCGCCCCTGCCCTGCGCTACGCTGCGGCGGTTTATACTCACTTTCTTTGTTATTTGCATGAGGTTGGTCCATGATGTCGTGTTGTAAATCCGGACTCCATACAACGGCCACGCGCGCAAGGTAAGCTTGATCCCCCTGCCAATACGCACCCACGCGCAGCCAAGAAAATTCCTCGGTTTGAGGTTGGTAAGACACACCCAAATTCCACGGGCCGATCGTGTCAATTTGCGCATTTTGATCGGCGGCTTCACCTTTATATTCGGGGGCATAGGCTGCATGAAACCCCACACCGGGCAAAATCGGGGGCGTGTAACTCATGCCCCAAAAAATTGCGGGTTCACCGTGAAACCAATCTTGCGGCGTACTCGGATTTTCATCAATTTTGTGCCGCCGACCCAGTGTCGGCCATACATCACCTGAACCGCCCGCGCCATCACTCGCCCCAAAGCGGCCCCAGCCAAGCCCGACCGTTCCATCCCAATTTTGCCAATGTTTAGAAAGTGCCACATATTCGCCCGCCACCGCGCGTGCCCCCAGGAAAGACTGCGCCCCAACCGCCACCGCAGGGCGCGCACGAGCCTCCGGCAAAACCAAATATTTCAAATCAAGCCCGGGGAACAGATGATCATCGCCAGATCGCCGCGCCGTTTGACGCACAGCTAGGAAAAAACTCGGAGTCAGTTGCGCGCCGATTAGGGCCGTTTCTGCGGCTTTGCCATAGTCATATTGAACGACTAAACTTCCCTCTCTCTCCATTCGTGCGGAGGGAGCAGGTATAAAAATGGGCGAGAGCGTATAAGGAGTGGGCGCAGAGCGGGGAAAAACCACCTCCGCAGCGAATGCCTGGTTAGCGACCAATCCCCAGCCACCATTGATTCCCGCGCTGATCCCGCCATTGATCCCCCCGCTGATCAACGTGCCTATAAGCACCCAAAATCCCCCCCATTTTTTTGGCATATCACTCTATAGACTCTACGAATTTTACTGCAAAAAAGCGGAAACCATACAGTTCCCGCTTTTGAATTTTTTATTCTTTATAACATAAAATTATTCAGATTTTTCAGCAGCTTTGCGCGCAATTTCGGCATTGGCTTTTTGAACCGAGTCCTTGGAGAGAGTCAGTTCATCGGTGGCTGCGTCTGCCGTATTATCTTGCTCTTGAGTGAAATCACGACCGCTATCTTGACCTTTGGCGGATGGATCACGATCCACAAATTCAATCACCGCGAGCGGGGCCGCATCACCATAACGGAATCCGGCTTTTAAGACGCGCGTATAACCGCCCTGACGGTTGGCATAACGGGTGGAGAGAGTTGAGAATAATTTCGCCACCATCTCATCATTACGCAAAATGGCAAAGGCTGCACGGCGATCAGCCAGAGTGCCCTTTTTACCCAAAGTTACCAATTTTTCAACAAACGGACGCAAATCCTTGGCCTTTGGCAAGGTGGTCACGATTTGCTCATGCTTAATCAAGGCCGATGCCATGTTGGCGAACAATGCCCGACGATGCGCGCTGGTACGATTCAGTTTACGTTGTTTTAAACCATGTTTCATGGCGATTTCCTTTCTTTTGTTGCGATAACTCCGCAGAGTCATCATCATATCAACTTGCGGCAACCCAAAATTTAAGTTTAACCGTAAGGTTGAGCCCTATGCTCAAAACTTTTACACTCTATCTCGTTAAAAATAAGACACTTTTAACGAAGCCCTCAAGCGCCGGGCACGCTACCGGGCAAAGCCCGTCTCGCCTTGCTCGGTACAATTTCATATAAAATAGGACACTATTTTATATGAAATCACTATATCACAGCCCGCGATCAATGCGCGAACGGATCATCCAATTTGCGGGCCAGATCTTCAATATTCTCCGGCGGCCATCCTTCCACCTGCATCCCCAAATGCAGACCCATGATGCCCAGAACTTCCTTGATCTCATTCAAGGATTTACGGCCAAAGTTAGGAGTGCGCAACATTTCGCCTTCGGATTTTTGCACCAAATCGCCAATATAAATAATATTGTCGTTTTTGAGGCAATTGGCCGAACGCACCGACAATTCCAATTCTTCCACTTTTTTGAGGAGATTGCGATTAAACGGCAGGGATTCCTCAACATCGCTGGCTTTGGCTTCTTTTGGTTCTTCAAAATTGATGAAGATTTGCAATTGATCCTGTAAAATGCGGGCGGCATAGGCCACGGCGTCATCGGCAGAAATCACGCCATTGGTTTCAACCGTGAGCGTCAATTTATCATAATCCGTAATTTGTCCCACGCGCGTATCTTCAACTTCATAGGATACCTTGCGAACGGGGGAGAAAATGCTATCAACAGGAATAAGCCCAACCGGTGCATCTTCTGGACGGTTCATAGCGGCCGCACGATATCCTTTTCCTGTGTTCACGGTCATTTCCATGTCGAGTTTTGCCCCTTTATCCAAGGTGCAAATCACAAGTTCAGGATTCATAATTTCGATATCAGCTCCGGCTTCGATCATACCGGCGGTCACTTCGCATGGACCCTCGGCAACCAAGCGCATTCTTTTGGGGCCTTCAACATGCATCCGCACCGCAATCGCCTTAATATTCAACACAATGTCGGTCACATCTTCACGCACGCCTTCGATTGTCGAAAATTCATGCTGAACCCCAGCAATTTTGATGGCGGTGATCGCCGCCCCCTGAAGGGATGACAATAAAGTCCGGCGCAACGCATTGCCCAAAGTCAGGCCAAATCCGCGCTCCAGCGGTTCCACGATGATCTTGCCGTAATTGCGGCTATCGGTCTTGTGATCAACTTTGTTGGGTTTAATTAATTCGAGCCAGTTTTTTTGAATCAGCATGCTTCGTCCCTTTCACCATGCGCTAAAGTGTCATACCATTGACAAACTTAAATTCGAACAGGAGCTTACCCATCGCCGGGAAGCTCCTGAAATACTCTTTTTAGATCCGGCGACGTTTCGGCGGGCGGCATCCATTGTGCGGCACCGGCGTAATGTCCTTGATTGAGCGAATCGTGTATCCGATGGATTGTAAGGCACGAAGGGCGGATTCACGTCCCGCTCCCGGACCTTTAATCAACACATCCACCTCTTTCAACCCGTGTTCTTGGGCTTTACGGCCCGCATCTTCAGCGGTCATTTGTGCCGCGAACGGTGTGGATTTACGCGATCCTTTAAACCCGACAATCCCCGCAGATGACCACGATACCGTATTTCCCATCGGGTCGGTAATGGTGATAAAAATATTATTGAATGATGCATTAATGTGGGCGACACCGATCGCAATATTTTTACGAACGATTTTTTTGCGCGCACCGGCACCGGTTTTGGCTTTTTCTTTAGCGGCCATGATCAATTCCTCTCAATTTTCAATTATTTTTTGACGATTTTTTTACCGGCAACAGCTTTTGCAGGACCTTTACGTGTCCGTGCATTTCCGCGTGTCCGTTGACCGCGCACGGGCAACCCGCGACGATGACGAATACCGCGATAGCATTGCATATCGACCAAACGTTTAATATTGAGAGAAACTTCGCGGCGCAAATCCCCTTCAATCAGGAATTTTCCGCTTTCGATATATTTACGGATTTGATTCAATTCATCTTCGGTCAAATCTTTCATACGGCGGGAAAAATCAATCCCCACATCGCGGCAGATTTGCTCCGCAGTAAAACGACCAATCCCATGAATGTAAGTGAGCGAAATAATCGCGCGTTTATTATCAGGAATATTGACACCGGAAATACGGGCCATATTTGAACTCCTTTATCTATTAAATTTGATTTTAATCCGATCCGTAAAATTTTATTGCCGCCTGCGGGCCTTATAAAACGCCGGGTCGTATACCAATATTCCAAACAAAATCAAAGACTTACGCCAAAGGCACTTTACCAAGGACTATCTTTAAACTCTTTAGAACATGCGCATACTAAGCATTTGCGCAAATAAGTCAATATTTTTTCTTTCTTTTCTGTGGATAAGTTTTATTTTCCGAGAAATTAGTACTCCTTCCTTCAAAACCAAACCTCCCAGTATGTCGAAACAAGAGAGCAGATAGCCTTTTTAGCGCAGGAATATTAACAATTTCACGCCATGAATTTATACTGACACAGCACCGCAAAAATA
Organism: Alphaproteobacteria bacterium; assembly: GCA_039808785.1. Classification (GTDB taxonomy): domain Bacteria; phylum Pseudomonadota; class Alphaproteobacteria; order Micavibrionales; family Micavibrionaceae; genus UBA1573. The sequence continues at coordinate 7,952 of JBDHTT010000020.1, forward strand.
AACATTTTGCAATCCAGACATTAAAATATACAGGCACTACGTATTAAGTGCACATAACATAAGCATACATACACCCTATGCGTGCACCCGTAAAATTTACTTGACAAGCTAGCACAGAGGTGATAGAAAGGAGCGTCTTTATCAAAACTCATCGAACTTTCATGGGGACCACGGGACGGCTGGAGAACTTTTGAAGCCCCGACCTCTTTTTGAGATATTGAGATAAGTTTTGTGTCCCGCTTTTTCTTTCGGTCGATGGTTGCAAAAAGAAAAGACGACTTCCCGACGCGAAGACAAATCCGATCAAGAATAGAAAGTATAATTTGCACTTTTTCTCCAACCTTTATGTTATGGATTTTTTTGAGCTGTAAAGTGTGCCGATATCGCATGCCTCCCCTTTCCCCCACATGAATATTTTTAATTGATTTTCCAACATTTTATGATGATGAGACTTGTATGAATCTACAGGATTTAAAAACCCGCTCACCCGCGGAACTTTTGGCCTTTGCCGAAGAACTGGATATTGAAAATTGCGGCACGATGCGCAAACAAGATATTATGTTTTCGGTCCTGAAACGCCTGGCGGAGCGCGATGTGCCAATCTCCGGCACCGGCGTTTTAGAGGTGTTACAGGATGGTTTCGGCTTTTTGCGATCCCCGGAGGAAAACTACCTTCCAGGACCCGATGATATTTATGTCTCCCCCGCTCAGGTCAAGCGTTTTGGCCTGCGGACCGGGGATATTGTAGAGGGACGTATTCGCGCGCCGAAAGAATCGGAGCGGTATTTTGCGCTGCTCAACATGGCGCATATTAACGGCGAATCGCCCGAAAAAATCCGCCACCGCATTAATTTTGACAACCTCACCCCGCTTTATCCTGAACGCAAGATTAACCTTGAGCTCATGGACCCCACCAAGAAAAACCTGACCCAGCGTGTGATTGAGCTTACCTCCCCGCTTGGCTTTGGCCAACGTGCGTTGATTGTGGCGCCTCCGCGTGTGGGAAAAACTGTAATGCTTCAGGATATCGCCCACGCCATCGCCAGCAATCATCCCGATACGTATTTGATTGTCCTGTTGATCGATGAGAGACCCGAAGAGGTCACCGATATGGCACGTTCCGTAAGGGGCGAAGTGGTTTCCTCAACCTTTGACGAACCGGCTGCGCGTCACGTCCAGGTCGCCGAAATGGTGATGGAAAAGGCCAAAAGATTGGTCGAACATAAACGCGATGTGGTGATTTTGCTTGACTCCATCACGCGGTTGGCACGAGCCTATAATACTGTTGTGCCTTCGTCCGGGAAAGTTTTAACCGGCGGTGTGGATGCCAATGCCCTGCAGCGGCCCAAACGATTCTTTGGCGCGGCGCGTAATATTGAACAGGGGGGATCCCTGACCATTATCGCCACCGCCCTAATCGATACGGGTAGCCGTATGGATGAGGTTATCTTTGAAGAATTCAAGGGTACAGGGAATTCCGAAATCGTGCTCGACCGCAAAATCGCCGATAAGCGCGTCTTCCCGGCCATTGACATTCAAAAATCCGGAACACGGAAAGAAGAATTGCTGGTGCCAAAAGAAACACTGCAAAAAATGTGGCTTTTGCGCCGTATTCTTAATCCGATGGGTACGGTGGATGCGGTGGAATTCTTGATTGATAAACTCAAGGACACCAAATCGAACGAAGAGTTTTTCCAATCAATGAATCAGTAATTTTGGCTGTTTTCAATGAACGGTTCGGTGGATAGAGACTCTTACGCATCTGAATTTGCGGCGCGGCTCCAACAAATCCGCGCACAGATTGCCTTATCTGCCCGTACCGCTCACCGCTCTGTTACAGATATCGAACTCGTGGCAGTAAGCAAAACACTTGAAGATTACCAAATTGATACGGCCCTGCAATACGGGTTGCGGGTATTTGGGGAGAACCGCGTGGCGGAGGCCGAAGCCCATTGGGCACATCGCCGCGCACAATATCCCGATTTAAAATTGCATCTGATCGGGCCGCTCCAATCCAATAAAATCAAGCGCACGGTTGCCCTGTTTGACGTGATCGAAACCGTGGAAAGCGCGGAGCAAATTGACGAGATTGCAAACCAATGCACACGGCAAAATCGCCGAATATCGTGCCTCATTCAGGTGAATATAGGGCAAGAGCCGCAAAAATCCGGGGTGGCGATTGCGCAGCTGCCCGCACTTTTGACTCACGCCGCGCAGGTGAATTTCCCGATTGCGGGCCTTATGGCCATTCCGCCGCAGGGCGCGCCGGCAGGACTCTATTTCGGCCTTATGAACAAATTATCTCGGCGTTACAAACTCAAAGCCCTCAGCATAGGCATGAGCGGGGATTACCCCACCGCCCTAGCCTTTAACGCCACAACCATCCGCATCGGCACAGCGTTGTTTGGGGAGAGGCAATAAAAACTCAGCCTCATAAAAAAACACTGCCCCCTGAGGCGCAGTGTCCATCGAACTTAATTATTTCCTCGATCTTATCGGTGGCGTGGTGCGGGTTGGACTGAATACCCATTCTGCCCCCATGAATTAGCCTCACTCACCCTCACGCCATAACAATACCGTACGTTTTGGGTAGCCCCATCAACATCACCAGTTGCATTACCTTGCCAATGTCTATCAAAAACCGCAATAGGAGCAGATCCCTTTACAACGGGTAAGTTAAATCTTTCTTTTCCATTATTTTCCACAAAAGCACGAAGTAATCCATCATGCCCACCACGGACATTGCGCTCAGCCTCCCACTGAGGCATGGTTCTACCACCTGCAGAAGTACATGCATCTCCTGTCAATACGTCTAGACCTCTTTGGAGTCTTGCCGGATCAATCGCGCATCCTGTAACTGCTAAAGCAAGTACTGGGCCTAACGCTAATACTCTTTTACTCATATTTTTACCTCATTGTTGATGTTTAAAGACAATGCCACCATAAAGATTATGTTTACATTATTCAAGAGGGTTTATTATAAGAGATAATCACTTTAAGATAGATAATTGATTTGAGTGAGGGTTTGGGTGCCTGAGATGGGTTGTGAGGTCTGTAATATCGCCATTGATGCGATATCTGGCAAAGAGCTTCATGCGGGCTTCAAGCATATCTAGGGAACGCGTCACGGTTTTTCTACGTCTGTGAAAACTGGCTAGCCAATGCCATTGCGCGCTATTATTTTGTTCAATCTGATAGATTTTTTGCTTAGTCTGTGTCAGCAGAATAGCCCCCCCGGCCACATCGCGATAAACCGGATACGGATAACAATCTGCGTAAATATGCGCTATGCGCCCTTTGTATAGCCAACTCATAGAGATAAAGTAAAGTGTACGAATGAGATGTTCATCAGATTTACGGGCACGGGCCGCGCGTGCGTTAAAAGTGGCGTATCGCAGCGTGAGGCTGCGCGGCACTACATGCAACAAAAAAGAGGCCGAAGCCTCTTTTTAAATTCATCCATTGGTTCCAATTATTTTTGACCGGGGATTGGCTTTTTACGTACAACCGGTTTGACTTCGGGTACATAAATTTCTAACTTGCCACCGGCTTTTTCAACCGCTTCCCTAGCCGATGCCGTGGCACCGGCAATTTTGAGAGAGACTTTGCTGGTCAACTCACCACTTCCTAACAAACGGACACCATCTTTAGCTTTGGTGGCAACGCCCGCGCTCATCAACATTTTGCAATCAACCTGTCCTTTTGCATCAATAGTGCCAGCGTCAATCGCCTGTTGCAAGCGCCCCAACGAAATTGTGGCATAATCTTTGGCGAAAATATTGGTGAAGCCCATTTTCGGCAAACGACGATAGAGGGGCATTTGTCCGCCCTCAAAGCCGTTAATGGCCACACCGGTTCTTGATTTTTGACCTTTTACGCCCTTACCGCAGGTTTTGCCCTTACCGGAGCCAATCCCACGCCCGACACGCATTCTTTTTTTCACGGCACCTTCTTGAGGTTGCAATTCATTCAACTTCATTTTTGCACCTTATTCTTTCACTTCAACCAAATGTTTCACTTTTTCAATCATTCCGCGGATCGCAGGTGTATCCTGCAATTCACGGCTACGATGCATTTTATTTAAACCTAAACCGATCAAGGTTTGCTCTTGATCCGCGCGACGACCAATCGGTGAGCCAATTTGTGTCACGATCACTTTTTTGGCAGCATTATTTGCATCTGCCGCTTTTGATTTTGCCTGAGCCATTATTCAACTCCAATTCCTGTTATTCCACAGCCTGATCAGTAGAGGTGGTTTCCTGAGCTTCCGCGCCAGTCGCCTCAACTCCTTCAACTATTTTTGCTTCTTTCATGCGTACATCACGATTGGCCACAATATCACTCACTTTTTTGCCACGACGGGCGGCAACTGATTTTGGGCTTTCCATCGCCTGAAGCGCGGCAAAAGTTGCATTCACCATGTTATAGGGATTACTTGTTCCAACAGCCTTGGCCACAACATCCTGAATACCGATCGCTTCAAAAATCGCGCGCATTGGACCACCAGCAATAATCCCGGTCCCCGCAGGGGCCGTCCGCAAATGCACATGACCTGCGCCATAACGACCCACAACATCATGGTGAATGGTACGGCCTTCACGCAATGCCACACGAATCATCGTGCGTTTGGCTTGATCCGTTGCTTTGCGAATTGCATCAGGAACCTCACGAGCCTTAGCATGCCCGTGACCAATGCGGCCACGTCCATCACCCACGACTACAAGAGCCGCAAAGCCAAAACGACGTCCCCCTTTGACCACTTTGGCCACACGGTTAACGGCGACCAAGCGTTCGTTAAATTCAACTTCTTCGCGTTCTTCGCGTTTACGTTCTGGACGAGCCATCTTTATTCATTCCTTCCTTAGAATACTAATCCGCCGTCACGAGCGGCTTTCGCCAATGCTTCAACACGGCCATGATATAGAAAACTTCCACGGTCAAACATAACCTCGGTAATATTGGCGGCCTTAGCCAGTCGGGCAATTTCACTGCCAACCTTTGCCGCGGCATCAACATTTCCACCCTTATTGCGCAAATCACCGCTCAAAGTCGAGGCAGCCGCCAAGGTTTTTCCATTCACATCATCAATAATCTGTGCATACATGTGATTATTGGTACGGTGAATGGACAGACGCAACTTGCCTGCCTTATTAATTCTTTTCAACTTGGCCCGCACGCGACGCGCACGACGTTGTGCATTAGTTTCCGGTTGGCGCATGATCTTACCCTTTTACTTTAAAAAAAATCTCTCTATGACGGCTCACCCACGAGCCTAAAAAATGACCTTACCGATTATTTTTTCTTACCTTCTTTACGCAAGATAAACTCACCGGCATAACGAACACCCTTACCTTTATAAGGCTCAGGCGGACGATAACTGCGAATCTCGGCCGCAACTTGACCGACCTTCTCTTTATCAATTCCGGTAATTTTAATCAAGGTTTGTTTATCCACCGCAACTGAAATTCCTTCGGGAATCGCATAGCGCACATCATGGCTATACCCGAGCTGCAAGACCAACTCTTTACCTTGTAAGTTACAACGATACCCCACGCCTTCAATTTCCAAATCCTTGGTAAAGCCCTGTGTCACGCCTAAGACCATATTGGCGATACGGCGTTGCATCGTGGCCCAGAGAGCACGGCTTTCCAGATCAGTAGCAATCGGGGCTACTGAAATTTGCTGACCTTCGATTTTAACCTGAACCTTAGGATGCACAACGAGGTGAAGCTCACCCTTTGGACCCTTGATCTTCATATCCTGCTCTTTATAATCCACTGTGACACCGGATGGGATGGTCACAGGGTTTTTTCCAACTCGAGACATTTGTATCTTCCTTAAACTTCTAAAATAACCATGTTTTCAACACAAAATTAGAAAACTTGGCACAAAACCTCGCCACCAACATTTTGCTCACGCGCTTGTTGATCATCCATCACGCCACGTGGAGTCGAAACAATCGTAATCCCCAACCCGTTATAAAAACGTGGAATATTTTGCGCAGCGGCATAGACCCGACGACCAGGTTTGGAAACACGGTGAAGTTCGCGAATAACAGCATTACCTTCATCATATTTCAAATCAATGATAAAAATCGGCAAATTGCGTTCATCGGTCGCTTGCTCAAATCCGCGAACATAACCAGCAGCCTTCAACACAGCCAAAACCGCGGCACGTAACTTGGACGCAGGGCATGCGACTTGTTTCAAACGTGCTAGCTGACCGTTACGAATACGGGTCAACATATCTCCTAAAGGATCACTCATCGACATAATTCTATTCCTTCCTCAACCTGCTCAACTTACCAGCTGGACTTGATAACGCCTGGCAACTGACCTTCAGAGGCCAATTTCCGTAAAGCGATACGGCTTAAACTAAATTTCCTGTAGTAACCACGTGCACGACCGGAGAGCTCACAACGGTTACGAATGCGGGTTTCGGCCCCATTACGCGGCATTTGCGCCAATTTCAAAGTCGCGGCAAAACGCTCTTCAATTGACAATTCTTTATCCATGACAACAGCCTTAAGCCTTGCACGTTTCGCGCTGCATTGCTTGGTCATTGCCTTACGCTTATTATTACGGTTGATTGAACTGGCTTTAGCCATATCTATCCTCTTGATCTAAAATTAAAAACTAGTTTCTAAACGGAAAATCAAATCCGCGCAACAATTCTTTGGCTTCTTCATCGGTTTGAGCCGATGTACAGACCACGATGTCCATACCGCGCGGGGCCTCAACCTTGTCAAAGTTAATTTCTGGGAAAATCGTGTGATCTTTAATCCCAAGTGCATAATTCCCACGACCATCAAAAGCCTTGCCGTTAATCCCGCGGAAATCGCGCACACGCGGCAATGCAATGGTGACCAAACGGTCTAAGAACTCATACATTTTTTTTCCGCGCAAAGTGACTTTAACCCCGATCGCCATATCCTCACGAATTTTGAAGGATGCATTGGATTTTCGGGCCTTGGTCGCGACAGCTTTTTGTCCAGCAATCGCGGTCAAATCTTTCAAAGCTACATCAATATGTTTTTTGTCTTGTGCAGCTTCACCCACACCCATGTTGAGTGTGATATGCTTCAAACGTGGAATTTGATGCACATTGCGATAGCCGCACTTTTGTTGCAGGGCAGGAGCCAAATCTTGTTTATAGCGCTGCTCCATTCTCGGAGTATAATTTTCTTGTGCCATTTTTTTACCTATATTTTAATCTTCCCGTAACACTCAAGCCGTTACCACCCAATGATGCTAAGCTATGGTCTCGCCTGATTTTTTTGCCACACGAATTTTTTGACCATCTTCCAAAGTTTTATATGCAACTTTGGTGGCTTTGTCAGTTTTCGGATCCACCAATGCAATATTCGATACGTGAATGGGGGCTTCAATATTTTTCAAACCGCCTTGCGAAAATTGCGTCGGCTTGGCGTGTTTGACAGCCATATTAATGCCTTCAACCACAACACGCTGATCATCCAACAGAACACGAGACACAGTCCCGGTTTTCCCCTTATCCTTACCGGTGATTACAACAATTTTATCACCTTTTTTAATTTTCATTTTAGCCTGTGTCATTTAGAGCACCTCAGATGCCAGAGAAATAATTTTCATGTAGCCCTTACCGCGCAACTCACGGGTGACTGGGCCAAAAATACGGGTTCCGATGGGTTCCCCTTGCTTATTAATCAAAACAACGGCATTGCCGTCAAAGCGAATCGTTTCCCCATTCGTGCGGTGAAGCCCGGAGGAGGTACGCACAATCACAGCGCGATGCACATCCCCTTTTTTCACCCGACCACGAGGAATTGCGTCCTTAACCGAAACAACGATCACATCGCCAATGTTAGCAGTCCGACGATGCGATCCGCCCAACACTTTGATACATGCGACGCGGCGAGCCCCGGAATTATCAGCCACATCTAAATTTGATTCCATCTGGATCATAACGATTCACCCAAATTTTAAAGTTTTCCTATATAACGTATTTTTATCCAAAAAGCCAAAATTATTTTTCAGACGCTTTGGATTTTTTTGCCCCTGCTTTTGACTTTGCTGCAGAAGCCGCCTTTGCAGGGCTTTTCGCCGCTGTCTCAGCTGAATTTCCATCAGCTTGAGCCTCGCGTTTCAAGCTGCTTGGGTCAGTGGTCACCGTCCAGCATTTGCGTTTAGAGATCGGACGGCATTCTTCAATAGTCACAAAATCGCCCGTACGGAATGCATTATTTTCATCATGCGCGGCATATTTTGCAGATTTCTTAACATATTTTTTATAGATTGGGTGCATCGTACGACGCTCAACCAATACAGTAACGGTTTTATCCATTGCGTCACTGACAACTTTACCTTCCATTACACGACGTGGCATGTTTTAAACTCCCTTTTCTCGACTTAACGCGCAGTTGGGCGCGCAGATTGTTGGCTTGCGCCAATGTTAAGGCTGGTCTTAATCCGCGCAATCATGCGACGCACCTTACGGAATTGCGACGTGTCTTTCATCTGCCCGCCCGTGACAGAAAAGCGCATATCCATCTGCTGTTTACGCAAATCGAGCAGCAAGGCACGCAACTCATCCGGGCTTTTGCCCTGAAGATCTTCCGCAGTTTGTGGCGATGATTTTTTAGCCATTTTCTAAACCTTTAACTATTATTTATCCTAATATTATTCCGCAACACGTTTCACGAACTTGGTCTGAATCGGCAATTTTGCAGCCGCCAATGCCAGAGCTTCACGAGCTAATTGCTCAGGAATCCCCTCAATTTCAAACATCACGCGGCCAGGCTTTACCCGGCAAACCCAATATTCGGGAGATCCTTTACCAGATCCCATCCGAACTTCCAAGGGTTTTTTTGACACAGGTACATCCGGAAACACGCGAATCCAAACTTTTCCCTGACGTTTGATATGACGTGTCAGTGCCCGACGTGCGGCCTCAATCTGGCGCGCCGTAATACGGTCCGGCTCCAACGCTTTCAAACCATAGGACCCAAAGGAAATTTCAAATCCACCTTTGGCATCGCCATGAATTCGGCCTTTATGGGCTTTTCTATATTTTGTCTTTTTCGGTGAGAGCATCTCTCGACTCCATCAATTAAAAAATATTCAAATCATAAGCCTAGTCGCGTTTTGTTGCGCCGACTGTTTCCGCCATGCGTTTATCACGGGCCATTGGATCGTGATCCATCACATCGCCTTTATAAATCCACACTTTGACGCCGATAATTCCATAGGTGG